>NZ_CP133269.1:1876666-2202500 GCF_030915525.1 Neobacillus sp. PS2-9
GTTATTACCATTACCATTACCGTTACCATTTCCATCACCGTTGTTGCCATTCCCATTCCCTTGATCAATTTCAGGGGTTGGAATCTCTATGGCAGTAGTAGCAGGGTCACTCCTTTTATTATCTACAATTGCAATAATTGAGAAGGAATATTTTGCTCCTGGAATTGCTGGTATCATTAATGTAGTTTCTGCTTGTGTGTATTTCTTTTGAGCAGAACCATCATTGACAGTAATTTCGAACGTAACTGGTAAGTTTTTAGGGTTGTTGTAGTTCCATGTTAATGTAATGTTTTTAGAAACTTCATCATATTTTGAAGCTGCATTTGCTGGTGCCTCAAGTTTGGTATATTTCTCGGATACCTTTTTAGGAGCATGCCCTTTTACAGCATATTCTGTAGTGATTTCACTATCCGGTGTATATTCACTAGCAAGTACTGGAGGCATGGATCCTTTTTCGATTCTAACCTTTTGCACACTGTTAGGTATCTTGAAATCAGGTGTTTCGATATCTTTTGAGACATAAGCCATAAGTTTTTTAAAGATTAGCTGTGCAATTCTTTGATTGTCTCCGACAGCTGTAATTGGTGTTGAGCGGTCTTTGTATCCTGTCCAAATGGATGCAGTGTAATTTGTTGTATAGCCAGTAAACCAAGCATCCGGGACAGAGCTGCTGCTTTTTATATTCCATTTCTTCATTTCTTCATCTGTATAATTTGTTGTTCCTGTTTTTCCGGCAATTGGAAGTCCTGGTACTTTTGCTCTTGTTCCTGTTCCAGGAGATACGAGAACACTTTTTAACATATCTGTAACCATAAAGGCAGTTGAATCCTTCATGACTACCTTTGGTTTAAGGTCAGAGCTTATCATTGTACCATCACGCAATTTTATTTTATTTATAGCATGTGGTTTTGTATAAAGACCATTATTTCCAAATGCGCTATAGGCTCCAGCCATTTCTAGTGGGGAAACACCAACGGTTTTCCCGCCAAATCCTCCAATGGCATAGGATTCATATATTTCTTTTAAAGGTATACCAAGACCTAAAGCAAATCCCATTGCTCTATCTAATCCCACTTGTTGCAGTGCCTGGACGGCAGGAGTGTTCCTAGATAATTGCAGGGCAGTTCTAATTGTCATTGGGCCTTTATACTTTTGGTCCCAGTTTCCGAATTTTTTCCCAGTTGAATATGTAATGGGTTTATCTTCAATCATTTCATATGTTCCCCAATTTAAATATTCAATCGCAGGACCGTAATCAAGAACAGGCTTTATCGTTGATCCTGGCTGGCGCTGAGTATCGATTGCGTAGTTGAAACCGCGTTTTACCTGCTGGTTCCGTCCACCACCAATGGCCCGAATTTCTCCTGTCTTTGTATCTAAAAGGGCAATACCAGCTTGAAATTCCTCATCTGGATAGTTAATAATTCCTTCTTTTGAATTTAGGATTTTTTCTACTTGATCTTGGGCATTCGTATCTAAGGTTGTATAAATCGTTAAACCATCTGTAAAAATATCAAAATCGGTAGTTGCTTTTACTTCATCAATAACAGCATCAACAAATGCACCGTAAGGGTCTTCATCTACCTTACGCTGATCCGGTGGTAAAACGGTCGATGCAACTGAAACCTTTTGTGCCTCTTCCATTTGCTCTTTTGTAATATATCCATGCTGATGCATTAATGTTAAGACGATGTTCCGTCTTTTCTCAGCTAAGTCAGGGTGTGTAAACGGATTATAATTATTGGGACTTTGAGGCATCCCTGCAATTTGAGCAGCTTCTGATAACGTTAAATCCTTTAGTTCTTTGCCATAATAAATTTTTGCCGCAGTAGCAATACCATGACTGTTTTGTGATACAAACACCTTATTTACATACATTTCAAAGATTTGGTGCTTGGTATATTGTTGTTCAAGCTTATAGGAAAGCCATGCTTCCTGAACTTTTCGCTTTAATGTTTTTTCATGAGTTAAAAATGAGTTTTTAACTACCTGCTGGGTAATGGTACTACCACCTTCTGCACCAAATCCGTGTTGGAAGTTTGCTATAACGGCTCCTCCAAGGCGAATGGGGTCAATCCCGTGGTGCTTGTAAAAACGATAATCTTCTGTCGCTAAAATGGCATTTTCAACTTGCTTTGGTATGTCTTTATAATTCACATATTCGCGGTTTACGGCACCTACTTCAGTAATCGGTTTGCCATCTTTATCTAATATTTTAGAAGGGATTGGATCTTTCAATAGTTTTGGATCAAGTGCGGGAGCATCCTTTACTAAATAGGCGAAAGTCCCAACTCCAGTAATAATACCTACGATTCCAAGAATAACAAGACTTAAAAAAATTTTCTTAAAAAGTCCGCCTGATTTTTTCTTGGCTTTTGGTTTACCTTTGGATTGGAGTTTCTTTCGGCGCTCCTCTCTTGATTTGTATTGTTCAGACATATAATAATTCCTTCCTTTCTAACTTCCACTTTTCCACTTTTAGAAGATCTACAGTCTTTCTATTACTTTAATATAGTCAATTCTAGGTTGAAATCCAAGTGGAATGCGATGACCTTTTTCTTCAATTTCTTCTTTGGTAATTGATTTTCTGCCACCGCTCAACATTCGTTCCCAATACATTAACAAATGTTTTGCTTCTAACAGGTAAACTTGTTCAAATTTGGTAAAACGAAGAATAACGAAACAAATACCTCCTTGAGAAATGACCTCATCCATATGCTGAATTTGGTGCTCGTGGAAGTTTTTCAATGGAAAGGAGGTAGGGTTCTGCGTTTCCTTAGCTTCAAAATCAATATATTTACCTTTATATACCCCATTATAATCAGTAGTTGACGCAAGCTTAAAATAAGCTTCTTTAATAACTGCAGCGCTTCGATTTGGATAGTCAACCTGAACGATTTGAACAGGTGTAGGTTTTTTGTGAATCACGGCAATTTTTCTTTCACGATAGTATTCATTTGTTTCATTTAAATCTTCCTCTAGTGTCATACCTCGGTTACTATAAGAACTATTTTTCTTTTTTTTGTTTGTATTTCCAGATTCCTGTTCAATGGGTTTGTACTTTTTTCCATTTGGATAGTTAAAATTCATATTTTTGCACCTCTCAAGCTATTCCCTATCATACCAAATCTTAGAGTAATCGAGGTGTATAATATATTGTTGTTAACACACTCTAATAACAATTGTACCGTGAAAGTTACACATAAACATGATTCATTTTTCTTAGAAGACGTAATTCCATAGGACTCATTCTCTATTAAAAAATATAAGGGAAGATGAACAATGAATTTGAATCACCTAACGATACAGGAACAAACAATCATTCGTCAAATTATACATGAATCGAATAAGAAAAACATTGATAACGTATCAAGAACAGAAGCCTATTTTACATATTTTAAGAAAAATCCTGATATCATTTGGTCCTTTCTTGCAAGTATGGTTTCAAGAAACGGCGGATGGAATATGTGTGATCTCGAGGGACACATATTTCCGCATCTTTTAGCAGAAAAAGTTAGGAAACAGCTTTTCCTTACGTATGAGAGAGCTAACTGGCTTATTTTTCATGACGTTTTTCCACAATTGCTGCTCTATCAATATTCGACGAAAATAAATCGACCAATGTTTCATTTACTTCCTTATTTCCATGTATCTTCTTTTATACAAAATGAGTGGCAGAGATACTGGTTTAATAATGATAAGGAAAGGCTCACAAGGGCTTTGATAATAAATGAGCAAAATGTGATCCATACACCTGTGATTGAGCATCCTGTATATAAGAAAAAGGTCTTTCATTCTATGATTTTTTCTTTCCAGGATTGGCTGCATTTTAGCTGTGTCCTGTTTCCAACTTGCGGGGGGGAAGTGTATGGTGCTAGTGTTAATGGATTTAAATCATTATCGAAGAGAATAAATTTAGGAAAGAGATTGGCAAGTATTCTTTTTCATCCAAGGTTGTTTCCATACTTTTTAGAGTTTGCTGAGAAAACACCACATACTGGATCAAGATATGATTATGAAAAGTATTTTAAGAATAAGACAGTGAGAAGGACACCGGTACTTAGGGCCACTTTTCCAGTAATTGAACATTATCAGCATTTTTACGAGGACTGGAGTTTAGAGAGGCGAGTATCTCCAGTTTGGTTATATTTCCCTGCCCGCCATCGACATCCCATACATCTTACAGATTGGTATTTTAAAAAATCACACCAGCTTCAATTAATGCTGTCACTCCATCAAGTATTGCAATTAAAAAAGTGGGAATAAAAAAGCAAGGCTTCCCTTGCTTTTTTTGCTGTTTTTTTACTCTGCTGGGCGATTAGGGCCTTCTAGCTTCTTATCACCATAGCCTGTTCTTTTTGCTGTTTCTGATTGTGTTTGTTTAGTGGTTTGGTTTGTCTTTTTTGCCATTTTTAAAACACCTCCAATAGTAGCTTGTGCGGTTTTTCAATTTTTCATGCGAACTTATAAGTTGTCGAATGGACATTATGAATATGCAGTTTTGACACTATCTTTGACGAATTGCTTCTAGTTTTGTCATGCCGGAAGGAAGCCTATGAAAGAAGGAGAATTATACCTAATAGAATAATGCGAGGAGGATATATATATGAATAAGCCGCTGTCCGAAAAGGAAAAATTGCTTACTATGCTGACAGAGATATACGATCAATTAGAAGAATTGGAGTCTGTTCTAGAAGCATCTTTCTCCGACCTACGCTCCAGTTTAAATCAAGAGGAACAGGAAAAATTAACATTACCCGTTCAAAAACTTTCAGCCATAGAAAATAAAATAGAAAACCAAAGTGCTACTCAAGACATAGTAGATGAGTACTCAGACAACAACCAAGTAGCAAAAGCTCTAAAACTTGAATTAGGATTTTAATTTCCGCTAAAATGAAAGTACTTGCCAAAAGTAGCAATGGGAACTGCTACTTTTTTATTTTGTATTAGTAGAAGGGAATAAAAGAAATGTTAGAAGAAATTTTCCATTTAACAGAAAAACTTTTGAATTATAACCAATTATTCATGAAATATTACCAGGAAGGTCGGAATACAGGCATAAAGTATGAATTTAACGATGTAATTAAACCATTTTCAGATGAAGTGAAAGGCATAAATGACGAGTGGAAAAAGGAAATGAAAAGATGGCTGACAGTGACCGATCATAAAAATCTTCATTTAAAGCAAATTGATACTACATCAGAACATATTGAACAATTATCCATTCAAGCCTTCTTTCCTGAAACTAGTAGAACAAGGTTTTTAAATGCTCATCGTACAGTAGACTATTTCTTGCAGGAAGTTATAAAAGAATTAAAAAAATAGAAAAGAGATGCTGAGGCATCTCTTTAATAGGTGTTTTATGAATTTTCGATGAGGGAGTTTTCGCTTTCTGTCTTAGGTATTGCCGCACCTTGATTTTCAAGTTCACGGACAAGTAGGCGATATTCTTTTATGCTAATTTCGTTATGAATATACGCTTTCTTAGCAAAATCCATTAATGCGTTAACGTCATCTGTTTGATAGTCCCGACTTTGAATAAATTTGCTTTTTAATTCGTGAATGTCCATATTTAGCTCCTCCTTCATCCTTTTTTCTATCGTAACACGAAATGAAAGGATTCCTAGTTTTTAAAATATTTAAACTTTAGACAAAATTCCTCTTTATTTGACAATGTCCTTTGCTAGAGGATGTGTTAAAGAACAATGTTGATTTTTACACCCTGTTGATTGGAGCGGAAGGCACGAAGACTCCTGTGGGAGTATGGTTCAGGGGAGACCCCGCAGGCGCATGCGCCGAGGAGGCTCGCCGAAACACCCACGGAAAGCGAAGTGCCTGGAGCGGAAATCAACAGACTAGTTTAACAGAGCATTGCTATAAAATAATCACCTTTTTATTCTGTTCTTCATAAACTGTGTAATAGAGAATGATAAAGAGGAGATGTTTGCCCATGATCAGTGGAAAAAGACCAAATCAATTCTTTAATTATGGATACTCGGGGCAAATGATGCACCAAGATCCGGTAAGCACTCAATGGCAGCAACCGTATATGAATCGAAACCAGCCATATCCTTACCAAAATCAAGTTCAAAATTATGAATGGAATCCCTATCAACAACAAAATCCATACTACCCACAGACATTTCAGCCATTTAATCAAAACTATCAACAAGGCTATGTTCCACAAAATGTGCCATACCAGAATCAATCAAATTCTCAAAAGGATTCGCAATTTCTTTTTCAGAACCCGTTGCAGCCAAAGGAGGAAATGAATCCCCCCCAATCCTACATGCCTATGAATGGATACCCGATGATGAATCCTTATCCAAAATCAAATATGATTCCTAAACAACCAGGTGGGGTACAATCATTATTAAATTCCTTTAAGTCACAAGATGGATCGGTAGATTTTACGAAAATGGTTAATACTGCAGGACAAATGATGAATGCTGTCAATCAAGTATCATCGCTTGTAAAAGGATTTGGTGGAATATTTAAAGTATAAGAGAGAGGCTGACTCATAGCTACGTGAGTCAGCCTCATTGCTTTTAGTGCTTTTTTAATCTTCAATTTCAATCATTTTTCCTTTTTCTTGCGGGATTTTAATTTGTAGTAAACCGTCCCTGTAGGAGGCTTTTACCATTTTTTCATTAATTGCATGTGGAAGTGAAATGGTTCGGGATGATTGCTGTCGAGTAATTCTTTGGCGATATAGTTTATTTATGTCGTCCTCTTCTGTTTCTAGCTCTTTATTTTCTACTGTAATGGTTAAGTAATTTCCCGTAATATTTAAATTGATTTGCTCTCTTTGTACCCCAGGAAGTTCAGCCGTGATGATATATTCTTTTCCTGTTTCAACCGTTTCTACATGAAAACCAGATCCAACTGGAAAAGGAGTTTTAAAGAAATCATCAATTGATTGTAAAAATCCCCTTACTGGTTTTTCAGTGAAGAAATCATTCATCGATTTAAATAATTCACGAAAAGGCTCAGGCAATGGTTTCTTTCCGTTATTTTTATCTTCAGGCAGCATAGATGACATAATAGTTCCTCCTCTTTCCAATATTTCACTTCATATAATATGCAGATGAAACTAGGGAGGTGCCGCCATAATATGGCTATAAACTTTTGAACGATTTATTACAACTTGAATTTCTGTGATATATATCACATTAATATTGGGTGATTGTTTGTATGCTAGGCAGTAGTTTTAGGAAAGTGAGGAAAAATACATGTTCTGTTATCAATGTGAACAAACACCATCAGGTGGTTGTAAAGTTATTGGAGTATGTGGAAAAGATGAAACCATTGCCAGTTTACAAGATACGATTATTTTTGGATTAAAAGGTATAGCAGCCTATCGAACACATGCTAACCAACTAGGATATACAGATGCTTTTGTAGATGCAACCACACATGAAGCATTATACTTAACGTTAACCAATTCTAACTTTAACGTGCAGGAACATATCGACATGGCGATGAAAGTAGGGCAGGCAGCTGTCCGTGTGATGGGAATGCTTGATGAAGCCCATACAAATCGTCTAGGCATTCCAGAACCTATCCGTGTAAGTCAAAACAAAATTGAGGGGAAATGTATTGTTGTTACTGGACATAACCTTTTTGCATTAGAAGAGTTATTAAAGCAAACAGAAGGAATGGGCATAAATATATATACCCACTCTGAAATGCTGCCCGCTCATGGTTATCCTGCATTAAAGAAATATACCCATTTAAAAGGTAATATCGGTAAAGCATGGTATGATCAGCGCCGCCTTTTTGAGGCATTTCCTGGAGCTATCCTGGCAACTACAAACTGTGTTATGCCTATTAAAGGGACTTATGCGGATAGAATGTTTACATATGAAGTGGCCGGACTAGAGAATGTAGAAAAAATTGTGAACGATGACTTTTCTCCTTTAATTGAGAAAGCATTAGAGCTTCCTGAAGCGGCAGTAGATTCTAATGAAACATTACTAACAGGGTTTCATCATGAAACTGTTTTAGGCTTGGCACCTGAAGTAATAGAGGCGGTAAAAACAGGGAAGATTAAGCGGTTCTTTGTTATTGCTGGATGTGATGCTCCTGGGCATGGAGGGGATTATTACCGTGAACTGGCAACATCCCTGCCACCAGAAGCAGTTATTTTAACCACCTCTTGTGGAAAATTCCGCTTTAATGATGTGGATTATGGGGTTGTTCCTGGGACAAATATTCCAAGATACATCGATCTTGGGCAATGTAATAACTCCGGTTCAACGGTGAAAATTGCAATGGCATTAGCTGATGCCTTTGAATGTGAAATTAACGAGCTTCCAGTAAGTATTGTATTATCCTGGTTTGAACAAAAAGCGGTTGCTATTCTGCTTGGGCTTTTCAGCTTAGGTATCCGAGATATCCGCATTGGACCTAAGCCGCCAGAATTTATTTCTGAAGGAGTTCTTCAAGTCCTCCAAGAAACATTTAACTTAAAATTAATAGGTACGGCAAAAGAAGATATGGAAGAAATGCTTCAGCTTGCTGTAAAATAAACAAGAACCCGTCTTTGACGGGTTTTTGTTTATTTTTTAGATTAAATGAATTTCTTCCATTAGTATCTCTATGTCAACAATCATATTGCCTTCTTCATCTACTTCGATTAATTCATCCTTTTTCATCTTAGTAAGTGTTCGGCTGATAGTTTCCCGTGTGGTACCAATCATGTTGGCCAAATCTTTATTGGTGAATTCTGATTTTAATAGAATGGTTCCATCACCTTTTTCTTGACCGTGCTTTTGTGCTAGACGAATGATTAGCTTGATAATCTGTTCATACGTATTATTCAAAATTTGCTCTTCTAATCGGTTTTGTAAATCTACAATTTTTTCACCAAGTACCTTAAACACTTTAATACATAGTTCAGGGTTATCTATAAGTACAGATTCAAATTTTGATATTGGAACAGCAATTAGTGTTGATGGTTCGATAACTTCAGCATAAGCTGGGTAATCTCCTTTTCTAAAAAAACCAACATGAGGAAACATTTCTCCTTTTTTTGCTATGGCTACAATTTGTTCTTTCCCATTAATATCACTTTTGTAAATTTTAATTTTGCCATCATAAATAAAATAAACATTTTCAAGCGGGTCACCTTGAAGGAACACATGGCTCTGTTTTTTCCAATCTCGTGCAATAGCGATGTCAGTTATTTTTGTTAATTCCAGATCATTTAATTCTCGAAAAAGCGAGAATTCCGAAAGAACTTTCTTAATTGTTTCTATTTTCATTCCATCACCTACAAATTTATTTCAGTTATCTTCTATTGTAACAAAAATTCCATCAATAGTTTATTTTTATGATATACTTTTTTAACGAACGTTCATTCGCTGGAATAGAAGTAACGAGGTGAAGAGCATGTATGGAAAGAAAAGCCTGCAAGAAATGTTAATAGAATTGAAATTAAAACAAGATTTTAAAGAAAATATTGTTACTTGGCATACGATCCCGGAAAAACCAGCACAATCTGTTTCACTACCAGATGAGTTGAACCCGGTGTTGAAACAATCATTAAAAACAAAGGGAATAGAGCAGCTATATATCCATCAAAAATCAGCCTATGAGAAAACTATGGGTGGGAAAAGTATCGTTGCTGTTACACCGACGGCTTCAGGGAAAACCCTTTGCTATAACCTCCCAGTTCTCCAATCGATTCTACAGGATCCTAATTCGAGAGCATTGTATTTATTCCCTACGAAAGCACTCGCCCAGGACCAAAAAAGTGAAATAAATGAAATTATTCAAGCAGCAGGGGTAAATATAAATAGTTATACCTATGATGGTGATACACCTGCTAATATTCGCCAAAGGGTAAGACAGGCTGGACATGTAGTGATTACAAATCCTGATATGCTTCACTCAGCGATCCTCCCACATCACACAAAATGGGTGTCTCTTTTTGAAAACCTAAAATTCATTGTTATTGATGAACTCCATACATATCGTGGAGTGTTTGGAAGTCATGTTGCCAATGTAATTAGAAGATTGAAGAGAATTTGTCGTTACTACGGAAGCAACCCAGTTTTTATTTGTACATCTGCAACCATAGCAAATCCATTAGAACTAGCGGAGAAATTAACAGAAGAAAAAATGTGTCTTATTGATAATAACGGTGCACCAAGCGGTATAAAGCATTTTCTCTTTTATAATCCCCCCATTGTAAACAAGCCGTTAAATATTAGAAGAAGTGCAACTCTGGAGGTTCGAAAAATAGCGGGAGAATTGTTGAAAAATAAAATTCAAACGATTATTTTTGCAAGAAGTAGAGTAAGAGTTGAGATCATCCTGACATACTTGCAGGAGTTGGTAAAGAATCAGTTAGGGGACAAGTCCATAATGGGCTATCGAGGAGGATATCTTCCAACAGAAAGAAGAAAAATTGAGAAGGGGCTGCGCTCAGGAGAGATATACGGTGTTGTCAGCACAAATGCACTTGAATTAGGGGTTGATATTGGTCAACTCCAGGTCTGCATTATGACTGGTTATCCAGGAACCATTTCCAGCGCTTGGCAGCAGGCAGGAAGGGCAGGAAGACGTCACGGAGAAGCTCTTGTTATTATGGTGGCGAGTTCAAGTCCACTTGATCAATATATCATTCAGAACCCTGCATACTTTTTGGAAAAGAGCCCAGAGACAGCTAGGATAAATCCTGATAACCTGATTATCTTGATTGACCATATGAAATGCGCTGCCTACGAGCTGCCATTTAAAGCGGGAGAACAGTTTGGTACTGTTGGGACTGAAGAACTTTTGGAGTATTTAACAGAGGAAAGAGTTTTATATCGGAATGGGGATAAATGGTTCTGGATGAATGATTCATTCCCTGCACATAATATTAGTTTGCGATCGGCATCTCAAGAGAATGTGATAATTGTAGATCAATCGGATGTGGCAAATGTGAAAGTAATTGGAGAAATGGACCGTTTCTCGGCCATGACACTCCTACATGATGAGGCTATCTATCTGCATCAAGGTAACCAGTACCAAGTAGAAAAATTGGATTGGGAAGAAAAGAAGGCGTTCGTGAGGGAAGTGGACGTTGACTATTTTACAGATGCTAATTTAGCCGTTCAATTAAAAGTATTAGAAGTGGACAAACTTATACCATTGCAGCAGGCAGAAATAGGTTTTGGTGATGTAAGTGTAAGGGCTATGGCAACAATTTTTAAAAAAATCAAATTTGAAACACACGAAAATATAGGCTCCGGACCCATCCATCTTCCAGAAGAGGAGCTTCATACGAATGCGGCTTGGATTTCACTAAATAGACCACTTGGCGAAATGGGACATGAGCGGCTTGAACAAGGTCTGATTGGTACTGCACATGCACTGAGGTCCATCGCACCACTGTTTGTAATGGCTGACCCTCAAGACATCCATGTGATTCCACAAGTAAAAGCGGATCATAATGAAAAGCCAACCATATTTTTCTATGATCGTTATCCCGGTGGAATAGGCTTAAGTGAAAAATTATACACTGGCATGTCTAAGGTGTTCATAGAAACAAAAAATATGATTAATCGGTGTCAATGTGAATCAGGATGTCCATCGTGTATTGGAACAGATACAGTAAGTGAGACAGCTAAAAAGGATGCCTTAAACATTCTTGAAGCATTCCTTCGTGTTTCTGGAATTGACAAGGATGTGGAGCCATGTCTTTAAAAAACAAGTTGAAACGGCTAAAACCTCATTTATCAGCAGGAGTAACAGGAGAGGTTAATAAACCTCTTCCAACGGAGATCCCAGTCAAAGAAGTTCCTTACAGGGAACGATGGGAGCAAGAAGGTGTTTTTCCGTATTTTATGGACCAGGATTTCTGTTTAATTAGAGAAGTGAAATATCCACTTTCCCAGAAGCATGGACAATACTGTTTTCGTGATTTTCTTACCGCTGTTGATGTATGGAATAAGCAGTCTATTAATCATCCCTTGTCAGCAAAAGGACATAACGCGGAGGAATTATTCTTTTTTGACACAGAGACAACAGGTCTTGGCGGTGGAGTGGGGAATACAATTTTTTTGCTTGGATATGCTAGTTTTTCTGGAGAAGAGCTGATTTTGAGGCAACATATTCTTCCTCATCCGGGAGCGGAGGTGCCTTTATACCAAAGCTTTTTGGAAAACGTCAATTATAAAACATTAGTTACCTATAATGGGAAATCGTTTGATTGGCCACAGGTGAAAACAAGACACATGCTTGTGAGAGAGCATGTACCAAAGTTACCGAAATTTGGACACTTTGATTTATTTCATGCTGCAAGAAGGCTATGGAAGCACAAATTGGAGCGCTTAAAATTGTCAATTGTTGAAAAAGAGGTATTGGGTGTTGAAAGGATCGATGATATTCCAGGATTTTTAGCACCGATGATATATTTTGATTTTATTGAAAGCAATCAACCTGAAGGGATGCTTGGTATATTAAAACATAATGAGATAGACATCCTTTCGCTCGTTACTTTGTATACCCATTTAACCTTTCAATTGTGTGGAATCGATAAAAATCAGACAAGGGCTGAAACATATGAGGTGGGTCGTTGGTTTTCCACCTTAGGAGAGAAGCAGGAAGCTGAAAAAGTATTGACCAAGCTTACTACAGAAAGAGATGTTACGTCATTTCAAGCAAAGCTTACCCTTGCGTTTCAATTGAAACAAGAAGGTAATTGGGAGCAAGCTCGGATATTGTTCGAGGATGTTGTTGAATCCGGTGTAGAAGAGATGATGTTAAAAGCTTGTGTAGAGTTAGCGAAAATTTTTGAACATAGACAAAAAGAGTTCCGACGTGCAATTGAATATTGCCAAAAAGCGATTTACCTACGAAATCAATCGAAAAATCTAAAGTCTTTGAAGGGACAAATATCCTTGGAGCAGCTTGAAAACAGGTTTAAACGTTTAGAACGAAAATTTGCGAAATTTCCCAGGTAAGCGCAAAATTCGTCAAAATTATTAGTTAAATGGTTATTTTCGCCATAGTTCGATTAATTGCCACGAATTTTTAACAATTTATTATAAAAAACCAGCATTTCCATATTGTTTATTGTAGTTGAAAAAGGTAAAATTTGAAATTGGATTGAGAAAAAAACGACTATAAAACTTATGGAGCTGGTAATTTTGTATAAAGCCATTTTATTCTTATTTTTTATTGTCGTATGTTTGACTGCTGTTGTTTTTACAAGCTTGAAAGATAGCTTTTATTCGATGTTATAGATTGCTTGTCCATTTAAACATTAATAAACAATCAGACTTTTTGGATTCTCTGATTTGTAAAAAATAGGTGTTTTCCTTAGTACAAGAGTAACTCCTTCAACATAGGCTGTTAATGTAAACAGAATATTTGAAGGGAGAGCATTATAATGTATTTAGGAACTAATTTTATGCCGCCAGTCATTCATCCGACACAACAAATTGTGAACCACACTTTTTCAACAACGGTGGTGCCACATATTCATCCAGTACACACTACAACGGTAAATCACCATATGTACCAACATAAACACTTCTGCCCACAAACAGCATCATGTTGCGAAGAGGAATGTAATCAGCATATTAACTGCTGTAATCCATGTGCACCAGTTATGCCGGCAGCAATGCCTGCTCCAAATGCCGTGCCAAATATGCTACCAGGTATGGGAGCTCCAGGAGGCCCAGGTTTTGGACCAGGAGGCCCAGGCTTTGGACCAGGAGGCCCGGGATTTGGACCAGGAGGCCCAGGCTTTGGCCCAGGTGCCCCAGGCTTTGCACCAGGACCATTCATGGGACCTCGTCCCTAAGGAGAATGTTTCAATTGCAAGGGCTTCTAGCCCTTGTTTTTTATTTATGTTTACAATATTGTATGCTTGCTTTATAAAAATGTTTGTCCTATTTTAAAATTTTTATATAAAGGAGAACATTTCTTTGATAAAAGTGCTTGCGATTTCAGGATATAAACCATTTGAATTAGGAATTTTTAAGAAGGATCACCCATCTGTCCAATATATTAAAGCGGCTTTTAAGAAGGCTTTAATACCAATGATGGAACAAGGATTAGAATGGGTATTAATTAGTGGACAATTGGGAGCTGAATTATGGGCGGCCGAAGTTTTGTTTGATTTACAAACCGAATATCCTGGGATAAAACTGGCAGTCATCACCCCTTTCCTTGACCAGCAAGCATCTTGGAATGAAAATAATAAAGAATGGTACGAATCCGTTCTAGCAAGAGCAGATTTTATTGATTCTGTAACAAAAAAGGGATATGAAAAACCATGGCAATTTAGATTAAAAAATCAATTTTTTATTGAAAAGAGCGACGGTCTTCTCCTGTTTTTTGATCTGGAAAAAGAGGGAAGCCCTAAATACCTGTATGAAATGGCTATACAATTTCAAAAAAATCACGAGTACCCTGCAGAGTTAATTACGTTTTACGATTTACAAACGATTGTCGAAGAAGAACAATTAAAACAAATGGATTTTTAGGGTATGTTTTGTACTCTTATTGCATATTTTTATAATGATTTATAAATCCTTCATTTCTTAAAACAAAAGAAAATTGACAAAAGCACATATTTTTGAAAAAATAATAGGTAACGATTGGCGAATACTGAGGTGATTTTAATGCTTTCCGATAAAGTTAAGTTAACAGCTAAGGATATTTTAGAAAAAGAGTTCAAGACTGGTGTACGTGGTTATAAACAAGAAGACGTTGATAAATTTTTAGATTTAATAATTAAGGATTATGAAACTTTTCATCAGGAAATCGAGGATTTACAGCAAGAAAATCTTAGACTTCGTAAACAAGTAGAAGATAGTTCGAAAAGACAGCCAGTGGCACAACCTGCTGGAACGACGAACTTCGATATTTTAAAGCGATTATCTAACTTAGAAAAACATGTTTTTGGCAATAAACTCTACGATTAACAGATTGTACGGTCATTTCCTAATAATAACCATTGAATAAACAGCATGAATTACATATAATAATAAATGTCTTCATTAATGACGTTCGGGTAATCGCTGCGAGGTGCTTTGCATCTTGTAGAGGAAAGTCCATGCTCGCACAAGCTGCGATGCTTGTAGTGTTCGTGCCTAGTGAAATCATAAGCTAGGGCAGCTGGGTCTAGCATCCAGTTGACGGCCGGGAAAATACCTAAGTCCATTAGGATATGGTATGAATACCTATAAAAGTGCCACAGTGACGTAACCTTTCTAGAAATAGAAAGGGTGGAACGGGTAAACCCCACGAGCGAGAAACCCAAATTATGGTAGGGGCGCTTTCTCTGAGGAATTGAACGAGGAGAAGGACAGATTCTTTATGAATCTGTAGATAGATGATTACCACCTAAGTACGAGACTAACAGTCGCTTGCAGTACTATGGTACAGAACATGGCTTACAGAACGTTATTAATGGGAATGTATGCTGGATATAAACGGCTCTCCTGATAGGGGAGCTTTTTTATTATTTTACTAAGTAAGTTGCATTCGTTAAGTGTTTTTTGTCAATAATGATAGCAAATCATAGGTTAATTCTGTAAAGTAAACAATACATAAATGTAATAAGTTAAGGGTGAAAAAATGGAAAAATATCAATTAATCGCCACTGCGGCAATGGGGCTTGAAGCACTAGTTGCAAAAGAAGTTAGGTCATTAGGGTATGACTGTGAGGTTGAAAATGGAAAGGTAATCTACACTGGAGATGAATCTGCGATTGCGCGCAGTAATTTATGGCTGAGAACAGCAGACCGAATAAAAATTAAGGTTGGAGAATTTAAGGCCTATACCTTTGATGAATTATTCGAGAAGACAAAATCACTTCCATGGGAACAATTCCTTCCAGAGGATGCTGAATTTCCTGTTATTGGTAAATCAGTCAAATCGAAGCTATTTAGTGTTTCGGACTGCCAGGCAATTGTTAAAAAAGCTGTTGTCGAACGGCTGAAAAAACATTATAAGCGAAGCACCTGGTTTGAAGAAAGTGGTGCTCTTTACCGCATTGAAGTTGCTTTGCTTAAGGATGTTGCAACCATAACAATTGATGCTAGCGGCCAGGGTCTTCATAAACGAGGTTACCGTATTGATCAAGGGGAGGCTCCGTTAAAGGAGACGCTTGCAGCTGCTCTTGTTATGCTTACAAATTGGAAAGCTGACCGACCGTTCATGGATCCATTTTGCGGCTCAGGAACGATTCCAATTGAAGCTGCCATGATTGGGCAAAATATAGCACCAGGCTTTAATAGAGAATTTGTTTCGGAAGGCTGGAATTGGATCCCTCAGAAGGTATGGGATGTGGCACGGAGTGAAGCGGAAGATTTGGCGAAGTATGATCAGCCTTTAGATATTTTAGGTACAGATATTGATCACCGAATGGTAAAAGTCGCCCAAGAGAACGCTTTTGAGGCTGGTTTTGGGGACCTCATTCAATTTAAGCAAATGCAAGTAAGAGATATCTCTACAACGAAGGAATATGGAGTAATAGTAGGAAATCCTCCTTACGGGGAAAGACTGGGGGAAAAGAAGGCTGTTGAACAAATGTATAAAGAAATGGGTCAAGCACTTAGTAAGCTAGATACATGGTCCATTTATATTTTGACATCTAATGAAGAGTTTGAGCAATTTTACGGAAAACCAGCTACAAAGAAAAGAAAACTTTTCAATGGTTTTATTAGAACAGATCTATATCAATACTGGGGAAAGCGTCCACCAAGACAAGAGGAATAGAAATAATTAGCTATTATTAAATAGTAAAAAGAAAAATAAGTTCTTTAGAACTAGGGTGTCTAATAGAGGCGCTCTTCTTTTTTTGGAGGGATATTATGCAAAATCGGATGCCGTTTGAAATCTCAAAAACAGAATCCTTTTATGACAAATTAAGTGAATGGATTGGCGATTTATTTTATGATATATTGCCAGAAGCTGGCTTTGAATTAAGGGATGAGCAAATTTTCATGGCTTTTCAATTAGAAAAAGCGTTCAAGGACAAAAAAATAATGTTTGCTGAAGCCGGTGTAGGAACAGGAAAAACGATTGTTTATTTACTTTATTCGATTATGTACGCTCGGTATACCAATAGACCCGCAGTGATTGCTTGTGCAGATGAAACATTGATTGAACAGCTTGTGAAAAAAGAGGGCGACATTGCGAAACTGGAAAAAGTACTTGGATTAAATATCGATGTTCGCTTGGCAAAATCAAGGGATCAGTATTTATGTTTAAAGAAGCTTGATCAAGTGAGGAATAATGACTTTTCAGATGATATTTCTGAAATCTATGAGAAATTACCTGATTTTGTTCACACAGGAAGTTCGATGCAAGCGTTTGAGAAATATGGTGACAGAAGGGAGTTTCCAAGTCTTTCTGATGATAAATGGAGTCATGTTAATTGGGATTCCCTACAAGATTGTTTTTCCTGTGAAAAACGCCATCGATGTGGTCTGACATTACACCGTGAATATTATCGTCATTCAACAGATCTAATTATCTGTTCCCATGATTTTTATATGGAACACGTTTGGACGAAAGAATCACGAAAACGAGAAGGACAGCTCCCATTATTACCTGAACATTCATCTGTTGTTTTTGATGAAGGACACTTACTTGAATATGCCGCACAAAAGGCATTAAGTTACCGCTTTACCGATTACACATTGGAAACACTGTTAACTAGGTTAATGGAAAACGAAGTACGTGAAAAGACATTGTATACGATTGATGAGGCTTTACTAGAGAATGAAGCATTTTTTAACACCATTACACAATTTTCCTCTCAATCAATAGGCTCAGAAAAACAAATAATTACTAAACATCCATTAGTAATGAAATCTTGTAGAAAACTGCTCTCGACTCTTCAAACGCTAGAAGAAGAGTTGGTTTTTGAAAGTGAATTATATGTTATTAATGAATATGACTTAAGAATTGTAGAGGAGTATTTAGAACAAATTACGTACTCTTTATCACTTTTTCTACAAGAATTAAACGGAATTACTTGGTTTGAAGAGAACAGAGGTGAACGGACACTTGTCATTATGCCAAAAATGGTTGAAGAAGTGATGAGAGAAGAGGTATTTTCACAGAAGAAACCGTTTATTTTCTCTTCAGCAACACTGGCTAATCAAAAATCCTTTGATTATATTGCTAAAAGTCTTGGTGTACAGGACTACCTGTCATTTTCTGTTTCATCGCCATTTGATTATGATGAAAAAATGAAAATCTATCTCCCGCGGTTTTTACCTGGCAATTTTGTTGAAAAAACAAAATACCTAGTAAAAATGATTCAGAAAACCGAGGGTCGTGCACTTATCCTTTTAAATAATAAAGAAGAACTGACCTACTTGAAAAGTAAGCTATTAGGGGCTGTTCCATATCCAATTTATTTTGAAGGTGATGAAGAGATAAGTACGCTTGTTTCCAAGTTTCAAAATGAAGAGCAGGCAATTCTATGTTCTATTCATCTTTGGGAAGGACTTGACATCCCAGGAAGATCACTTGAAAACGTGTTTATCTATTCCCTACCATATCCACCTAATGATCCTGTTTTTACTGCAAAAAGAGAAGGAGTTGCTCATCCGTTTGAAGAGGTGGACTTACCTTATATGCTCCTTCGCCTGCGTCAGGGAATAGGACGTTTAATCAGGAGTGAAACCGACGAGGGAATGGTGCACATCCTATTAGATGAAAACATCGATTCTGAGGTATTACAAAAAGTTAAGAATGCATTGCCTACGGAAGCAAAAGAACAATAAAACAAAAAAGCGGAAGCAGCCAATTTTGGCGCTTCCGCTTTTCTTTTTACCTAATAAGAATGTAAAATTCGACTTTGAGAATTGTCCAGCTCCAGCGCCTAGCCCCTCGGGTCAAATAACCTTCGGCAATAAAAGTCAAAAGGCGGACTTTTCTTGCCGAAGAACATTTGCCTGTCGGGGCTGAACAAGGCGCTTCCGCTTTTCTTTTAACGTCCTAATAGTTTTAGACCTTCTGGTGTCATTTTTTCTGGGGACCATGCTGGTTCCCAAACAAGATTAACTTCCACATTTCTTGTTTCTTCCAGTCCTTGAACACTATATCGGACACCTGTTGTGATGCTATCATGCAACGGGCAGCCAGGTGTTGTTAATGTCATGGTAATCGTAACATCGGCTTCATCAGAAACTTCAACATTATATATTAATCCAAGGTCAACCACATTGATATTTAATTCTGGATCGTAGACACTTTTTAATGCTTCTAGGACTTTTTCTTTTACAATCATGATGTACACCTCACTATTTTTTTAGAACGCTTAAAATACTAACTGCAAATACAATAAATACCACCGACAAAATCATCTGGCCAATAGTAAAAAGAATCGTTACTTTTAGTACAAAAGAAACAAAGATCACTAATACTGAAAGAATGAAAAACAAGAAGAGAGGAACAACAATCTTCTCATTCATCATGTCCTTTAAGGATGGGACCGCTTTTTTTCCAATTTCCTTACTATATTTATAGGTCCACCACAAGAATGGAACGATTTTGTAGAGATATCCGATTATGCTCAGGACAACCCATAAAAATAAATAGCAATAAATGAATGGACCAGCAAGAGAAGTTATGGCTTTTGTCCATACTAGGATGAATGCCGCTAAATGTAGGATATTCCCTAATCCAATCGCAACTAATGCAAACGTAAAAGGCTTATCCAGCTTCTTTTTCAATCGTTTTTTAATAATAATGCTTATATGATAACTAAAAACGGAAAATCCTGCTAACAGTAAAAAGAACCCCATTTTTAAAAGAATATGATTATCCATAAAGAAGGAAGTCAATAAAGTGACAAGACCTCCAGTATAAAGCCCATAAACAAATCTAGCGTGTATCATGGGAAATCCATGAGATAGGGAAAACATAGGTACCATTTTATAAGAAAATCCAAAAATTAGTAATGTAAACCAACCGGTTACGCCCATTAATAAATGACTTTTAAATATAGATTGATAATTTGCAGCACCAAAACCTGTTTTCAGGCTATAAATCATGGTAATTCCCAAGATGATAGTAATAAATAAACAAACTAATGCTGTGCCAACAAATGCTGTAAGAATATTCGGCTTTGCTTGTTTTTTTAATGTCATATACATTTGAAATAAAAACATCATTATTCCCAATAGTGTAAGGCTTCCAGGAATCAAGGCATTTTGCGGTGCCCAATATAACATACCAGAAAAGGACAGAATTCCTGCTGCCGTGATAGAAAATTGAATAAAACCGAACTTTTCACTCCATATTTTTGTTAAAAATGCTACAGGTACTAGCTGATACATAGCGCCCATGGCGGCCATTAATGCCCATCCTAAGACTAATAAATGAGCAGAAGACCAGATTGCAGGAATTCTAAAGCTTCCAGCTGCCAACATTTGACCATTTATTAATAGGATCAATTGGGAAAGAACCAATGCAATCAAACTAAAAAAGATAAAGGAAATAGGAAGCTTAATATTTGTTTCACTTCCCATAGATTGAGGAAGCATACATGATCACCTACTTACCGGAAGATTTCAATCTTGAAACTTCCGTCATTTTGTTGTTCTGTTCGTTGCTTGTAGCCCAATTCTTCCAACTGTTCGTAAAGAAACATGGGTCTTCTATCATTTATTATTGTTAAAACCTCATTTTCATTCAATGTTTCTAAAGCGGCTAACGTTCTCATCATTGGCTGTGGGGGTTCTAACCCCCGATTATCTAAAATCAACGTATTCACCTTCCATGTATTAAAATTCTTACCTCTATCGCTCTTTATTTATCTTGTTTTTGTAAAGGTTATTTTCCAGTGTTTTTTATCAATTTCCTCTTCCTCATGGGTAAAACCTTTTGCCTTTAGTACGCTGAAAAGTGGAACTGGTTTAAACGGGGCATGTAGGATAAAGAGATCATTTGTTTTACACTCCTTAACGGCCTCCATAATCTTTTGGAAAGGTTCCAATTTATTTTTTAAATCCTCGCGGACATCAAGTTCAATAATTCGTTGTGCCATTTATGACAACTCCTCTAATTTTAATAGAATAATTCCTGTTGAAGTGCTTCACGGTCGATTAAGTAATATCCCTCATCGTCCTGTATGACGTATTCTTTCTTTTTAACTTGATTTATTGTGCGGCTTACGGTCTCCCTAGAAGTACCAATCATATTGGCTAATTCTCTATTCGTAAATTGAGTGGTAAACCGATATCGATCTCCAACCTTATCACCGTTAGTTTTGCATAATCTAATAAGTAATAAAATGATCTGTTCATATGTGTTATGAAGTACTTGCGCTTCTAACCTTCCTTGAAGATCTACAATTTTTTCACCTAACACTTTAAAAAGTTTAATGCAGAGCTCCGGATAGGAAATTAATATTTCTTCAAACTTGTCTATAGGAATTACCACTAAATGAGCATCTTCCATAACTTCCGCGTGTGCGGGGAAATTACCTTTTCTGAAAAATCCAGCATGTGGAAACATCTCTCCAGGTTCGAGAACGGATATGATTTGTTCTTTCCCAGCTTGGTCTGTCTTATAGATTTTAATTTTTCCACTATGAATAAAGAAGACTCTATCAAGTGGGTCATCTTGCATGAAAACATACATCTTATGTTTATAAAATCGGGTTTGTGCAATTTTTACGATGGGTTCAAGTTCTTGTGTACTTAATTCCTTGAAGATTGGAACCTCGGACAATCTTCTGATAATATCCACTTGCTTCAATTAACATCACCTTCATATTAGTAATTCAACTTAGCTTCATTGTAGCAAGGATTTCACACTGGATATGTGACCTCCGTCATAGCTAGAGATCTTTTTGAAAATAATTCTCGGTTGCGTGATAAATATCACAGGGGTAGGATGAGGCGCTTCACTTTGTGAGATGGCTATCAAAGTTACAATACGAGTGTAAAGAAACATGAGAGGATGAAAGGGTATGGAAATTCAGCGGGGAACACAGGCAAAAAAAGTGGTAAAGGCAAATAAAAATGCCTTGTTGAAGTCCACATTAATTATTACCATTTTACTTAGTTTCACTGTCTTATTAGCGGGAGGCTATTGGATATTTAAGGAACAGGCCCCTAGACCAATAGAGGTAACCAATGAAAAAGGCGAGGTATTATTTACAAAAGACTCCATAATGGGTGGTCAGGCAGTTTTCCAAAAATATGGCTTAATGGATTATGGAACGGTTTTAGGGCATGGATCCTACATGGGTCCAGATTATACAGCGGAAGCATTAAAAATCTATACAGAAGGTATGCAGGATTTTAAAGCTAATGAAGATTATGGCAAAGATTATTCGAAATTAAATGCAGATGAAAAAGTCATTATTAAAAATAAAGTAATTAAAGAAATGCGCAAAAATAGATATGACAGCAGCAAAGATACAATGGAGCTAACAAATGCTCAAGCTTTTGGTCTTGAGAAAGTGAGAGCCTACTATAAAGATATCTTTACAAAGGGTGACGGCTGGGGATTAAAGGCAAACCTTATTAAAGAAAAGGATATACCTGCTAAGGATCGTGCCTATGTTGCAAAGGGTGATCAGATTACCCAGATTTCAGACTTCTTCTTTTGGACGGCTTGGCTTTCAAGTACAGTACGTGAAGGTGATAAAATCACCTATACAAATAACTGGCCCTACTATGAAGACGCTGGAAATCATTTATCCTTCTCTGCTATTTGGTGGAGCGGTGCAAGTGTAACCATACTTATTTTAATGATTGGTATTATTCTTTATTTATTCTACCGTTATCAGTTTGGTATGCAAGAGGCTTATAAAGAAGGCAAGTTTCCACAAATTGATTTACGTAAAATGCCAGTGACAAATTCACAAGTAAAATCAGGGAAATATTTTACCATCGTATCTGTATTATTCTTTGTTCAGTGTATGTTTGGTGCGTTACTTGCTCACTATTATATTGAACCTGATACATTCTTTGGAATTAAGTGGATCCATGATATTCTTCCATTTAACATCACTAAAGGCTATCACTTACAACTTGCAATATTCTGGATTGCAACAGCATGGCTAGGTATGGGGATTTATGTAGCTCCATTAGTCGGTGGTTATGAGCCTAAGAAACAAGGCTTATTGGTAGATATTTTATTCTGGGCTCTTGTTGTCCTGGTGGGCGGCAGTATGGTTGGAGAATGGCTTGGAGCAAATGGATATTTAGGAAATCAATGGTTCTTATTCGGTCACACTGGTTGGGAATATATTGAACTCGGCCGCGTATGGCAGCTCATATTAATTGTTGGTATGTTGATTTGGTTGTTCATTGTATTTAGAGGTGTTAAAGCAGGTCTAAAGCGTGAGACAGATCGCGGCGGACTTATCCACCTATTATTCTACTCAGCTATTGCTGTACCGGCATTCTATATTTTTGCATTATTTATCAATCCTGGTACTAGCTTCACATTCGCAGATTATTGGCGTTGGTGGATTATTCACTTATGGGTAGAAGGTATTTTTGAAGTTTTTGCAGTAGTCGTCATTGGTTTCTTAATGGTTCAATTAGGTCTAGTAACCAAGAAATCAACCGTAAGACAATTATACTTCCAATTAATCCTGCTATTAGGCAGCGGTGTAATCGGTATTGGTCACCACTATTATTATAACGGTTCTGCAGAAGTATGGTTAGGACTTGGCGCGGTGTTCTCAGCGTTAGAAGTTATCCCATTAACCTTGTTAATCCTTGAAGCATATGAGCAATACAAAATGATGCGTGAGGGTGGAATTAATTTCCCTTATAAAGGTACCTTCTGGTTCTTAATCTCTGTCGCAATTTGGAACTTGGTTGGTGCAGGTGTACTTGGATTCTTAATCAACTTACCAGCAGTAAGCTATTTTGAACACGGACAATTCTTAACACCAACACACGGCCATGCATCAATGATGGGTGTATACGGAATGTTTGCAGTAGCAGTTCTATTGTATTCACTAAGAAACATTGTTAAGCCAGAGGCTTGGAATGATAAATGGATTAAAGTTAGCTGTGTTTTATTAAATATCGGTCTTGCAGGTATGGTATTCCTATCATTACTACCAGTTGGTTTCATTCAAATTAAAGAAGCCTTCTATCATGGTTATGCAGCAAGCCGCTCTGCATCATTCCTTCAAAAGGATATCGTGCAAACTCTACTAACATGGCGTGCGGTACCTGATACCATTTTCCTTATTGGTGTGTTAATTTTAGTAATATTCTGTATAAAAGCACTCTTTAACTTACGTAAACCAACTCATAAGGAAGAAGAGCAACTTCCTGTTAAAGATCTTTCTATCGACGAAGAGTAATTAGGGAGAGGCTGACTCAAAAGCAAAGGTGTCTGACCCCACAATTCAATATCTAGTTAAAACCTAGTGAAATCTAGTCTGGATATTGTTTTTTTAGTGTGTCAGACCCCTTATGAGTCAGCCTCTTTCTTTTTCCTGTAATAGATTTTCGTAACATTCAAAACAAAGTATTTCATTCTTTTCTGTATGGATGCCGTTAAAAAAGCCATCTAAACAGTATATATTCTTGTTGCAGCACTTGCATGAGCCTACTAATTCCTTCATTTTTTCTAACCTCCTAACTAAGAAAAGAGTATTAATAAAATCATTTCTTGGGTGTGATAAGATGCACTAAAAATGAGAAAAGGATTTCTTATAATGAAATAGAAGTAAACAAAATAAAAGGAGTGATAATGTTGCAAACGTATGCAAAAGTAATCCATGTGCCAGACTACCCACCACGTGAAAAGCATCCAACAATCTTTAACGGATTTGATGAGCTATCATCAGGAGAAACCATGATGATTGTTAACGATCATGATCCGAGACCACTTTTATACCAGTTCATGATGGAGAGACCTGAACAATTTTCTTGGGAATACCTAGAAGAGGGTCCTGAAACATGGAAGGTTGCAATCAGTAAAAAGTAAGCTAGGAATTTACACCTTTGAATTTTCCAGGCTGCTTAACTCTTTCTAATCATTTTACGTGTGAATATTTAATTTTCAGTTTTTTCCCTATGAATATATTTTACAACAGAAAACTCTTTCTGTTGTTTTTTTTATCATTATTAGTCTCAAAAGGCCAACTTTTCAGAATTATATGGTAAAATTTAAACGTTATGAAAGGGGGCAATGCTGTGAGTACAAAAACTATTCAAATAGAAAAAGAGTTTTTGGATTACGTGAAAAAAATGACTGCATATCATGAGGCACTTGGCGTTATTTATTGGGATTTAAGAACAGGAGCGCCCAAACAGGGGGTAGAACAGCGGTCAGAAGTAATCGGTATGTTATCTTCGGAAGTATTTAAAATGTCTACTTCTGAAGAAATGGCTGCTTACATAGCAAGTTTATCAAAAGCTGAAGTAGATGATAAAACAAGAAAAATTCTTGAAGAGTGCAAAAAAGAGTATGAACGTAATAAAAAAATTCCAGCGGAAGAATACAAAGAGTTTGTGATCCTCCAATCAAAAGCTGAGAGTATATGGGAGGAAGCGAAAGAGAAAGCTGATTTTGCTATGTTTAGTCCGTATTTAGAAAAGCTGGTAGAGATGACAAGAAGGTTCATAAGTTACTGGGGGCATACGGAAAAGAGATATGATGTCTTGTTAGATATGTATGAACCAGGTATGACGACAGAGGTACTGGATGATGTATTTGGTAAACTCAGAGAGAGGATTGTTCCTTTAGTAAAGAAAATCTCTGAAGCAGATAATAAGCCAAATACAGATTTCTTATTTAAAACTTTTAAAAAGGAAAGTCAACGCGATTTCAGCTTAGAAATCCTGGCAAAGATGGGATATAACTTTCAGGCTGGACGGCTGGATGAAACTGTTCATCCATTTGCGATTGGGCTGAATCCTGGGGATGTTCGTGTCACTACAAAGTATGATGAAAATGATTTTCGGACGGCTATATTTGGTACCATTCATGAGGGGGGCCACGCCTTATACGAACAAAACTTTTCAAAAGAGTTAATCGGCACACCTCTTTGTTCTGCTGCCTCTATGGGTATTCATGAATCCCAATCTCTTTTCTATGAAAATATTGTTGGAAGAAGCCTTCCTTTTTGGAAAAATAATTTTGAACTCCTTAAGAAATATGCAAATGGCCAGTTTGATTATGTTGATATTGAAAGTTTTTACCGGGCAATTAATGAATCTAAACCATCTTTTATTAGAATAGAAGCAGATGAACTAACCTATCCGCTTCATATCATGATTCGTTACGAAATAGAAAAAGGCTTATTTGATGGTACCATACAAGTGAAGGACCTGCCTCAGATTTGGAATGATATGTATGAACAGTACTTGGGAATTGTTCCGAAGAATGATGGGGAGGGTATTCTCCAGGATGTTCACTGGGCGGGAGGAAGCTTTGGATATTTCCCTTCCTATGCATTAGGATATATGTATGCTGCGCAATTTAAGCATAAGATGATTGAGGAAATCCCTCATTTTAACCAATTGGTAGAAGAAGGGAATTTGCTGCCGATTAAAGAGTGGTTAACGAAAAATATTCATCAATACGGGAAATTAAAGAAACCACTTGAAATTCTAAGAGATGTTACAGGTGAGGGCTTAAATGCAGAGTATTTAATTGAGTATCTCATTGATAAATATGAAAAGGTATATCAATTGCAGTGAAAAGGCTCATTCCGATCATTTTCATTTCTAGTAGTGCTGCATTATGGGGGATTATTGCCATATTTGTTAGAAAGCTAACCGAATTAGGTTTTACACCGATGGAGATTGTCACAGTAAGGGTAGTGACTGCAGCAGTATTGCTTGGAATCCTTGGTATCAGTAAATATTCATCACAGATGAAAATCAAATGGATGGATCTTAAATTGTTTATAGGAACCGGCGTTTGCAGCATTGTGTTATTCAATTGGTGCTACTTTTCTGCAATCAATCAGATGAGTTTATCCATTGCTGTCATACTATTATATACAGCCCCTGTTTTTGTTACAGCTTTATCCTTTCTATTTTTAAAAGAGAAAATGGATTCAGTAAAATTATTATCAGTCTTAGGGACAATTGCAGGGTGTGTAATGGTTGCAGGGGTAAACCTTCATGCGACAAGCTTTAGTTTTATTGGAATATTAACAGGACTCGGGGCCGGCTTTGGATATGCCTTATATAGTATCTTTGGCAAATTTGCTTTAAAAAAATATCAACCCTTTACGGTTACTTTTTATACGTTTGTCATTGCATCTATCACATTACTGCCTTTAACAAATATTTGGGAAAAGGGTTCCTTACTGGTAAGTCATGAAGTTCTTCTATACGGGATTGGTTTGGGGCTTTTTCCAACGGTATTGGCTTATTTACTCTATACAAAAGGACTCGAAAAAGTAGACACTAGTAAAGCTGCTATTATTGCAACGGTTGAACCTGTAGTAGCCACGCTTTTAAGCGTTTTTCTTTATCGGGAAGGGTTCAGTGTTACCCAGGGGATCGGTACTTCCTTGATTCTTTTATCTGTTTTGCTTGTAAATCGGTCAAAAAATAATTCAAACCAAATATACGAAGAAAAGGCTTCAATCCAATGATTGAAGCCTTTTCTCATATATTTCAAACTACCATTTACTCCAAGTTTGGAAACCTTTCGATCCTGGTGGTGCATTTTGAATGATATCAATAAACGGTATGGTGTAAGCAAAAAGAATTAAAGCAGCTGTAATACCAAGCCATAATTTCCAGTTTTCAAATACCATTGGTGCTTTTTCTTCCGGACGCTCTGCTTCACCAACTGGGAATTCTTCTTCTCCCTTTGGAGCAAAGAATGCTAGATTGATAAAGATAATTAGCACTAAGATAATACCTAAGAAAAGGATGGAGCCACCAACTGCTTGAGCAATTTGGTAAGGGATCCACTCTGCCGCTTGCTTCGCACCGCCATAGGTTGAGAAGGAAGAACGTCGTGGGCCACCAAGCAAACCTTGTGCATGCATGGAAGTTGACATGAAGGCCATTCCAATTGTCCATACCCAGCCTTGAATAATACCTAGTTTATTCATTGCTTTTGTTAATTTACGTCCTGTTAAATGCGGTACTAACCAGTAGGAAATTCCAAAAAATGTTAACGCAACAGATGTTGCTACCGTTAAGTGGAAATGGCCTGTTACCCATATAGTATTATGAACTACTTGGTCCATCTGGTTTGAAGCGTTAATAATACCACCGGCACCAGCTGGGATAAAAACAGCCATACCGATAAATGGAACGATAAAACGAGCATCACCCCATGGTAGAACTCTGAACCAGCCAAAAAGACCAGTTGCGCCTTTTGAACGGCCATATCTCTCAAAGGTTGCAAATAAAGAGAAAGCAGTCATTAATGATGGGATAATAACCATGAATGTTAAAATTACTTGTAAGAATTTCCATGCTGGATCAATTCCAGGTTCGGTTAATTGGTGGTGAAATCCTACCGGTATAGAGAAAAGCAAGAACAAAATAAAAGATAAACGAGCTAAGGAATCGGAGAAAATTTTCCCACCGATAATTTTTGGGATGATGGCATACCAACACATATAAGCGGGTAATAACCAGAAATAAACTAATGGGTGACCAAAATACCAGAACAATGTACGGCTGACTAAAACATCAACAGTATCCACTAAGCCAAGTGACCAAGGCAGTAATTGGAATAAAACGGTTGCAGCAACACCTAATGTAGCAACGATCCAAAGAACAGTATTCACTACAGCCATAAAGCTTAATAACGGACTTGGCTGTCCTGGATTATTCTTACGCCATTTTGCATAGGTCAGAATCTGAGCAGAACCATCAATCCAGCTTCCGACAACTACAAAGGTTAAGCCCAAATAAAAAATCCAGTGTGCTTTTAGTGGAGCATAGAACGTATAAAGAACAGATGCTTCTTTAAGCAAAACCATTGTTGCAGCCATTAATGTACCGATTAACATGACCCAAAAGCCAATCCAGCCGGTACGTCTTGCTGCTGGGGAATGTCCGCCAGTTGTTCTGCTTACCGCAGCATATTGAAATCCCATAATAAAGAAAGTGGTTAAAACAAGTCCCATTAATACTCCGTGGACAGTTAAAACTTGATAATAATCGATTCCCCAAGGAAGTTCCCATTTACCAGAACGAACGAGGGTTTGGAGAAGTCCCATTAAACCACCAAGAGCAAGAGCGGAGAAGGCGACAAAAAAGTGTGCCATCGAAAGCTTTGCATCACGTGGGTCAACTTTTACTTTTACAGCTGTATTGTTAACCATTATTTTACCACCTCAATCTTTGAACTCATTAGATGGTGTCCAGCACCACAATATTCATTACATACAATTAGATATTCGCCAGCCTTGTCAAAGGTTGTCGTATATTCACTGACATAACCAGGTTCAAGCATCATATTAATATTAGTTCCAGCTACTTCGAATCCATGAACAACATCTGTTGTTGTTGCAATGACCCTTACTTTCGCACCTAGTGGTACTTTTACTTGCACAGGATTAAATGAGAAGGCTGAAGCCACATACACTAATTCATAGTCCCATTCTTTCCCTTCAACTTTGTGAAGGCCTGGCTCTGTAAATGGTTTTGTTTGATTGACCTTCTCAGGATTAATAGTAGTTAAACAACTAGGTGGTTTGTTACCTAGATAAAAAGCACTAACGCCAATGGTGACCAAAAATACTACAAGGGCACCTATTCCAAATGCGAGCCATATTTTTTCAAATTTATGCATATGCATTATCTTTTTCCCCCTTCAATCATTAAAAACGTTCTACAAATAGGTAATAGACGCCTACCCAAGTGACAACAATGAAAAATCCCAAAAAGAAAACGGACGCTAATGTTCCTTTGAGAGAAGAGCTGTCTTCGATCTCGGTTTTTTGTTTTGTTTTTAATTCTGTTTTTGCCATCCCCTTGCACTCCCTTCAAGAAAAGTAAAGATTAAATAATAAGTTCTCTTTCATAATACAAAACAATTGTGAAATTAAACTATAAAATTTGGAAGTTCACAAATTGTTCATTCCTTAGGTAACTACAATGTTAATGTTAAAAACCTGATATAACAGTGATTTATGTCACATTAACCTTGGGGTAAATGTGACATAAATGTGAACCATCACACTTTACCTGTGATAAAAGTAATTGATTAAAGTTTCACAAGCAAAAATCCATGTTTTAGAAACCAAGTCACATTCCTGAAATAGAAAAAATAAGATAAATCATAATGACTTAGTTTAAGGCTGTGTTAAAGAACATTGTTGCTTTTTAAAACCTGTTGATTGGAGCGGAAGGCTCGAAGACTCCTGTGGGAGTACGGTTCAGGGGAGACCCCGCAGGCGCGTTTCTCCGAGGAGGCTCGCCGAAACGCCCACGAACCGCTCGAGCCTGGAGCGGAAATCAACAGACAAGTTAACAGAGCCTAGTTTAATAAGGAAGCGAGGGTCTTCTATGGAAAAATATTATTGTGAACAATGTCGATTATTATATAACGCAGAACAAGAGTGTAAAGTTTGCGGATTAATGGCAAATAAAAAAATAAAGATTGAGGTTCAAGCTCAACCAGAAAAACAATAAGCCACGAAAATTGGTAAAGATTATGTAATGAAGGAAATTTAAAATCGCGATATAATTTAAGAGCACAACAACAACAACCTTCAAAACGTTTGCTTCCCTGTCGTAGGGAGGCTTTTTTTTTGCCCATGTAGTGAAATAATCATTCGAATAATTCTCCTGATTACTGGAAAAAATACCCGTACATAGGATGAAGGAGAATGTATGATGCCCGCTATTCTTTCTGTTTCAGAAGTAATACCCCCATATGAAATTAATCAAAATCAAGCAGTAGAGTTTGCACGTGATCTTTTTGCAGACTCATTTAAGGATATTGAAAGACTCTTAAAAGCCTTTCAAAATGGACAAATTGAAAAAAGGCATTTTGTGAAAGGGTTAGATTGGTTTAAAGATAACCATACGTTTGAGGAGAAAAATAATGCTTACATAGAGGCTGCTGTAACACTTGGTAGTGAGGCGATTACCAAATGCTTAAATAATACTATTTTTCTTGAAAATCCCCTGCCTTATGAAGAAATTGATGCGATTTTTTTTATTTCAACTACAGGTGTGGCAACTCCAAGTATTGATGCGAGAATCATGAATCAACTCCCTTTTAGTCCACACACGAAACGGATACCAATTTGGGGGCTTGGATGCGCCGGTGGGGCTGCGGGATTATCAAGAGCATTTGAGTATTGCTTGGCATTTCCTGAAGCAAAGGTGCTTGTTCTTTCAATTGAACTATGCAGTCTAACCTTTCAACGTAATGATCTGTCAAAGAGTAATTTAATAGGGGTCTCACTATTTGCAGATGGGATTGCCTGTGCATTGGTTTGTGGCGACTCTTCGAATACAAAGAGTTATAGAAAAAAAGCAGCATACCCATCGATTATCGGGACAAAATCTACACTCATGCCAAACTCGTTGGATGTAATGGGTTGGGAGATTAAAAATTCAGGCTTGTACGTTGTATTCTCGAGAGATATACCTCGAATTATTGAAGAATGGTTAAAGCCAAATGTGAAGGAATTTCTAGATCAATATCACATGAGCCTAAGTCAGGTAGACTATTTTATTGCCCACCCTGGCGGTAAAAAAGTGCTAGATGCCTATGTTAAATCATTAGATATCCCTACTTCCATGACAGATATATCCTTAGAGGTGCTAAAACAATTTGGCAATATGTCGTCGGTTACAATCCTTTATGTACTGAAACGAATCATGGAGAAGGATATTCCGAAGAATACTATCGGGCTTGGAACAGCTCTAGGTCCAGGGTTTAGTTCTGAACTGCTACTAATGAGGTGGGTGTAAATGAATAATCTTCTTCCATTCCTTGTTTTATTTGAAGTCATCATTTCTCAAAGAGTAACAGAGCTTCTTATTGCTAAAAGTAATGAAAGATGGATGAAGAAAAATGGTGCCATCGAGTTTGGAGTAAAGCATTATAGATATATGGTTGTCATGCATATTCTGTTTTTTATTGTTTTTTTCGGCGAGAAGGTTGGGCTGAATCGCGGATTATCCCCAATATGGCCTTTATTGCTGACCGTTTTTATAGTTGCTCAGTTAGTCAGATTATGGGCAATCACTTCGCTTGGAAAGTATTGGAACACAAAAATTCTTGTCTTAGCCGATGCGAAGGTTATAAGGAAGGGGCCCTATCGTTTTATAAAACATCCAAATTATTTTGTCGTAGCTATCGAGCTACTGGTTGTTCCATTATTATTCTCTTCTTATATCACGGCTATCTTGTTTACCATGTTTAATGCGATGATTTTGTCTCGTCGAATTCCAGAGGAGGAGAAGGCTCTTCAGGATTTAACTGAATATGTTGATGCCTTTCAAGATTGTAATCGTTTTCTCCCTAAGATTGTTAAATAATTGTGACAGTTGATAAAACGTTATTGAAAACGATTATCAGCTATGTTAAACTAATCTCAACGATGAAAATCATTCTCAATCAGAGTTCAAAAAGGGAAGGTGTTACATATGGCTTTTGCTTTTGTTGGAGGAACCGTAGTTATTTATGCATTTGTCATGAAGCACGTCTTACGAAATGCAACTCATTAAATGAAATACTTTCAAAAGCCAAGGAGAAATCCTTGGCTTTTTTCTTTGCGTTCAATAAGAAGGCTGTGTTAAAGAACATTGTTGATATTTATACCCTGTTGATTGGAGTGGAAGGCGCGAAGACTCCTGTGGGAGTACGGTTCAGGCGAGACCCCGCAGGCGCAAGCGCCGAGGAGGCTCGCCGAAACGCCCACGGAAAGCGAAGCACCTGGAGCGGAAATCAACAGACAAGTTTAACAAAGCCAACAAGAAAAAAACAAAATTGTTCTAGAAAAAGTGTGTCAAGATAGGAAATGTTTGAATTATCGTATAAAATAAAAACATTACTAAGTTGCTAAGGGGAATATGTAATGGTTAAAACTGCCAGTCAAATTGAAACTTTTGAAACACTTAAAAATAAGATTGCTTCTTTATATAATTTATTAGCCGACGAAAAAGATGAAGTACAGGCTGAAAAAGTGAAACAACTTGCAAACAAATTAATGAATAGGGAGTTTCTCATTGCTTTTTGCGGGCATTTTTCAGCTGGGAAATCGACAATGATCAATCGAGTGGTTGGTGAGAATTTATTACCCTCAAGTCCAATCCCAACTAGTGCAAACCTTGTAAGAGTAAAGGCAGGAGAGGAATACGCCAAAGTTTATTTTAAAAATGAAAAACCAAGGTTATATCTAGCACCCTATGATTATGGGTTAGTCAAAAATTATTGTAAGGATGGGGACAAAATTGAATCCATTGAAATCAGCCACAAGGATTCTCGTTTACCTGAAAATACGGTGATTATGGATACACCAGGTATTGACTCTGCAGATGATGCTCACCGGATTGCAACAGAGTCAGCATTGCATCTTGCGGATCTTATTTTTTATGTCATGGATTATAACCATGTCCAAGCAGAATTAAATTTCTTGTTTACAAAGGAATTAACGGAAGCAGGGAAAGAGGTTTATTTAGTCATTAATCAAATCGATAAACACAAAAATGACGAATTAAGTTTTACCGATTTCCAAAAAAGTGTAGTTGACTCTTTCGCATCTTGGGGTGTAAGACCAGCAAGGATTTTTTACACGTCATTAAAGGCTGAAAATCATCCTTTAAATGATTTCTCTGAACTTCAGCAGTTCATTCAATCTAAGTTGAGTGAGAAAGAACATTTATTAATCCCGTCAGTTTTTCATTCGTTAAGAAAAATTACCCAGGATCATATCGACCAATCACATAAGTTAGCTGATGAAGAGCTCATTCCTATCCTAAAAATACTAAATGAACTATCGGAGAAGGAAAGACAAGAATTAGAAGCATCCCATCAACGAGTCTCTCAAGATCTCAAAAAGATAAGTGAAGGTACGGGGATAAAGGAAAAAAACTTTGAAAATGAAATTTCACAAATCCTGAAAAATGCAATCATTATGCCATTTCAGACAAGAGCTTTAGCGGAGAGTTATTTAGAATCCTGTCAGCCGGAATTTAAAGTTGGGTTCTTGTTCTCCAAACAAAAGACAAACGAAGAGAAAAGTAAGAGATTAGAGAGTTTCTATCAAGATTTACTAGATAAAGTAAAGTCACAGCTTGAGTGGCATATTCGAGAATTTTTACTCCGCAGTATAAAGGAGGCTGAAATTGAAGATATTGAGTTGCAAGGGTTAGCTCAAGCTTTCTCCATCCCTATTCCTATGCAGTTATTAGAGGATGCTGTTAAGTCTGGAGCACGTGTATCGGGGGAATATGTACTTCGTTATACTGAGGATGTGGCCAATGAGATAAAAAGATCCGCAAGAAATCAACTTTCTGAATTCAAAAGTAAGTTCGTAGAATGTCTAACTATTCAAACATCGAAATTACAACAACAATATGAAGAGGAATTTACCAAAATTGAAAGGTATGTTAATGCCTTAACAGAATTGAAAAAGGCAGAACAGTCTATTTTTATAAAAGATAAAAAGATTGATGACTTGTTTACAAAACATGAGATTCTTCAGGAGGATCGTAACCAACTATTTAGTCAGCATGATGAAGAATATGATGTGATTAAAATTCAAGAGGACTCCCAAGTTATTACTAACCAAGAAATTATATCTAAAAACATAGTGAATACAAAGATTGTTTCCAAGGATGCAGGGGAGATGTTAGAGCAGTCAGATAATCATTTAAAGCAAACAGTTGAACGACTTCATCTTTCATCGAACCTGATAAAAGATTTAGCCGGTTTTCAAAAAATTTCAAAGGAATTGGAAGAAAAGGCAAATAGGTTGGAGAATAAAGGGTTTACTGTTGCGTTATTCGGGGCATTTAGTGCTGGGAAGTCCTCATTTGCGAATGCTTTAATGGGGGAGAAGGTTTTACCGGTATCGCCAAATCCAACGACTGCTGCTATCAATAAAATTAAACCTGTTACAGCTGAAAGGCAGCATGGAACGGTCCTTGTGAAATTTAAAGATCAGGGCTCCATGCTCGAAGATGTAAATCGCTCCTTAAAGGTTTTTGATTTGCATGCTATAGATTTTAACTATGCAGTGAAAATGATTGACCAGATTTTACTAGATAAAAGCCAAGAAGGTGTACTTGAAAAAACACATTTTGCCTTTTTACAGGCATTCAAAAAAGGCTTTGCCTCTTTAGTACCTCTGCTAGGAACCACCAAAGAAACGGATATAAGTGATTTTAATGAATTTGTGGCAAAAGAGGAAAAATCCTGTTATGTAGAGTGGATTGAACTTTATTATGATTGTGAGCTAACAAGAAAAGGGATTACGCTTGTTGATACACCTGGAGCAGACAGTATAAATGCTCGCCACACAGGGGTTGCTTTTGATTATATTAAGAATTCAGATGCTATCTTATTTGTCACCTATTATAATCATGCTTTTTCAAAAGCAGACCGTGAATTTTTAATCCAGCTGGGACGTGTAAAAGAATCCTTCCAGATGGATAAAATGTTCTTTATCATTAATGCGATTGATCTTGCTGAAAACAATGAAGAGAAAGAACTGGTGGCTGAATATGTGACGGACCAATTAATTAAATATGGAATTCGAAATCCACATTTGTATTCCTTATCAAGCTTGCTTGCATTAAACGAAAAACAAAATAAAACTCAAAGCACGCAATCAGGGATGAACTATTTTGAACAGGCGTTTTATCAGTTTATTTCCAATGACTTAACGGAAATGGCTATTTCCTCTGCTGATAAGGAGCTGGATCGTGTCGTTGAATTGGTAAATAAGTTAATACAAAGTTCACAAGAAGACATAACGGTTAAGGAGCAAAAGCGAACAGAGTTTGAAAAAGAAAAGGCTAAAATTAAGGGGTTATTAGAAAAACAATCCGGGGAAAGCCTACAAAATCGTTTAATACAGGAAGCGGAAGAATTAATTTACTATATTAAGCAAAGGGTATTTTTAAGGTTTGGAGACTTCTTTAAAGAGGCTTTTAATCCGTCAACACTTAGGGACGACGGACGCAATTTGAAAAAAGCACTGCAAGCGGCACTTGATGAATTCCTAGAAAGTATTGGTTTTGACCTTGCACAAGAAATGAGGGCAACTACTGTAAGATTGGACCGGTTTATTGAAAAGATTCTTACAGATTATCATGGACAACTAATTCGAAACCTTCAAGAAGTGAATGGGGATCTATCCTTTTCGGCCTTTGAGAAATCCAAGTATGAAAAAATTGATTTTTCCTTAGCATTTAAAGAGATGGATCACCAGCAATTTACTAAAGCATTGGCTCATTTTAAAAATCCAAAATCCTTTTTTGAAAAGAACGAGAAGCAATACATGGTGGAAGAACTGAATCGAATTCTAAGTGTCTCAGCTGACGATTACTTAAAGCAGTCAGGAGATCATTTGAAAAGTCACTATGAAATTGAATTACTGAAGGAAACAAATTGTTTAGTAACCAAATTACAGGAACAAGCGGATGATTTTTACTTAAGTCTTCTCTCTGCATTGGATGGAGGCGTTTCAATCCAAAGGTTAATGGAGATTCAGCAAAAGTTACCAAAATAGATTGGTTTTGAGAAGGGGTGAACTTGGATGAATTTTGTGAAAGACAGGGATTGGCTGTTTACTAACATGAATGATAGTAATTTCGTAATTGTCGATTGCCGATTTTCCTTAGCGGATCCGCATAAAGGAAAAAAAGAATATCTCGAAAGCCATATTCCAGGTGCGGTTTACTTTGATCTGGAGAACGATCTGTCAGCTCCTGTTATGGAACATGGTGGAAGGCACCCATTGCCAGATATGGAGGAATTGATCAGGAAACTTGAAAACGCAGGAATAAATGAATGCAAATCAGTTATTGCTTATGATCATGGGGAAGGAGCTTATGCAGCCAGATTTTGGTGGCTCCTAAAATACCTAGGTCATAAAAATGTCTTTGTCCTTAATGGAGGATATAAACAATGGCTGGAAGCCTGTTACCCAGTGACAGCAGACATTCCTGTGTTTGAAACAGTAAAATTTCATGTTGAACTAAATCCTGATATTTTAGCTACAACGAATGAAGTCGAGGAAGTTGTCCAAAATCGGTTAAAAGACTGGATTTTGATCGATTCCAGAGAAGAAAAGCGCTACCTTGGTTTGGAAGAACCAATCGATAAAAAAGCAGGACATATCCCCGGAGCACTAAATAAGCCTTGGATGGATGGCTTACATTCTTACCAATATAAGTCAGTTGAGGAACAAAGACAAAGATTTTCAAATATCGATGTTAAAAGTCAAATTATTGTTTACTGCGGTTCCGGAGTAACAGCTGCCCCTAATTTCCTTGCTTTAAAAGAAGCTGGATATGAGAAAGTAAAGCTTTATGTGGGGAGCTTTAGTGACTGGATTTCTTATGCTGGAAATAAAATCGAATAAATGACAAGTCAAACCTATGATATAATGGAAAGCGTGTGATTAGAATACCATTCAAAAGCAGGCAAATTGAATCTTTAGATGTTGCCGCTTAAATATAGGGGGACTTAGAAATTGAATAATCAAAAGCCTTCATTAATGCTTGTTGATGGGATGGCATTATTATTCCGAGCCTTTTATGCAACTGCAGTAACAGGACAATTTATGATTAATTCAAAAGGGATTCCAACCAATGGAATTCACGGCTTTGTAAAACACTTATTTACTGCTGTTTCTTCTTTCAAACCAACTCACCTTGCCGTTTGCTGGGATATGGGGAGTAAGACGTTTAGGACGGAGTTATTCCCTGATTACAAAGGGAATCGTGGAGAAGCTCCTATCGAGCTTATTCCACAATTTGATTTAGTGAAAGATGTAGTTGCTTCATTCGATATTCCAAATATCGGATTAGCGGGCTATGAAGCAGATGATTGTATTGGGACAATTGCTCAACAAGCAAAGGATTTTGCTCATGTTTCAATCTTAACGGGTGACCAAGATATTCTTCAGTTACTTGACGAGAGTATATCTGTCATTCTGATGAAAAAAGGCTATGGGAATTACCTTGTGCACACTCCTCAAACCTTTTTTGAGGAAAAAGGAATAACACCTAGACAAATGGTTGATTTAAAAGCGCTTATGGGCGACCCAAGTGATAATTACCCCGGAGTTAAGGGGATTGGTGAAAAAACAGCGCTTAAGCTATTACAAGAATTTCACCATATTGAGGGGATTATTTCCAACTTGGATCGCTTATCAAAGTCTAATAAAACTAAGATTGAACAGGATTTAGAAATGCTACACCTATCCAGAAGACTTGCAGAAATAAAATGTGATGTCCCTGTGTCTTATGTTTTGGAGGAAGCAGGTCTTCGAATTGAAAAAGATAAAGCTTTAAATAAATTAATGGAAGTAGAGCTTCGTGGATTGCAGCGCCTGCTGCCGCTAAATGAAGCGATAATTTCTTAATTTTTGTAGGGAACTGGCTGTCTCCGTAAAGGCAGCCAGTTTTTTTATAATATATTATTTAGTGTTTTTTTTCTTTGCGGCATTTTCAAGCTTGCTTTTTGGCTCTTCAGCGAACTCAGCATCTTGTCCATATCCTTGTGGATTCACACCGGGTGCTTTAACCCCACGATTAGCATTATGTTTTTTACTCATGAACGTTCACCTCCCATTTAGTTAGTATTTCCACAGGGAATAAAAAAATTTGGATTTCTAACAATAATGGTAGAGGTGATTGCATGAATAAAGGAGTTTATCTAGCCCTTTTTAGCATAGGGTTAGCTCAAGGCATGAAGATCCCCATACATTATGTTAAAAAGAAAGAATGGCGGCCCGAGCTGTTTTTTGGCACAGGTGGAATGCCAAGTTCACATTCGGCAGGCGTATCAACACTTACCACTTATATTGCCTTACAAAGAGGACTGCCAACGTTTGACTTTGCCCTTTCACTCGTCTATGGATTAATTGTTATGTATGATGCGCAGGGTGTTCGCAGGCAAACAGGGGAGTTAACTTTAAAAGTAAACTCAATGAATGATTTAATTGAAAAAATCCAAAAAGACGAAAGTGTGGAGTTTAAACAGGAATCACCAAAAAGACTTAAAGAGATGCTAGGTCATCAACCAGAAGAAGTCATTGGTGGAGCTATAATGGGTGTATTGGTAGGGGTCATTGGTCATCTCTGTACAAAAAAGAATAGAAAATCCTCCATTTTTAAGGTAAGATTTTAAAGGGATGTTTAAAGATTTGGGGGAGAGGATTGGTTAAGTCAGTGCAAACAGTGGAAGAGTATTTGCATTACTTGGAAGGAAAAGGCTTTCAATTCCAAGAAGATGCTATTGGTTTTATTTTTTTCGGAAAACATTATACGAATGCAACCGATGAAATGATCAATACAGCAATAGAACTGACATTAAAAGCACAGAAATGCTTTGATGGCAGTTTTTATGTTTCATTATTAGAAACGCTTATATCAAACCAAATAGACACTAGGAAAGACGCTATAAAGTTCATCAAAGAAAAAGAATTATTAGCAATATAAAGAAGAAAGAGGTTGACTTAGTCAACCTCTTTTTCGTACAGTTCTTATCTATTTTCAACCTTCTAGGCTTTTATTTTTTCTAAGTAGGGGAATCTTATTAGTTGGAAGTTCAGCAAATATCATCCCCATAAAAATAAGAATACATCCAAAAAAGGCACTTAAGGACAATCGCTCATCTGCCCAAGCATAACCTGCAATGGCGGCAAAAACAGGTTCCATCGCAAAAATTAATGCCACTCTAGTGGCTGAAGTGAATTTTTGAAAATTTGTTTGAATAAAAAATGCTAAAGCTGTAGCAAAAACACTTGTGACGATTAAAGCAAATAAAACGTCTTGAGACATAAGTATATCTAATTGAAAGGATTTTTTTCCATTTTCGAATATGAAAGATGACCCAATTGATAATAAAGCAACTGTAGAAATCTGGATGACAGTTAATAAAAGGGTGGGATACTTACTACTGAATTTTCCCGTTAAAATAATGTGTAAGGCAAAACTAATCGCGCAAACAAAAACAAACCCATCACCAATATTTAAGGAAGTTACATCTGTCATGGTTAGTAAAAACAGGCCGAGTGTGGCAGTTAGTACTCCAATTATGGCATTTTTGCTTGGATATTGCTTAAGTAGTACCATCGAAAACAGTGGGACCAAGACTACACTTAGGCCTGTAATAAATCCGGCTTTCGATGTAGTTGTATATAAAAGACCAATCGTTTGGGTTACATATCCTAGAAAAAGCCAAAAACCAATAAAGATTCCTGAGGCAACTAGTTTGAGATTTAATTTCTGTAATTGTTTCCTTTGAAAAACTAGAAGACAAAAAATTAATAATATAGCTGCAATAGAAAATCGAATTCCGTTAAAGGCAAAAGGCTCCAAAAAATCAATTGCATTTTGGACAATAACAAAAGTGGTTCCCCAGATTAATGTAACAAAAAGCAAACTCAAATCTGCAACTAATGGTCTTTTCATGTTGAATTATAATGCTCCTTCACTTGAGTTTTTTTGTATAGCAAGCCTTGCTAGTCTATCTGCTACCTTATTTTCGGCGCTTGGAATCCATTTCATAAAGAACAATTCCATTTTTCTTGATAATTCTAAAGCTTCGTCAAGTAAAGGCGAGAATTGTTTGTTTTTTACAAATTCCTTTTCCATAGCCCTATTAATTAATTCCGAATCCGTTCGAAACGACACAACTGAGTACATCAATCCTTTTTCAAGGCATATTTTTAATGCGTGTATAAAAGCATGGAATTCGGCTTCATGGTTTGACATCGTCCCAAGTGGTAAAGAATATTCTTCAGCCAAACCGTTCCCTTTAATAAAAATCCCAGCTCCACTTGGACCAGGGTTACCAGCACTTGCCCCATCAATATAGACTTCAATCATGCTGTTTCCTCCATTTGTTAATTAATAAAGTTTATCATATTTTAACACAGTAATGCAGGAAAATATTTTCTTCTGCTTAAGTGGGTATGATAAACATATATATTTAAATAGAAGCACGTTTTACACCAAAGTGTGTATTGAAATCATTCATGAGAGGCTGAATACAATGAAATATAGGTTAGAATGGAAATATAAATTAAAAAGTAACGAAAAAGTACAATTTTCATCTGAGTGGGTATCTGGTGAAACAGCCATACAAATAGGTGAAGAACTTGAAGCAACAGGAAAAGTTACCGAACTATATTTTTATGATGAAAAAGAGACATCTTGGATTTTAAAAGAAATGAAGAAACTGTTGACTGAAGTAGAGGAAGAGCCACATGATATTACGGTTTATTTTGATGGGGGATATCAGAAGGAATCTAATCTCGCAGGACTAGGTACGGTTATTTTTTTTAAACAAGGAAAAAAGAAATACCGCATTCGGGCGAATGAACGCTTGGAGCAATTGGAGAACAACAATGAAGCTGAATACGCCGCTTTTTATTATGCACTAAATATATTAGAGGATCTAGGCGTTCAGCATTTGTCATGCGAGTTTAAGGGTGACTCTCAGGGAGTATTAAAACAGCTGGACGGTGATTGGCCTTGCTATGAGGAAACACTAAATCGCTGGCTTGACCGAATTGAGGAAAAGATGAAAACGCTTGATCTCAACCCCAAATATACAGTCATTTCAAGAAAAGATAATAAGGAAGCTGATCGCTTAGCCACCCAAGCCTTAGAAGGAAAAGAAATATTTGCGAAAACACTAATATTATAGTCGAGGAGCGCGGTTGCTTAGTGAGAGACACTGGCAGAAAGGAATTGTTAAATCACCTAGAAAACATTATGGTTCAATTTTGTGATGGCTGCTTTTTGCATCAGCATGTAAAAATAGAGGGTGGAAGAAGAGCAGCCCATCGTTTCTGTATCACACAATGTACTGTAGGAGAAAAACTCCAGGAATATGGTAAGAAACTGAGGTAATAATTGATTGCAATAAGAAAAGCGGAAGCGCCTTGATCAGCCCCGACAGGCAAATGTTCTTCTGCAAAAAAAGTCGCTCTTTGACTTTTATTGCAGAAGGTTATTTGACCCGAGGGGCTAGGCGCTGGAGCTGGACAATTCTCGAAGTCGAATTTTATACTTTCTGATCATATTAAAAAGGCTGACGATAAACGTCAGCCTTTGATTGGTTATAGTTAGTAAAGATTAAAGTTTTACTACGTTAGCAGCTTGTGGTCCGCGGTTTCCTTCAACGATTTCGAAAGAAACTTCTTGGCCTTCTTCTAATGATTTGAAGCCTTCACCTGTGATAGCGCTGAAGTGTACGAATACATCGTCTCCGCCTTCAACTTCGATAAAACCGAAACCTTTTTCATTGTTAAACCATTTAACTTTACCGTTTTGCATGTACTTCTTCCTCCTAAGCCCTTAAAGACACCCCAGGTGCCAAAGATAAATATTATCATGTAAAAAACAGCAAAAATACATTCGCATATAGTTGTTACATGATGATTTAAATATACAATATGGGAATTGGACAGTCAAGAAATGCAAACGTTTTTTTGGTTATTTTATCAACTTTCATTGGGATTTTACATAATTAGAATTTTAACGATAGAGTAACATAAAATTCCTGCTCGCTCATATGTTAGATTAAAAATATTTGTTATAGAGGCGGGGATACCATGTTTCGATTTTCAATTGCGGGGGAGGAATGGATTTTACGATTCTCACCACAAGTATTCATTGATGCAGCAGAAAAACAGGTGATCTTGATGTCGCTGCTTCATATTGGTGACGATTTAGCGAACTTTCCACATGGTAATGCCTTTATTATGTTTACAAAGAAAATTGGTGCTATTGTCTTTGATGTAGAAAGAATTCCGTCACTTATTTTAACCGTTTCAAATATTGTTCCAGAGGAAAATTGGTATTTACAAGAATCCGCTGTCAAAAAATTAAAGTAAGAATTATATATTCTTTGAGGGTTACCTAAATCAGGTAACCTTTATTTAGTTTATTTTGATATAATAAATTTGGGATGCTTTGTAAAAAGGGAGCAATTAGTATGAAATTAATTATTGCAGAAAAACCGGATCAAGGTGCAACATTAGCGTCAATTTTTAAGCATAGAAAGCAAAATGGATTTATTGAAATTTTCCCTAATGATATTTTTCAACAAGGAGCTTATGTTACCTGGGCAATTGGTCATATTTGTCAATTAGTTGCTCCAGAAAAATATTCGTCGGGATGGAAAAAGTGGTCCTTAGATAATTTGCCGATTATACCGGACCAATTTGAATATGAAGTAACAAAAGATAAGGCAAGACAATACCAAGTCATTAAACAGTTAGTGGCAAATCCAGCGGTAACGGAAATTATTCATGCAGGAGATGCGGGCCGTGAAGGTGAACTGATCATTAGAAATATACTTAGGTTAACAAAATGTAGAAAACCGATGAAAAGACTTTGGATTTCTTCGTTAACGGCAAATGCTATAAGAGACGGCTTTAAAAAACTACTAGAGGAACAAGATACTCGAAACTTATATTTTGAAGCCTATACAAGGGCTTGTGCTGATTGGGTAGTTGGAATGAATGCGTCACGTTTATATAGCTTACTACTTCAGAAGCAGGGATTTTCTGATGTTTTTTCAGTTGGGAGAGTGCAAACTCCGACATTGGCATTAATTGTAAAAAGAGAACTAGAAATAGAGAATTTCAAGTCTGAACCATTTTGGGAAGTTTTAGCTTATTTTAAGATCAATGGAAAAAAGTATCGCGGAAAATGGCAAAATGACGGGGAAACCCATGTGAAAACGAAAGAGTTAGCTGAAAAGATAGCTGCTTTTTGCAGAGAAAAACCTGCTGAGGTCAGCGAGGTACAGTCTGAAAGAAAGGAATTTCTACCGCCTCTTCTCTATAATCTGTCAGCACTTCAAGCGGAAGCGAATAAACGCTTTAAGTTCTCACCTAAAAAAACACTTGATATCATGCAAAAGCTCTACCAAAAAGGAAATGTTTCCTATCCACGCTCAGACTCTCGATATGTAACTAAAGAAGAAGCCCATACTTTCCCAGATATCCTTAATAAATTAAGTCAAATGGAAGATTATGCTACTTATTTTCCTTTGCCTAACCAATCTATTGCTGATAATAAACGATATGTCAATGAAAAGAAGGTTACGGATCACTATGCAATAATTCCTACAGAACAAATACCCAATGTTGAAAAGCTTAGTCCAGACGAGCGGAAAATCTATGATTTAGTAGTTACTAGTTTAATTGCAGCGCATTATAATAAATCAATTGCAGAATATACAACAGTGATCACACTTGTTGATGGTCGTGCCTCTTTTATTTCAAAAGGGAAAGTACAAATTGAAGAAGGATGGAAAAGGGTAATACATTCGAAAGAACGTGAGGATGAACCCGCACTACCATCCCTCCAAAAAGGGGAACAGGGGTTAACTGAAAAGGTTGAAGTAAAAGAGAGTCAAACTCAGCCACCGAAACGGTATACGGAAGGTCAACTAATTACGTTAATGAAAACGGCTGGCAGGCATATTGATGATAAGGAACTAGAGAAAATTCTATCAAAGACAGAGGGGTTAGGAACAGAGGCAACTAGAGCTGGCATTATCACTATGTTAAAGGATCGTTTATATATTGATGTAAAAAAGAACTTGGTGTATGCAACAGCTAAGGCCAAAATATTAATTGAGGCGATAGGACCTGAAATATTGGCCTCACCAGAAATGACTGCTAAGTGGGAGCAAAAACTAAAAGAAATATCCGAGGGTTCGGCCGTACCGAAGCAATTCATGGAACAAACAAGAAAAATGGTAATACATTTAATTTCATCTAGTTTAGAACAGGCACAAAAGTGGTCATTTTCGGAGGATGTTCGTGACCAATTTACTCCTGGTAAACAAAAAAATAAAAGACAATCGTATACTAAACTGGGCCCTTGTAAAAAATGTGATGGTACTATTGTTGATAAGGGAAGCTTTTACGGATGTTCAAATTATCAAAAAAACAAGTGTGACTTTACCATTTCAAAAAAGATTCTTGGTAAAACTATTACCCAAAAAAATATCAAACTTCTGCTCTCCGAAGGGAAAACCGAAGTGATAGAAGGGTTTATGAACAAAGAGAAAACCTTTAACGCTCGACTTTTTCTTGATGAGAAGGATAGAAAAATAAGGTTTTTATTTAATGAACCAGTTCCAAAATAATACAAGAATGTTTGAATTAAGTGATAAAGAACCTTGTCACTTAATTTTTTCTATAGTAAACTTTTAATGATTCTTATCAATGGAGGGTACGGGATGCCAACACCAAGTATGGAAGATTATATCGAACAAATTTATATATTAATTGAAGAAAAAGGATACGCTCGGGTATCAGATATTGCCGAAGCGCTGTCTGTCCATCCCTCCTCAGTAACAAAAATGGTACAAAAGTTAGATAAAGATGAATATTTAGTGTATGAGAAGTATCGAGGGCTTCGATTGACTTCAAAGGGGAATAAAATAGGAAAGCGGCTTGTTTTTAGACATGAATTGCTTGAACAATTCCTAAAAATTATTGGAGTAAAAGAAGAAAATATATATGTTGATGTTGAAGGTATCGAACATCATTTAAGCTGGGACTCTATTGATCGAATTGGTGATCTCGTTCAATTTTTTGAAGAAGACCAGAACAGAGTGGATGCATTAAAAGAAATCCAAAAACAAAATGAACAATAGAATAAAGTGAAGAGAGGCTGTTTCTATGACAGCCTCTCTTTTAGAATAGATTTGGATAATGGTCAAAGGACTGATCCTGATCGGGCAGTAAGGAAACTCTTCCTTCCCCATCATCAATGGCTTGTATACCCTGAATTAAACCATTTTCAGCCTCTACCAACGCTTTGCGGTATGAAATAATCCGTCCTTCTGATGTCACAAAGCTGATGATTTCTCCAAAATGATTGCGGTGAAGGGCAACGATTGTTTCCATATGAATTTCCCCCTTTCCGCACTAGTGTTTCTAAAAATAATGAATAATAAACGAAAATGAAAGTTAAATACAAAAAACAAGCACTGGATATTTCCAGTGCTTGTTTGCTTATTGCTCCTATTCCCATGTAAAAGGTGTTTCTTGATAAACATAATAATTAAGCCAATTTGAAAAAAATAAGTGACCGTGTGACCTCCAGCGGTTGATTGGTGGCTGAGTAGGATCATTATTAGGAAAATAGTTTTCAGGCATATGAATTTCTAGCCCTTTATTTAAATCCCTTGAATATTCTTGTGCTAAAGAATCAGATTCATATTCTAAATGACCAGTAATCATGACATGCTTTCGATCACGTGACGCAATTAATAATGCTCCAGCGTCCTCTGAAGCAGCTAATAATTTTAATTGTGGATTAGTTTTAATTGCTTCAATTGATACATCTGTGTAGCGAGAATGGGGAGCATAAAAAATATCGTCAAATCCACGTAGTAAAATATCATTTTGTTCAAATATTCGATGTGCATAAATGCCAGAGCATTTTCGTTCTAGTTCGAATTTGCCAATATCATATTGATAGTACAGAGCAGCCTGTGCACCCCAGCAAATATGTAAGGTAGAAGTAACATTGGTGTTCGTCCACTCCATGATTTCCGTTAACTCTGGCCAATACTTTACTTGGTCAAATTCTAAAAGCTCCACTGGGGCGCCTGTAATAATCATTCCATCGAATTTTTGATTTTTAATTTGTGAAAAAGTAGTATAAAACTGTTCTAAATGCTGTTTGCTAGTATGTGTAGATTCATATGAATTTGTTTTTAAGAAATTCACGTTAATCTGTAACGGTGTATTTCCGAGTAATCGTAATAACTGTGTCTCTGCTTTTTCTTTTTCAGGCATCAGATTTAAAATAAGAATATTTAATGGTCTGATGTCCTGAGTAGTTGCACGTTCGTTGTCCATGATAAAAATATTTTCTTGTTCCAGCACTTCCCGAGCAGGTAATAGCTTTGGAATGTTAATAGGCAAGTGACCATCCCCTTATTTTTGTAGTTCCACGTTTACTTTTATAAGTTAATCCATTAATACAACCGTAAGTAATACATGTCAATGAATATTTTTAAAATTCGATATTTACATTATAAACATTATTATAAATTCAGAAAAGATAATATTTTGTTCATAATTTTTATCGGAATGAAACAGCTTATTTGATACAATGAGAATGTAGTCTTATATTAATAGCTGAATGCGGGGGATTAATTTGGTTATGACGAAAGTAAAGTCAGACATTGAAATTGCGCAAGAATCAAAGATGAAGCCGATTGTTGAAATCGCTGAAAAAATTGGTTTAGTAGAAGATGATCTTGAACTATACGGAAAATATAAAGCAAAAATCTCCAATGAAGCTCTATCCAAACTGAAAACGAAAGAAAGTGGGAAGATTATTCTTGTCACTTCAATTAATCCAACTCCTGCCGGTGAAGGAAAATCGACAGTCACTGTGGGATTAGGGGATGCCCTCAATCGTATTGGAAAAAAAGCTATGATTGCGATGCGAGAACCATCTTTAGGACCGACTATGGGTATAAAAGGCGGAGCAACGGGTGGAGGATATTCTCAAGTTCTTCCAATGGAGGATATTAACCTGCATTTTACTGGAGATTTACATGCAATTACGACTGCAAACAATGCCCTCGCAGCATTAATAGATAATCATCTCCAACAGGGAAATGAATTACAGATTGACCAGCGTCGAATTGTTTGGAAACGGGCCGTTGATTTAAATGACCGTGCCTTACGAAAGGTCATCATTGGCCTAGGAGGCCCACTTCAAGGTGTCCCACGTGAAGACGGCTTTGATATTACGGTAGCCTCTGAAATTATGGCAGTATTATGCTTAGCAACCGATTTAAAAGATTTAAAGTTACGATTATCTCGTATGGTCGTTGCTTATAATTATAATAAAGAACCTGTTACAGTTGGGGACCTGGGAGTTGAAGGTGCATTAACCTTGTTGTTAAAAGAGGCTATTAAGCCTAATTTAGTTCAAACAATTGAACATACTCCTGCACTTATCCACGGCGGACCTTTTGCTAATATTGCCCACGGATGCAATAGTGTAATTGCCACAACTGCAGCAACCAAATTAGCCGACTACGTCATTACTGAAGGCGGCTTTGGAGCTGATCTAGGTGCAGAGAAATTTCTACATATAAAATCAAGAAGTGCGGGAATTAAACCAGAAGCTGTAGTTATTGTTGCGACCATTCGCGCGCTTAAAATGCATGGAGGTGTAGCAAAAACTGAGTTAGCCAAGGAAAATGTTGCTTCCTTAACGCTTGGTTTTGCTAACCTGCAAAAGCATATCGAAACCATAAAAAGCTTTGGGTTACCAGTTGTTGTTGCCATTAATAAATTTATCACCGATACAGATTTAGAGGTACAAACATTATTAGAATGGTGTGAACGAGAAAACGTGGCCGTTGCTTTAACAGAAGTGTGGGAAAAAGGTGGAGCAGGTGGTATAGAGCTTGCTAATAAGCTATTATCGGTCATCGAAAAAGAAGAGAACAAATTCCAGCCGTTATATGAATTGTCTGATTCACTTGAGCAAAAAGTAAGAACCATTGTGCAAAAGGTGTACGGTGGAAAAGATGTTGAATTCTCACCAAAAGCGAAAAAGCAATTAATTGATTTTGAAAAGTTCGGTTGGTCCAATTTGGCAATCTGTATGGCAAAGTCACAATATTCCTTATCTGATGACCCTGCAAAGCTTGGAAGACCCACAGACTTTATCGTCACGGTAAGAGAATTTAAACCATCCATTGGGGCTGGCTTTATTGTTGCGTTGACAGGAGAAGTAATGACCATGCCTGGACTACCTAAAAAACCAGCTGCATTAAATATGGATGTTGATGAAAACGGAAATGCAGTAGGTCTTTTCTAAAGGCTGTGTTAGAGAACAGGGTTGATTTTTACACCTTGTTGATTGGAGCGGAAGGCACGAAGACTCCTGTGGGAGTATGGTTCAGGGGAGACCCCGCAGGCGCAAGCGCCGAGGAGGCTCGCCGAAACACCCACGAACCGCTCGTGCCTGGAGCGGAAATCAACAGGCAATTTTAGCAGAGCCTTTCTAAAAAGGAGTCGAATGATAGATGTTTGATCCAACAGCCTTTGATAATATGAAAGTAATTGTTGAAGGTGCACTATATGACAGGGACCTTAGTGGGGAGATAATGATTACCGACCGCAATGACATAATCAATATGGCCAAAATGTCCCGTCATTTCAACATTAGCTTCTCCATTCCACAAGGAGAGACAAAAGCTGTTTTAGGAAAAATAGAACTGGAATCCAAGCTTGTCCATTTATCAGCAGAGCTTCTGCCATGTTCTCATACTGAACAGCTTGTCGGCTGTTTGGTAAAGCTTTATTTTACCTTTGATATAGAAGAGGTTGAAATTGATTACTATGAAGTAAATACGATTCTTTTTGGTATATGGGGAAATTCAAGGAAAATTACACTATCCATTCAACATGAGCCACTACAGCCTACTAAAAGGGAAAAAGGGATAATAACAGTGGACTTTGAACGCTTAATAACCGAAGCCCAAATGGATGATTTAGTTGAAATGACAGATTTCATGATAACGACCCAACAAAAATTAACAGAGTATCTAAATAAATAACTGTACATTTATGATTAAAGGCTGTCTCATTTGAGAACAGCCTTTTATTTATGCATTGGCTTTATTAATGCCGTATATAAATTTGACACAGCTGTTGATTGGAGCTGAAGGCGCGAAGACTCCTGCGGGAGTAGCGGTCACGGGTGACCCCGCAGGAGTGAGCGACGAGGAGGCTCCCGGAACGCCCGCGGAAAGCGAAGCGCCTGGAGCGGAAATCAACAGACAATTTTAGTAGCTTCAAGTTTTAAATATTTACAATATTCAAATTAAAAGGTACGATATTATTACCTAGATAATATGACCTCATACTAATTATAAGGGGAGATCACATTGGTCAAAACGGCATGGGTTACGGATAGTACCGCTTTTTTAGACGAGGAATTAAAAAATCATCCAGATTTATATACAGTACCATTAACCATTTTGCTAGATGGGGAGGAATTCTCAGATGGAATTGACTTATCTCCCGCAGAACTATTTGAAAGATTAAAGCATTTGAATACTCCACCTAAAACATCACAGCCTTCTATTGGTGCGTTTCAGGAACTATATGAACGGCTTGCAAAGGAATACGACCAGATCGTAACCGTCCTTCTTTCGGGTAAACTTAGTGGCACAGTGTCCTCTAGTGAGCAAGCGGCAAAACTTGTAGATATCCCTGTCACTACTTTTGATTCGAAAATACTCACCTATCCCATGACGGCCATACTGAAAAAAGGAATGGAACTACTTAATAGTGGTAGCAATCTAGAATCCGTTCTTGATCACATGGGGAAAATTAGGGATACAAATGAGACCTATGTCCTGGTAGGGAGCTTAGAGCAACTTCATCGTGGCGGTAGAATGAATGGGGTACAATTTTTCTTGGGCAGCTTGCTAAACGTGAAGCCGATTATATCGATCGAAGACGGGGTGCTTAATGTAAAGGAAAAAGTTCGCAGTGAGAAAAAGGCAAAGGAAAAAATCCTAGATTATTTAAAATCCTCCTATGAGAAGTATCAGTTTAAGGAAGTTTATATTTTGTACGGGTTACATGAAGACCAGGCAAATAGCTGGAAAATTGATTTAGAACAACAGTTTCCAGCATTAACAGTAATTTGCTGTCCATTAGGTGCTGTCATTGGCGTACACGCAGGAGAAAACACGCTTGGAATTAGCTGGCACAATGCATTGAAATAACTTTTTCATCTGAAGTGCATACTAATAACGCATTCAATATACAAAAAAAGAAGGAGATGCGTTATGAGTAAGCAAGGAAGACAAAATGCAAATCAAACAAGATCGCAAATTGAAAAACAGGATAATAAAAACGATGTTGAACTTGGTAATGAGTTTCAAATTGGAAACTCAGGGTCTCAAAGTCAGAAGAAGAGCGGACGTCAAGTAAACAAAAAATAACTCCGATATGTCGGGGTTATTTTTTTGCCGTTTTTCATGGTAAAATAGCTAGGGTGAAAGTAGGTGCACATAGTGAAAAATCAAATCATTGAGAAGACAGAGGCGTTTGTTCGAAATGGACTAGGTGAAGATGTGACTGGGCATGATTGGTATCATGTTGACCGTGTTCGAAAGAATGCTTTACATATATGCAAGGAAGAAAAGCAAGGAGATCCATTTATTATTGAAATGGCCGCACTGCTACATGATATCCCGGATGAAAAACTAAATGAAAGTCTCGAAAAAGGGAGAGCCAAACTGGTTTCTTTTCTTCAATCAATTACACTTTCTAGTGAAGAACATTCGCATATCCTCCAAATAATCCATTCTATTTCATATAAAGGCGGCAGTAAAACAGATCTTGAGTCTGTTGAAGCTAAAATAGTCCAGGATGCTGACCGTTTAGATGCTATTGGAGCAATCGGAATTGCAAGGGCGTTTGCATATGGCGGTAAAAAAGGACAGCAAATATACGACCCGAACATTCAAGTAAGGGAAAAAATGAGCCTGGAAGAATATCGAAAAGGGAAATCAACTAGCATCCATCATTTTTACGAGAAGCTGCTAAAATTAAAAGATTTATTAAATACGGATGCAGCAAAAAGCATGGCTGAGAGTCGTCACCACATAATGGGTCTATTTTTAGAACAATTTTTCCAAGAATGGGAGGGACAAGTATGAAAATGCTCACTGTAGAGAATGTTTCGAAAACGTATGGCGAGAAACAACTCTTTAACAATATATCATTTACAATCAGTGAAAAAGAGCGTGTTGGTTTAATCGGAATAAATGGAACCGGGAAATCCTCCTTACTAAGTATTATCGCTGGTTTGGATCAGGCGGATGAGGGAAAAATTATCGCTGGGAAAGATTATTCTATTTCGTTCTTAAATCAACAGCCAGACTTGGATGCTAGTAAAACAGTACTTGAGCAAGTTTTTCATGGCGAAGCACCAATATTAAAGCTAATGCGTGAATATGAAAAAACTTTGTTATTACTTGACACAGCTCCAAACGACACGTCTATACAAGAAGAACTTTTTCAATTACATAAACAAATGGATGCATTAAATGCATGGGATGCGAGTACGAATGCCAAGTCAATCTTAATGAAATTAGGAATTGAAGATTTTACAAAGAAAATTGGCGAGCTTTCTGGCGGACAAAAAAAGCGGGTTTCTTTAGCGCAAGTATTAATTGAAGAGCCAGATTTACTAATATTAGATGAACCAACAAACCATCTCGATTTTGATTCTGTCAAATGGCTGGAAGATTATTTAAGGAGATATAGCGGATCCATCCTTTTGGTTACACATGATCGTTACTTTTTAGATCGTGTGGCTAATAGAATGTTTGAATTGGATGGTGGAAATCTTTATAGCTATAAGGGCAACTATGCAGCCTTTTTAGAAGCGAAGGCCATTCGTGAAGAGAATGAAGCGGCAACTTTTGAAAAAAGAAAGAATCTTTTCAGACGTGAGCTTGAATGGATGAGACGTGGTGCAAAAGCAAGAACAACCAAGCAAAAGGCTAGAATACAACGTTTTGAAGATCTTGATGATAAGCTTTCAAGTGGAAAATCGACAGGCGAGAAGCTTGATATTTCTTTGCATGGAAGCAGGCTTGGTAAACAGGTTTTTGAACTAAAGAACGCATCTAAGAGATATACGGATAAAACAATCTTGAATCACTTTGATATACTAGTAAAACCGGGTGACAGGATTGGGATTATTGGACGAAATGGTACGGGAAAATCAACACTATTAAATATACTTGCAAAAAAAATTCCGCTTGATGATGGAGAATTCATCATGGGGCAAACCGTCAAAATCGCTTACTATACACAAGAAAGCGAAGATATGGATGAAAATAAGCGGATGATTGAATACATTAAGGAAACGGCCGAAATTGTTGAAACATCGGATGGAAAGACGATTTCTGCCGCTCAAATGCTGGAACGTTTTCTATTCCCGCCATATTCTCATGGAACACCTATTCGAAAGCTATCAGGTGGAGAAAAACGACGACTATATTTATTGAAGCTTTTAATGACAGCACCAAATGTTCTTATGCTAGATGAACCGACCAATGATTTGGATACACAAACATTAACCGTTTTAGAAGATTATCTTGATGAATTTCCAGGAGTGGTTATTACAGTCTCCCATGATCGTTACTTCCTGGATAAGGTGGTTGAACAGCTTCTTGTGTTACGAGGTGAAGGGATTATTGATTCTTTCTACGGGAATTATACAGAATACCTTGAAAAAGAAACTACTTTAGAAGTCCAAAAAACGAATACTGGACTAACCCAGCCTGTTAAAACTCCAGAAAAAGAAAAAAAGAAGAACATGACCTATATGGAGAAAAAGGAATTGGGAGAAATAGATGAAGTAATCGCAAAAACCGAATCACGCTTAGAAGAAGTAGCTGAGCTAATGGCGAATATTGGTAGTGATTTTACAAAAGCACAGGAATTAATGAAGCAGGAAGCAGAATTAAACGAAAAGCTTGAGCAATTAATTGAGCGCTGGTCGTACCTCTCAGAGCTTGCCGAAAAAGAATGAGGTGATTGTGTTGAAAATTAAGGCGATTGAACCAACGCCAAGTCCAAATACGATGAAGATAATTTTAAATCAAGAACTCCCAATGGGAAAAAGTCATAACTATAAAAAAGAAAACGCAACTGATGCACCAATCATCATACAGGATATCTTACACATTGAGGGCATCAAGGGCGTCTATCATGTGGCAGATTTTCTTGCTGTTGAAAGAAACGCGAAATACGATTGGAAGGAATTATTGCCAAAGGTCCGATCTGCCTTTGGTGAACTGGATGTAGAGGCGGCAGATACGAGAAAAGTGGATGAACACTTTGGTGAAATAAAGGTTGAAATTCAACTATTTAAAGATATTCCGTTGCAAGTGAAGCTGTCAGATGGTAACACTGAGCGCAGATTCGGGATGCCGGAATATTTCTTAAAAGCAAGAGAACAAGCACAGCTTCCTGAAGATAATTATATTCTCCTTAGAAAATGGAAGAATGAAGGGGTTCGTTACGGGGAATTTGAGCAAATTGGACAGGATGTGGTAGAAGAATTAATTGCAGCCTATCCTATTGAACGAATTGAAGAACTAGTCGAAAAAGCACAGTCAAATGAACCAATCATAGAACAAAAGACTAGACCTATTCGAAAGAAAGTAACGGCTGAGGATTTAAATCATCCTGATTGGCAGATCCGTTACAAGGCACTAGAACAAATGGAGGATCCTGAGTTGCAGGATTTACCAATACTCGAAAAAGCTATATTAGATGAGAAGCCATCTATTCGGAGACTTGCAACTGTATACCTTGGTATGATTAAAGAAAAGGAAGTTTTACCTCTCCTATATAAGGCACTTAAAGATAAGACTGTAACAGTCAGACGAACAGCAGGCGATTGTTTATCTGATTTAGGCTTCCAAGAAGCACAAGGAGAGATGATAAACGCACTGAAGGACCAAAGTAAATTAGTTCGTTGGCGGGCTGCAATGTTTTTATATGAGGTTGGAGATGAAAAGGCACTAGCTGCTTTAAAGGCTGCTGAGAAAGATCAGGAATTTGAAGTGAGTTTGCAAGTGAAAATGGCCATCGAACGTATTGAAGGTGGAGAAGAAGCAAGAGGTTCTGTTTGGAAGCAAATGACAGAAGCGAGAAAAAACGAGGAATAATAGGATTAAATTGCAAACTCTTGATTGAGTATTGTATTCTAATAGGGATAAAGGGAAACGGAGTGATCAATTATGTCAAATGCATATGAAGAATATATGAAACAAATGGTTTTACCTATGCGCCAAGAGTTGACTAGAGCAGGGTTCGCAGAGCTACAATCAGCAGAAGAAGTTGAGGGATTTATGGAAAATGTAAGTGGTACGACACTTGTAGTGGTGAATTCAGTATGTGGTTGTGCGGCTGGTTTAGCGCGTCCTGCAGCAACTCAAGCTGTATTAAATAGTGAAAAAAAACCTGACCATTTAGTTACTGTTTTTGCTGGACAGGATAAAGAAGCTACTGCTAGAATGCGTGAGTTCTTTGAGGGGATTGAGCCATCTTCACCATCAATGGCACTGTTAAAGGATAACAAGGTAGTTCATTTTATTCCAAGACATGATATTGAAGGTATGCCAATGGAAATGGTTATGCAAAATGTAATGAGTGCACTAGAAGCACATTGCTAAGAAGGATGTCATTCGACGTCCTTTTTTTTGGCTATGTAAAAGAATAGTGTTGATTTTATACCCTGTTGATTGGAGCGGAAGGCGCGAAGACTCCTGTGGGAGTATGGTTCAGGAGAGACCCCGCAGGCGTGATCGCCGAGGAGGCTCGCCGAAACGCCCACGAACCGCTCGCGCCTGGAGCGGAAATCAACATACAAGTTTAACAAAGCCTTTTTTTTAGGGGTAAGTAGGATGATGACATGTTTATAACTACTGCAGGAAGAACAAATCAGCAAATGATTGAAAATGCTATTCATACAGCAAAAACTTTAGAAGTACCCTATGTGCCAAGAAGAAAGAAATCCATATCTCTTTTACAGGAAGAATGGGAGAGTGGATGTCTTGTGGTAGGAAAGGAAAGAATTGAACTATTTGAAAAAGGGAGCACGCAGCCCTTCTTCTTCCATCCTAATTCAGCAATGTTCAGGATTAAGCGGTTGTTACAAGGGGATCACGATCCTTTTGCAGATATTGCTCAGCTTTCAAAAGGAATGACCGTGTTGGATTGCACACTTGGACTTTCATCAGATGCCATTGTAGCAAGCTTCCTCGTTGGGGAAGAAGGGAAGGTGATAGGAATAGAAGGGCAAAAATATTTGGCTTTCATTGTTCAGAAGGGGCTCCAAACATGGGATTCTAGTTTGGAAAGTATGAATGGGGCAATGGAAAGAATTGAAGTCGTTCATTCTTCTTCACTTGATTATTTAAAGAATCAGCCAAATGAATCTGTAGATTGTGTTTATTTTGACCCAATGTTTGAGGAAAGTGTCCTAGAGTCGGATGGAATAAAGGCTTTAGGTCAATTTGCAGTGTACGACGATTTAACAGAAGAATTGTTACAGGAAGCAAATAGGGTAGCTAAAACTCGAATTATATTAAAGGATCATTATAAAAGTACCCGATTTGAAAAATACGGTTTTCAAGTAGCTAGGAGAAAAACCTCTAAATTTCACTTTGGTGTGATTGATAAATAAGGCTGTGTTAAAGAACATTGTTGATTTTTTAACCCTGTTGATTGGAGCGGAAGACGCGAAGACTCCTGTGGGAGTATGGTTCAGGGGAGACCCCGCAGGCGCAAGCGCCGAGGAGGCTCGCCGAAACACCCACGAACCGCTCGCGTCTGGAGCGGAAATCAACAGACAAGTTTAACAAAGCCATAAATAAAGAACTGAAGGCTTTTCGCTTCAGTTCTTTATTTATTACAATATAAAAAATATTAAACTGGTTTTTTCCATTTTTCTAAAAAAAGAAGTATAATATCTTTTAAGATAGTAAAAATTCTAGTAAATATTAACTTCGATAGAATAAGGTGTGAACTAGTGATGAACAAGTGGCTTCGTAAACCGTTATTTGTATTAATTTCTATTTTAACCTTTGGTCTTGTTACACCAACACAACTAATGAATTCTGTATATGCGGAGAACTTCAAAGACATAGATGCTTTTGAAGCGACGGCAGATAGAAATATTACTCGACAAAATGAATTTTATGAAGAATCAGAGTTTAACCGGGAAGAGTTTATGGAACAATTAATAAAGCAGGCAGAAATTCAGTCTTACCAAAAGTTTGGAACAAAAATTAAGCCTGTAATAGAAGATGAATTTCGCGAAGTTATTTTGCCTAATATTGAATTGGCCATTGCACAAACGGCTGACCAATTCCCAGAAGAGGATTTGAAGAACCTTACCATTTCTGAACAGCCAGGTTCTGGTCTTTCAGAAAAAATATTTAATATTAAAAGCCGCTTAACAGGGGAAGATATTTTACGTTTCCATGTTAGACGTGACAATCCACCACAAGCAGGTTACTGGTTTAATTTTCATTATCATACCATTTATGACGGCTATCAAAGCCATTATGAATTAGGAACAATCTATTGGGCTAAAAACACACCTCCTAAGTGGATGAGTTAGGTTAGCAATTTCTATTGAGAACGAAAAAAATTTTTATAATAAATGAAACCTTTTTATGAGAAACTCGTAAATAGACTATTACCTAAAATGGAGGAATGAAAAAATGGCAGTAAGTTTATCAAAAGGTCAAAAAGTTGATTTAACAAAAACAAATCCAGGATTAACGAATGTTGTAGTTGGACTTGGTTGGGACACTAATAAATATGACGGCGGAAATGACTTTGACTTGGATTCATCTGTTTTCCTTTTAGGAGAAAACGGAAAAGTTACCAATGAAACTGATTTTGTTTTTTACAATAATCCGCAAGGAGCAAACGGGGCCGTTGTACATACTGGTGACAATCGCACAGGTGCTGGTGATGGTGATGACGAACAGGTGAAAATTAATCTAACAACAGTTCCAGCAAACGTTCAGCGTATTGCGTTTACAATAACGATCCATGATGCTGACAGCAGAAACCAAAATTTTGGTCAGGTTTCTAACTCCTATGCACGAATTTTTAATGAAGCAACAGGAGAAGAATTAATTCGCTATGATTTAGGGGAAGATTTCTCAATTGAAACTGCGATTGTTGTTGGAGAGTTGTATCGTCATAACGGTGAATGGAAATTTAGTGCAATCGGCAGTGGTTATCAAGGTGGTTTAGCAGCACTTGCAACTGACTTTGGTTTATCTGTAGGTTAATAAATAGAATGGAGAAGACCCAGGTGTTCATGGGTCTTTTTACAAAATGTATACTTCATTTAAATACTGAGCTAAAGCGCCTGAGACTTCCTTATAATCCAAGGGCGCTTAGGCTTTTCTACTCTAGGAGGAATTTTTTTAATGTCTGTTTTAAATCATATCTTAGACACGTATTCTCAATTTTTTAATTGGAGTATGTGGGCAGAAGTATTAACAAATCCCGTAAGCTGGGGCTTGATTGGTACACTTGTTATTCTAGAAGGCTTACTATCAGCTGATAACGCGCTTGTTCTAGCAGTAATGGTTAAGCACTTGCCACCTGAAAAACGAAAGAAAGCTCTATTCTATGGACTATTAGGTGCCTATGCTTTCCGTTTTATTGCAATCGGAATTGGAGTATTCCTGATTAAGCTTTGGTGGGTAAAAATATTGGGAGCAGGCTATCTTGCATGGTTATCAATCAAGTACTTTATTGATAAACGAAAAGGCTCTGAAGAGGGCGATGAAGAGTCTGAGGGGTTAAATCAAAGTGGTTTACTCATTCGCTTATTTGGTACCTTCTGGGGAACAGTTGTAGCGGTTGAATTAATGGATATTGCCTTCTCTGTGGACAGTGTTCTAGCTGCCTTTGGAGTAAGTGAACAGGTTTGGGTATTACTAGTTGGAGGTATGCTTGGCGTATTAATGATGCGAGGAGTTGCAGGTGTATTCTTAACATTGATAGACCGCGTACCTGAACTTGAAACAACAGCATATATCTTAATTCTTATCATTGCCTTAAAGATGCTTCTAGCTGTATTCCATATAGATATGGGACATTTAACGTTCTTTATTATCCTATTAGTGACATTCGGAGCTACATTTGTCGTTCACTTTATGAATAAAAAGAAAGAAGAAAGTAAAGGCAATTAATTTAATTTTATAATAATATTAAAAGGGGAGCTGACGAAAGTCTGTTTCCTTTATTTTTTACCTTATAACGAGGAGAAATAAAATGAATTTTTTTACCTATTTCTATGAGGAGGAGCTTAATCGTTTCTTCTATAAAAGACCCCAAACCTTTAATAAATACTTTAATCGTGAGCTGTTGTCATATGGATTAGGAGCAACACTTTACATGCCGGCAACACGTCCAAACATCCATCAAGAGATTCTTTCAAAAAAGCATGAGGGATTAACCTCGCTTGTTATCGATCTTGAAGATGCAGTGGGTGATAACGAGGTTGATAGAGCAGAAATGCTTCTTATGACTGAGTTGCTTAAACTGTACGGAGAATTGAATAAAGGATTTTTAAATTTTGTAGACTTACCGTTGATGTTTATAAGGGTTCGTAATTTAGAACAATTTAAAAGGGTGAATGAACAATTAGGAGAAGCGACCAAGCTTCTTACAGGGGTCGTTTTACCAAAGTTCACTGCAGAATGTGGTGAAGAGTTATTAACTGAGGTCCTAAAAGTTCATACAAACGAGCACCCCTTTTATGCAATGCCAATCCTAGAGACAGCAACAGTCATCCAAAAGGAAACAAGAATGGAAGAATTAATGAATATTAAGCACCTACTCGACCGGTATAAGGGAAATATTCTGAATGTTCGAATAGGGGCGACTGACTTCTGTGGGTTATATGGGATTAGAAGAAGTGCTGACACAACCGTATATGATATTGCTGTATTAAGAGATTGCATTTCAGATATAATAAATGTTTTTCAGAGATTTGATTGCCCATATGTTGTATCAGGGCCGGTATGGGAATACTTTTCTGCTAAAAAAAGAATGTTAAAGCCTCAGCTAAGGCAAACCCCTTTCCGTGAAAGATATGGTGATGAAGGGCTGAAGTGGAGAGCTAAATTAATAGATGAGAACACAGATGGTTTCATTCGGGAAGTCCTTATGGATATCGCAAACGGTTTGACTGGAAAGACGATTATCCATCCATCACATATTAAAATAGTTCAAGCTCTTAATGTAGTTTCCTATGAGGAATATATGGATGCGAAAAATATAATTGAAGCAGCAACGGGAGACATTGGAGTATTTAAGAGCGACTTTTCTAATAAAATGAATGAGATAAAGCCTCACTATTATTGGGCAAAAAAAATGATCTTAAAATCACAGCTTTACGGGGTGTTACATGAAGAATTCACAACCATTGACCTTATCAAAAAAGAAGTATACGTTTAATATCCTTGATGCGATTGAAACGGAAATAGAAATAGAAAAAAATATGTACGATTTACCAATTGATGAGCTTTTTACGATGGCTGCGAGAATCAATAAAAAGCGCTCGTTCCTATTTGTAAGCAAAGTATTAGGCAAACATTTACCCATCCAACCATATAAGGGTTTGCTGACGGCTGCTTTATTAGCTGTTAGATACATGGAATCGGTTAAGGGGTTACATTGTGAGGAAAAAGAAGAGCTAGTGTCCTTATTTTCAAAAGAAGGAGAAACATACAACCATCTTCCGTTTGTGCCAAATTCGATTCAACCTGTTGTAATAGGGTTTGCAGAAACGGCAACTGCACTCGGTCATGCTTTCTTTGATTGTTTCTATACAGCTGAATTCTTTCATACAACAAGAGAGGAAATGCGGGAGGAAAATCCAAACGTCACTTTTGAGGAAGAACATTCACATGCAACCTCCCACCGGTGCTACATTCCCAATAACATGATTAATAACCAACGGGAAATTATTCTAGTAGACGATGAAATAACAACTGGGAAAACAGCATTAAATATCATCCAGTCTATTCATGCAAATTACCCAAGAGAAGAATATACAGTTGTTTCCATATTGGATTGGCGTTCACAAGAAAATAAAAATAGATTTAAACAGCTTGAGAACGAACTGGGTATAAAGATTCACGTGGTAAGTCTAGTAGCTGGCCATGTACAAATTAAGCAGCATAAAGAAATTATTAGTCAAACTCCTGGAAATAATGGGAATAATAAGGCGGAGCAGTCAGTCGAATTTCTGCAATTGTTTTCTTTGTTTACCCCAGTCCCCTTTTCCTCTAAGACGATTGGGAATAAGGCACCATATATCCAAGAAACGGGTCGTTTTGGTCTCCGTAGTTATGAAAACTCTTTTCATGAAAAAATATCAGAGGCAGCTTGTTACTTAGAGCAAAAAAGGACAGGTGAAAAAACGCTTTGTTTAGGTACAGGAGAGTTTATGTATCTTCCTATGCAGCTTGCTTCTAAGATGGGAAAGGGTGTGTATTATCACTCCACCACTAGAAGTCCAATACATGTAGAAAATAAAATGGGATACGGGGCTCAGTTCGGTGTGACATTTCCCAATCCAGAAGATTTAACAGTTACAAATTTTGTTTATAACATTCCACCAGATTATTATGATGAAATATTTATTTTTTTTGAGAGAGAAGTAGAGTTAGAGAATCTCCAGCCCTTACTAGACGAACTTAAACGTATAGGGGTGCCATCAATAAAGATCGTCTTTTTTTCTAAAAGTTAGAGGTGAAAGAAATGCAAAAAACAGTCAATAAGCCTGCAAAAATGGGGACATACCATGAAGATGATGTGCTTTTCTTACTTAAAGATTTAAGTGAAATAAAGCTTGAGGACTCAACAGCAAACCGGGAATTGATGGTTCAATCAGGTATGCATTATAGCGAATCATTACCTATCGAGTACCAGCCTCCAGAAGAATATGTTGAATTATTCTGGAAAACATTGATGGAATACAAACAAAAAGTGGCTTTGTCTGTAGGGATTGTGGCGGAACAAATCTACCAAATAAAAGAGAATAAGACTGTTCTCGTTTCTTTAGCACGAGCAGGAACTCCAGTAGGAATATTGATTAAGAGATATCTTAAATTCCGATACAATGTATCTTTGCCCCATTATAGCATCTCTATTATCAGAGATCGGGGAATCGATGAAAAAGCCCTTCAGTATATTATCAGCGAGCATCCAGATGGTGCCATTCAATTTGTTGACGGCTGGACAGGAAAAGGGGCCATTTCGATTGAATTAACAAAGGCCTGTCAGGAATTTGAACGAAAATACGGGACAAAGCTTGATGATACACTTGCTGTTATTGCAGATCCAGGCTACTGTACAACTCTATTTGGTACGAGGGAGGATTTCTTGATTCCGAGTGCATGTTTAAATTCAACTGTTTCCGGTCTTGTTAGCAGGACTGTACTAAATAAAACATACATTGGAACAGACGATTTTCACGGTGCTAAATTTTACAGGGATTTGCTTCCTGCTGATGTTTCAAATGAATTTATCCATCTAATCTCTACTGAGTTTTCTACGATTTGGGAGGAAGCGGCCGATATTTCATCGCAGAAGAAACACGAAAAAATAGAAACGGGATTTCTAGGGATGCAGGATGTAATGAAAATCCAAGCAGAATTTGCCATTGAGAACACACATTATATAAAACCTGGAGTAGGAGAAACAACGAGGGTTCTTCTGCGAAGGGTTCCATGGAAAATTCTCATGCGTGATCCTTCAAGCCCATTTGTTAAACACATTCTCATGCTTGCCGAGGAAAAAGGGGTTGAGGTCGTGGAATATCCTGAGTTACGTTATTTATGCTGCGGCATAATTAAGTCGGTGAAGGAGAATAAAAAATGATAGTTGCTTCTGACCTTGACCGAACCATCATTTATTCAAAAAGAGCAATGGCTGATCTAGAAGAACAACCAGAAGGGCAATTGAAGCTGGTAGAAATAAAAGATGGTGAACAGGTTGCCTTTATGACAGAAGCAGCCTTATTTGCCCTTGAAATGATTTCTCAGAAAAGCTTGTTTATTCCAGTTACAACGAGGACAACAGACCAGTTTAACAGATTATCTATTTTTAAAAACAAGATTGAATTCAAATATGCGATAACTACTAATGGGGCTGTTATTTTAGAACATGGAAAGCCTATAGAGGGATGGACAGAGTATGTGAAAAATAGATTGAGAATGGAATCCGCTTTAGAAGAGGAACTACTGTCAATTTTTCAAAGAGAGGGTATCCGTTTTGATGGGATAAAAAAGCAGGCAGGGAAGCTTTTTTTCTATTTTATTTTAAATAGCCTTCCATCAACAGTCGAAATGCAATTAATCAATGATTTAGTTGGAAAGGTTGGCTGGAGAATTTCAATACAGGGGAGAAAACTATATTTTATTCCGCTGGCAATTAGTAAAGGAAGTGCACTTGAATATCTCTGTCAAACTGAAGGAACCCAAGCAATAGCAGGTGCAGGGGACTCCATTTTAGATTGGGATTTTCTACAGAAATGTCAATATCGGTTCGTTCCCAACCAGGGTGAGCTTGCTAAGGCGACAGATACGAGTGATCTTATTTTTACTAAAAGTCGTGGGGTATGTGCGGGTGAAGAAATTCTCCAACAGGTTTTAGAACTGTTGCCACTTAAAGTTTAATTCTTTTTCATTAACCTATTAAAAACAAAAAAGTATAGGCAGGAAAATAGACTATAAAAAGCAAAAAAGAAAAGAATGGACATGACAAGTGAATGCATAACGGGGAAAAGAAGAAGGGTAAAGATGATACTGAAAATAAATAAGTCCAAGTAAATAAATAAATCAGATACCATTACTTCCATTACCGTATTTAATTCCTCTTGCATTTGCTCCATACTTGGACGTTTATAGAGAAATCTCATTCGAGTCACCTACTTTAGTATGAGTACTCAAATAGTATGTAAGGACAAGAAAAAAGGTGAAAAATGAAGAAATCACTTTAATAACGAAACATTTTTGAGGCACATTCGTATTAACAAATGAACCAATTAAATAACTGTGATATGATGATAAGGAACCTTACATAATTTTCTATTATTATGCGGAAGTGCTTAAGTACTGAAGCAGGACAAAGTATATAGATCTTCTTTGGAAAATAAGCTTTCGCTTCTAGAGGGAAGGGATTATGAATGTATCCACCATTAAATCAATTGAACGTCCGTCCTATATCCCTAACGTATGAAAATTGGTTTGATCTGTTAAAAAAAACCTTACCAGAACGGCCCCATTTTTCATTAGAAAATGGAACCATCCAGATTGGGCAAGTATTAGGTAAATTTCTAGGGATTCCAATTGACACGGATGAATACTACAACCAGTTATTTGATTATGTAAACTCTGAAGAATGGGGGTTACAGTTATTAAGTGAGGATTCACTTGATAAAACAATAAATAACACGTATTTTCAGTCCATTCAAAAAGTGATCAATATTAATCAAGAGCAAAAATTGTCAATTAACCGCTTTGCAGCCTTTCTTGATGGGGAGCAGCTTTTGTTAAAGTCAAAAGTACCTGTCATTCACCGGAAATTAAGGGAAGCGATGATTGCCACACTTGAATTGTACGCTACCCTTGAGAAGGATGGGCTTAAGAATCACGAACTAAGGCGAGTTCTCGTTGATTTGGTGAAGTGGTCAATCAATCATTTACAGTCAGAATTAGACCATGCGGATCCTGAGAGGGCCATGCCCAAATATCTTTGGTATGGCAATTTTAAGAAAAGTCACCAATATTTTTTATATTATTTAATAAAGCTTGGCTGTGATATCGTCGTTTTTGATCCTGAGGGTAAAGATATACTAGCAGGTTACGTTTCAGAACCGGTCTTCACTCATCACTATCCAAATAGACTTCCTGCAGAGACCTTTCCTAAGGAAAGAAGAAACAGGAAATCAACGGTTGCCTATCGGGCCTCAAAAGAGATTGAGACGATTTTAAACCAAGAAGGATCCGGACTTTATAAACCATGGCAGTTAAGGGAATATACCCCATCTTCCATTACGTTAAAAACTACATATGACGAGCTATTTATCCTTTGTAAAGAGATAGCAATGATCCGTCCGGATTTTGAAGTAGGTGAAGGACAAGTTAAGATTCCCTCTATTTTTGCAAAAGTCCAGGGTGTGAGTAAGAATCGTAAAGAATATTGGGACCGCCTTCAATCTCTTAGTCAGTTGGAGCACAGTTACCTCATTCGACAACTACCCTTTACGATGCAGAGTACCAGCGATTTTCGCTTCCATTACCGGAATGCCCTTGGGAAGGATGGCTTGCTAGAACCTGAAAAAATGATGCAGGCACACTATTGGCCCTATTCATTCTTAGCATCTGGATTACAAAAGGGAATCGCTCATGCAATTAGGAAAATCTGTGAGAAACCAGGTTTAAAGCTTTTGCCGATGGAAAGTTTAGAAGATGTGAAAATGTATTTGTTTACTCAGGCTCAATTTATGCCAAAAAGGATCATTCAATTGCTTGAGAGATTTGATTATTCCCAGCAGGTTCCTAAATTGATTATCTTTAATAATGAATTATCCGGCATGCTTTCAAGGTCGGATGCAGCATTGCTTCTGCTCTTAAATCAATTTGGTATAGATATCATCCTTTATAATCCACCAGGCCATAATGACATTGAAAATTATATCGATGAACGATTATTCGATAAACACTGGCTTGAGGAAATGGTCTTTGATTTGGAATATAAAGAGCCTTCTGTTTTTAAAAAGGGGCTTTTTCAAGGAATACTAAAAAACTTAAGGGGAGATTAAGTAGTGACTTTACCTTCAAATCAATCTAGCGGTATGATGCCAATAAGCGATAATGACAAACTATCAGAAACAAAAGCTTCTGATATCAAGCTAGCACTCCGTAAAGAACCAGAAGTTCAAAATTTAGTCCGTACGATTGATGAGCGAGACCAAATTCAAGTGTTGGAATTCGGGAAAGAACCAGCCGTGCAAATTTCTCGCTTTTCTGATCAAATTCTCAGCAATATGCGGACAACAAAAGTAGAAGATTCTGGTGAACTTCTGAAACAACTTGGACGCATCATGGATAAATTTGATGCTAAGGACTTTCAGAAGACATCTGGTGGTATTTTCGGAAAGCTATTTAAAAAGGGCGAAAAAATGGTAGAAAAGCTTTTTGGAAAATACCAGACGATGGGCTCTGAAATCGACAAGATTTACATCGAAATCTCCAAATACCAGCATGAGATGGTTGATTCAACCAATATGCTTGAACAAATGTATGAGCAAAACTACCAATACTATTTGACACTTGAAAAGTACATTGTTGCGGGTGAAATGAAAGTAGAGGAGCTGAAGAACAATCAGCTGCCACAGCTAGAATCACGGGTTGCATCAGGAGATCAATTAGCATCCATGCAGTTAGATACATTAAAAAATGTCATTGAGCTACTAGAACAGAGAATATATGACTTAGAAATGGCGAAAATGGTATCGCTACAGACAGCACCGCAAATACGCTTATTGCAAAGAGGGAATACAAAGCTGATAGGAAAAATTAATTCAGCATTTGTGACGACGATCCCTATTTTTAAAAATGGATTAATTCAAGCAGTTGCAGCAAAGCGTCAGAAGCTTGTTGCTGATTCTATGAGTGAGCTTGACCGCAGAACCAATGAAATGCTGCTTAAAAATGCTCAGAATATTTCACAACAGAGCACTGATATTGCAAGGTTAGCAGGTGCTCCAAGCATTAAAATTGAAACAATTGAAGAGTCTTGGAATATCATCATCAAGGGTATGCAGGAAACAAAGGCGATTGAAGAAGAAAATAAACGGTTGCGTGTGGAAGGTACAAAACGTTTAGAGCAGTTACAGGAAAACTTTAAGAGATTGAAACAATCATAATTATTTTTATTGTGATAATTTAAAAAATCTAATTTGAGGTGAATGACATGGCTATTAACTTACAAAAAGGGCAGCGAGTGGATTTAACGAAAGGAAATCCAGGACTTACTAAAATCCTGGTAGGATTAGGTTGGGATCCAGTTCAAAGCGGAGGGGGCGGCGGCTTGTTTGGCGGTTTGTTCGGCGGCGGCAGTGCTCCAAATGTTGACTGTGATGCGTCAGTTATTATGCTTGGTTCGAATGATAAGCTTCAAAATAATAAAGATGTTATCTATTTTGGTAATTTACGAAGCAATGACGGCAGTGTACAACACTCAGGAGACAACTTAACAGGGGACGGAGACGGTGATGACGAGCAGGTAATGATTGACTTAAGTAGAGTGCCGTCAAACATACAGAAACTTGTTTTCGTTGTTAATATTTATGACTGTGTGAAAAGAAAACAGCATTTTGGAATGATTCAAAATGCATTCATTAGGGTAGTAAATCCTTCTAATAACCAGGAACTGATCCATTATAATCTAACTGACAATTACAGTGGATTAACATGTCTTGTGACAGGTGAACTATACCGACATGGAAATGACTGGAAGTTCGCTGCGATTGGCAGTGGTACTAATGCAGCTAGCCTTTCTGAAGTGGTTCGTTCTTATAGTTAATTTGTTATTATTGTCAAAATGAGGTGATACGTTTGGGAATTAATTTATCAAAAGGACAAAGAATCGACTTAACGAAAACAAATCCCGGATTAACGAAGGTCATCATCGGTCTTGGCTGGGATACAAATCGCTATCATGGCGGAAATGATTTTGATCTTGATGCATCGGCATTTTTAGCAGATGCCAACAGCAGGGTGACGGAAGATCTGGACTTTATTTTTTACAATAACTTGGTGCATACCTCAGGTGCCGTTGAACATACTGGCGACAACCGCACGGGTGAGGGTGACGGGGATGATGAGCAAATTAAGATTGATTTTAGTAAGGTTCCATCCCATATTAGTCGGATTGCCATTACTGTAACCATCCATGATGCTGAAGCGAGAAACCAGAATTTTGGTCAAGTCAGTAATGCCTTTGCTCGGGTAGTAGACGAAGAAACAAACCGTGAAATCCTAAGATTTGACCTGGGTGAAGATTTTTCTGTTGAAACTGCTGTTGTGATTTGTGAGCTTTATCGTCACAATGGTGATTGGAAATTCAATGCAGTAGGTAGTGGTTTTGCAGGAGGCTTGGCTGCCCTCTGTAGAAACTTTGGATTAGAAGTATAAATATAAAAACTAGAGGCGGGCATTGTGCTAGCCTCTTTTCTTTGGTATGCACCGAAAACATTTCTATTTAATGACCAACTTCATTAAACTTCCGGAAAATTTTTATGTTAAAATGAAAAAATATGAATGACAGGAAGGGGAGTGTACGAAGTGAAGCAATATTTAGAGTTATGTGAGCATGTATTAAAAAATGGTACCGTAAAAGGGGACCGAACGGGGACTGGAACGGTTAGTACGTTTGGGTATCAAATGAGATTTAATTTAGAGGACGGATTTCCACTAGTAACTACAAAAAAACTACATCTAAAATCTATTATTTATGAATTGCTATGGTTTTTAAAAGGCGATACCAATGTTCGTTACCTTCAGGAAAATGGGGTACGAATATGGAATGAATGGGCAGATGAATTTGGTGAATTAGGACCTGTATATGGACATCAATGGCGGTCATGGACAGGCGCAGACGGAAAAACAGTGGATCAGATTAGTGAGCTAATCCATCAGATAAAAACAAATCCAAACTCAAGAAGACTATTGGTCAATGCCTGGAATGTCGCAGAAATCGACCATATGGCATTACCTCCGTGTCATTGTATGTTCCAATTTTATGTTGCTGATGGAAAGTTATCCTGTCAGTTATATCAACGCTCAGCGGATGTATTTCTTGGAGTCCCATTCAATATTGCTTCCTACGCACTTTTAACATATATGATTGCTCAAGTGTGTGATTTAAAGCCCGGTGAATTTATTCATACCTTTGGAGATGTTCATATTTATCAAAATCATCTAGAACAAATCAAGCTCCAATTAGGAAGAGAGCCAAAGAGGCTACCAACTCTGAAAATTAATCCAAATGTAAAGGATATTTTCTCATTTGAGTATGATGATTTTACTTTAGAGGGTTATGAAGCTCATCCACACATCAAAGGAGTTGTCAGTGTATGATTTCTTTTATCGTTGCAATGGACGAAAATAGAACGATTGGAAGAGAAAATCAGTTACCCTGGCATTTACCGGAAGACTTAAAATTTTTTAAAAAGGTGACGATGGGTCATCCAATTGCAATGGGGAGAAAAACGCACGAGTCCATAGGTCGTGTCCTACCAGGCAGGGAGAATATTGTGATTACCCGTCAGGAAGGCTACCAAAGCGAAGGCTGTACGATGTTTTACTCGGTTGAGGAGTTTGTGAACTATTGCCGAGGTGTGGACGATGAGATATTTGTCATTGGCGGAGCGGAAATTTTCCGTGAGGCATTTCCCTATGTTGACTGCTTGTACATAACGCTAATACATGAAACATTTGAAGGAGATACATACTTTCCTCCATTTGACCTAAGTCAGTGGGAACTTACATCCCGCGAAAAAGGGCCAATAAATGAAAATAACCCATATGATTATGAATTTAGAATCTATAAAAGGAAAGTTTAGAAGGTTTCAATCATAAAAAATAAGCATCAGCAATTTTTGCTGGTGCTTTCTTTTCTCTATTAAAAATAGGAACCATTCACTTCGTAATCGGCTATTTTCGCAAGCATACCTCTAAATTCATGTGGATGGCAAAACTCTTCTTCATGAAAGTGCTTTTTCACCCAAGCAATTAACTCATTTGAGCTATTAAAATATTCCCCACTTCGATCACTTTTTCGAATGGTGTATCTGCCATTGTCATCATCAATGGTTACCTCAACAGGGAGAGCTCCATCAAAACTGCATAGTGAAAATTCCATCCTCATCACATCCATTCCTTATAATTTCCTTTAGTATATGTCCTTATGGTTCAAATTATATGCAAAAAAAGTATAGTTGTCAAAATATTTTAAAAATTCTATCATAAAAATGGTCATTGACTTCAATAGAGGTAATTGTTAAATTGTCTATAGTGTTATAAAACAAAGTTGGAAATGCTAAAAATCACTCTGCTGTTAGTTTTACACGATTTTGTGAATTTACTATGAATTTTGTTGGATATTTAACGCAAACTGGTTTTTCAATACTATAATCATAGTAGAAATATACAACACTTGAAGGGGATGTAAATCCATGTTTTCAAATATCGGAGTACCCGGACTAATTTTGATTTTAACTCTTGCTCTAATCATTTTTGGACCAAAGAAGCTTCCTGAAATTGGACGTGCGTTTGGGCAAACATTAAAGGAATTTAAAAAGTCGACACGTGAACTTACAGACGATGTAATGAAGGATATTGACGAAGAAAAGAAAAACTTGACAAAATAAGGTGTAAGATTTCGTGTCTTGCACCTTTTCTTCTCGGAATTTTAACTATAAATACATGAAAAAGCTTGTAAATAAAATGCAGAACAAGAAACATTTTCAACCTTTGAAATTGGTAGGGGAAGTACATGGAAGATAAAGAATTAAATTTAGTTGACCACTTGGAAGAACTACGTAAGCGGATTATTATTTCCGCACTCGCTTTTATCGTCTTTTTTGCCATCGGTTTTATTTATGTGGATGATATTTATAAATGGTTCGTTCGCGACCTAGAAGTGAAATTAATGGTACTTGGACCAAGTGACATTATTTGGATTTATTTTATGTTAGCGACTGTTGTAGCAGTTGCTGGGACGATACCGGTTCTAGCATTGCAAATCTGGTTGTTTGTAAAACCAGCTTTAAGACCAGTAGAAAGAAGAATCACTCTTTCATACGTACCAGCCTTATTCTTTTTATTTTTAATTGGTCTTTCATTTGGGTATTTTGTTATTTTTCCAATGGTTCTTAAATTCTTAGTGAATATTGGCGGTGATATGTTTGTTACCAATTTCACGGCTGATCGATATTTTAGTTTTATTATGAATATGACATTACCATTTGGGGTGTTGTTTGAACTCCCGGTTGTTGTTATGTTTTTAACCTCACTTGGAATTATTAATCCGTTTGTATTGGCAAAGATACGGAAGTATGCCTACTTTGTTTTGATTATTATAGCTGTGGTAATTACTCCTCCTGACTTTATGTCCGATTTTGTTGTAACCCTGCCACTGTTAATGCTTTATGAAATTAGTATTAACCTTTCTAAATTTGTTTACCGAAAACGGTTAAAGAAACAAAAGGAAGATGAATTAATAGAAGCATAGGAAAATGTAAAGACCTTAAGGGATGAATTCTCTTAAGGTCTTTTTTTGTTGGCTTTGATAAATTGTCTGTTGATTTCCACTCCAGGAGCGAGCGGTTCGCGGGCGTTCCGGGAGCCTCCTCGTCGCTCACTCCTGCGGGGTCTCCCGTGACCGCTACTCCCGTAGGAGTCTTCGCACCTTCCGCTCCAATCAACAGGTGTATCAAATCATCATATTGCAGTAACATAACCATTTTATTGGATGCATTTTCTATTATTCTCAACTTATTAAAAGAAAATATTGTAAAAATGCAGTTAAGGATACTTTGTGTACTTTTTTGAAAATTCAAGACGAATGGCCTAGTGTTATACTACAATTTCTTTGAAATCAACTATTATTTATTTTCATGATAAGTGGAGGGGAAAGCGGATGAAGAGACAGAAAACAGTATACGAAGCCGCGATCGACCATGGCTTTAGCAGGCGTGACTTTCTAAAAATGTGTACTGCGCTTGCTGCTACATTAGGTCTAGAATTCACGCAGTCTGATCAAGTGGTGAAAGCCATGGAAACAAAATCAAGAGTACCAGTTGTATGGCTGCAATTTCAAGATTGCACGGGTTGTTCCGAATCTTTCATACGATCATCACAACCAAAGACTGAAAGCGTTTTACTCGAAATGATTTCACTGGAATATTCAGAAGTGCTTTCAGCAGCTTCAGGGCATCAGGTTGAAGCTTCCATGAAACAAGTATTAAAGGATTATAAAGGGGAGTACATTCTAGCTGTTGAAGGAAGTATCCCTGATGATGATGCGTTCTTAACTGTTGCAGGACAATCGGCAAAAGAAACCTTCCTGGAAATGGCCGCAGGGGCAAAGGCGATAATCGCTTATGGTTCATGTTCGTCATGGGGAGGAATTGCTGCTGCACATCCAAATCCAACGGGTGCCAAGCCAGTTACAAGCTTTGTAAAGGATACCCCAATTATTCTCGTACCGGGATGTCCGCCTATTTCAGAAGTAATGACGGGAGTGATTGCTCACTTTATTACATTTAGTAAATTACCAGAATTGGATCAGTTCGGACGCCCAAAAGCTTTCTATCGTCACCGAATACATGACAAATGCAATAGAAGAGCCTATTTCGATGCGGGATTATTTGTAGAATCGTTCGACGATGAAGGGGCTAAACAAGGTTATTGTTTATATAAAGTGGGCTGTAAAGGTCCAACCACTTATAACTCTTGTGCAGAAATGCGCTGGAATGGCGGGGTTAGCTATCCGATTCAATCAGGTAACCCATGCTTTGGATGTTCAGAAAAAGATTTCTGGGATAATGGCCCATTCTATACAAGAAGAGCGAAAATACCTGGAACGCAAACAACAATTGAACCTGATGAGGTCGGGTTAGCAGCCATTGGATTAACAGCAGCTGGTATTGCTGTTCATGCAACTGGAACGGTAATAAAGAAGAAGAGAGACGACAAACGGGGTGAGGAAGAATGAGTGAACGAATAGTAGTAGACCCAATAACAAGAATAGAAGGTCACCTTCGTGTAGAAGTAGATGTAGATGAAAAAGGTGTAATTAAGGAAGCGTATAGTTCAGGAACAGCTGTCCGTGGTCTTGAGTTGATTGTAAAGGACCGAGACCCAAGGGATGTCTGGGCATATGTGCAGCGTATTTGTGGTGTTTGTACGACAGTACATGCATTGGCATCCATTCGTTCTGTTGAAGATGCCTTAAAAATAAAGATTCCGAGAAATGCCCATTTAATAAGAGACATAATGAATGAAGCGTTATTTGTTCATGACCATATCGTCCATTTCTATCACCTTCATGCATTGGATTGGGTAGATGTTGTAAGTGCAATCAGTGCCAATCCCGCAGAGACATCTAAGCTGGCTCAATCCATTTCAAGCTGGCCAAAGTCATCGCCAGGATACTTCACAGATGTGCAAAACAAAGTAAAAAAACTAGTTGAAAGTGGTCAATTAGGTATTTTTGCAAACGGTTATTGGGGGCACAAAGCCTATAAACTTCCACCTGAAGTAAATCTATTGGCTGTTGCTCACTACCTGGAAGCATTAGATTGGCAGAAGGAAATCGTTAAAATTCATACCATTTTTGGCGGCAAAAATCCTCATCCGCATTATGTCGTTGGTGGAATGGCGACTCCTCTCGATATTGATAGCGATAATGGAGTCCATGCTGAACGACTCATGCATGTATCACAATTAATTGATCAAGCCCGGGAATTTGTGAATCAAGTATATATTCCTGATTTACTCGCTATCGGTTCCTTTTATAAGGATTGGACGTATGGCGGCGGCTTAAATAATTATCTTTGCTATGGAGATTTCTCTACAGGAGACATCTATGATACAAAGCTATATCGCATGCCAAGAGGAATTGTTTTAAATGGCAATTTGAATGAAGTGTTGGATGTTGATTTAAAGGATCCTAAACATGTTCAGGAGTTTATTGACCACTCCTGGTATACCTACGATGGAAATGAAGGCGGAAAAGGTAAGCATCCATTCGAAGGAGAAACAACTTTTAATTACACAGGACCGAAAGCACCGTTTAAAACATTGGATACTGACAAACAGTATAGCTGGCTAAAGGCACCGCGCTGGAAAGAGCATCCAATGGAAACAGGACCACTTGCAAGAATGATCGTAGGTTATGCAGCTGGAAAAGAAGAGATTGTAAATATCGTAGATGAAACATTGAAAAAGCTGGATTTACCAATCACAGCCTTACAATCAGCATTAGGACGTACCGTTGCCAGGGGACTTGAAACGGTGTTAATTTCCGGATGGTTGCGTAATGACATGGATGAATTATTAAAAAATGTGAAAAGCGGAAACCAAACGACCTTTGATCGGACAAAATGGGAACCAAGTACGTGGCCGGAACGTGCCAAAGGCGTAGGCTGGATGGAAGCACCACGCGGCGCACTTGGCCATTGGATTGATATCAAGGATGGGAAAACACATAACTACCAGGCCGTTGTACCTTCCACATGGAATGCCTCACCTCGAGATCATAAAAACAATATCGGGGCATATGAGGCAGCCCTTAAAGGAACACCGATGTTGAATAAGGAGCAGCCATTAGAAATTATGAGGATTATCCATTCGTTTGACCCTTGTCTTGCATGTGCTGTCCACTTAACCGATTTGGAAACTAATAATACGACCGAAATTCGTTTAGGTTAGGAGTGAAACAAATGGCCGCGCCAAACTTACCGACTCAAACGCCGGGGCCGTTCCCTGATAAACCGGTGATTAACAGCGAGAATTCGTTTCACACAGAAAGACCAATTGTCTATAAAGAAGTTAAAAATGAAGTCAGAGCCTATGTTTGGGAATTACCGGTGAGGATTTTTCACTGGTTAAATATGTTCGCCATCATTGTATTAATGGGAACGGGCATTTACATTGGTAAACCGTTTGCATCGGCTGGTATCCCAGAAGAGGCCTACTTTTCAAATCTGATGGGTTGGATGCGCTATATTCACTTTTTTGCTGCCTTCCTATTTGTAGTGAATCTTCTATTCCGTTTGTATTGGGTTGTTGTAGGGAATAAGTTTGCCACCTCTAATCCACTCAGATGGGTATTTTGGAAGGAAGTTTTTGAAACAATTAAATTCTATTTATTTTTGAAAAATAAAAAGCCCCATTATGTTGGGCATAACCCGCTGGCACAATTAAGTTATTGGATTTTTATTGGACTGGGTTCCTGGATTGTCATGTTGACAGGATTTTATATGTACTTTGAACCGCAGCAAGAATCTTTTTGGGCAAAATTGTTTGTCTGGGTGCCGTATTTATTTGGTGGCGAGAGTTATACGCTTCGCTCGTGGCATCATCTAGCAGCATGGGGCTTTATGTTATTTACCCTTATACATGTATATATGGCTTTCCGCGATGACTATCTTGAGCGAAATGGATCCATCTCATCCATGATTACAGGCTACAAAACAACGACGAAGAAATCAGTAGGTGAAAAGGATGACAAATAGAAAGGTAGAATCAAAGATTACAATTTTAGGAATTGGCAACACCCTCTTCTCTGACGAGGGTGTTGGCATCCACCTTTTGCCTTTATTAGAGGAAGCATTAAAGGAAGTTGATCATATCGAAATTATTGAGGGTTTAACTGATGGCATGAGACTTCTGGGGCCAGTGGAGGAAGCCGAAAATCTTATCATTATTGATGCCATCAATGCCGGGAAAGAGGGTGGCACAATTATCTCACTTGTTGGGGAGGAAATTCCTACTTATTTTGGAATCAAGATGTCCATTCACCAATTAGGCTTCCAAGAGGTATTGTTAGCGGCAAAAATGAGGGAACGTTATCCTAAACAAATTGTCATGTTCGGCATGCAGCCAACGTCACTTGAATTAGGAGTAGAGTTAACAGAAACAAACCGAAAAAAACTGGGTGAACTGGCAAATGCCGTGATTGAGCAGGTGCATAACTGGAGAAATGTTTCATGAGACGGGGTGATTTCTTAAAGGAGATGGGCAGCAGCCTTTTCCAAACGGTGAAATCTGTTTATGAGCCTTTTATTAGTGAGGATTTGGAAAAAGTAGAGTCAGCAGCAGATCGCGCTCTTGGGATTAGATGGATTCCATTTATTAAAGAAAGTGAACTTTTTTCGGAGCTAGAATTGAAGTTTATAGGTGGGAAACCCGTAATAGTTATTCGGAATGGAACGAACATGCAGGCAATGGATGGAGTGTGTCCTGTATGTTCGAATATTATTATTCTAACAACACTATATTCAAGTGGGAAATGTTTGAATTGTCAAAAAGAATACAATTTTAAGACACAGTCAGGTGAGTTACAGCTTGCTTCCTATCCAATAAAACGGAAGGAAGATATCTATTATATTGGGTTTCAGAAGTATGAGAAGAAATCGGGTGGTAGCCATGCATGAAATGTCATTGATGGGAGATATTCTTCAGCTGGTGCAGGAGGATGCATTCGAAAAGGGGATTCAAAAAATTGGAAAGGTGGAATTGATTGTCGGAGAAATCACAAATGCCATGCCAGATGCCTTACAGATGGCTTTTGATATTCTCAGAGATCAAAATCTTCATCTTTTCTCGGATAAAGCTGAGCTTGTTATACATCTTGAAGAGGCAAAAGCCAGTTGTGTCATTTGTGGCATGGAATATAAACCAGACCAAAAAATTGCTCTTTGTCCAAATTGCCTCGTCCCTTCTGGAAAGGTACTAAGTGGGGAAACGTTTCAGGTATTATCATACGAAGGGAGTCATGCACAATGAAGGTTACATTAAGGACGGACGTATTAACAAATAACAATAAGGCTGCTGAATTCAATCGAGAGCTATTCCACAATACCAAAACGTTGGTCATTAATTTAATGAGTTCTCCTGGAGCAGGGAAGACCACATTATTAGAGGAAACAGTCAGAGCATTATCTGAAAACTTTCGGATCGCCGTTATCGAAGGAGATCTGGCAACGGAAAGAGATGCGGATCGAATTCGTGCAATGGGTGCAAAAGCTGTCCAAATTAACACCCATGGTGGCTGTCACCTAGATGCACGTATGGTTGCGGCAACTCTAGGTGAATTTGATTTAGATGAAATTGATATTCTCTTTATTGAAAATGTTGGTAATCTCGTTTGCCCATCTGGCTACGACTTAGGACAGCATCATAAAGTGGCGGTTTTAAGTGTACCAGAAGGTAACGACAAAATACCAAAGTACCCACAAATGTTTATGAGAACAGAACTTGTGCTTTTAAATAAAATTGATTTACTCCCTTATTTGGACTTTAGTGTGGAGGAAGCAAGAAAAGATTTATCGGAAATAAACCCGGAATCAATATTGATTTCTCTCTCAGCCCGGACAAATGAAGGACTGCATGAATGGTTTTCTTGGATTGAAGGAGCATACGAGCGATGCGTACTGCAGTAAAAATTGCCGTCCGTGGCAGAGTGCAGGGAGTTGGTTTTAGACCGTTCGTTTTTCAGCTAGCCGAGAAATATCAGTTGAGTGGGACCGTCCAAAATAATATGGATGGGGTGAAAATTTATCTTGAAGGAGACGCCGGTCATATTAAGGCATTTCTATTTGCATTTAAAAATAACGCACCACGACTATCAATAATAAATGAGATTTTAGTAGAAGGAACAGTAGCGCAAAACATAGCAGACTTTACGATTATCCCAAGTGAACGCAGTGGGACATCTATGCTTGTTATTCCAATTGATTCAGCAGTTTGTGACGATTGTCTCAATGAAATGAATGATCCGAATGATTTTCGCTACCAATATCCGTTCATTAACTGCACCCAATGCGGCCCTCGTTACACAATCATTAACGAGTTACCATATGACCGGCCCTATACTTCTATGAAGGACTTTCCTATGTGTGAGGATTGTCGGAGGGAATATGAAGATCCAACGAACCGGAGGCATCATGCGCAGCCGATTGCTTGTCCAAAGTGCGGCCCTAGAGTATGGTTACTTGACCAAAGTGGATAGCAAGAAGAGATAGAGAATCCATTGGTAGAAACAGTGACGCTTTTAAAAGAAGGAAGGATAGTAGCCATTAAAGGGATAGGAGGCTATCATCTTTGCTGTGATGCAAGTAACGAGAAGGCGGTAGCGGAATTGCGAAGACGGAAAAAACGTCCTTTACGTCCGCTGGCGATTATGGTTGCATCGATGTCAGAAGTAGAACATCTGGCAAAGTTGAATGAGGCTGAATGTGATCTTTTGAAAAGCCCAGAAGCACCTATTGTCGTGTTGAAGAAAAATGAACGGTACCAGTTGGCTGAAAGTGTCGCACCACGCATGAGTACGATTGGAGTGATGCTTCCGTATACACCACTTCATCACTTGTTATTTACTGATCCTGAACTCGCTTCTCTCGTAATGACTAGTGCCAATCCATCTGGAATGCCCATCCTATACAAAGATGAGGAAGCCTTTCGATACTTGGAGGGAATAGCTGATTATTATCTTGTACATAATCGGGAAATTCTTCATCCGGTCGATGATTCAGTGGTCCAATTCAATGACGGAAAGCTCGACTTTCTGCGCAGGTCAAGAGGATACGTTCCAGATCCTTTTACGACAAACCAAGATGTGACTGGAATCGTCACTTTTGGCGGTCAACAAAAGACCACTTTTACGATTGGTCGAAATGAGCAAATTTTTGTCGGTCCGCATATTGGTGAATTAGAAAACATCGAAACAATTAATCATTACAAACAAGAATTAGATCATCTTCTAAAGTGGATTGATATTCCTAAAAAACTGGCTGTGATCGATGCCCATCCTGGCTATCACATTCAGAAGCTAGTAAAAGAATATCCATTTGAGGAAGTAATGGAAGTTCAACATCATCACGCACATATGGCAGCATGTATGGAAGAGCACCAAGTTAAGGGTGAGGCATATGGAATCATTTTAGATGGAACCGGTTATGGTCTCGATGGAAACATTTGGGGCTTTGAGGTTCTCTATGGTGATGCTCTAAGTTTTAAACGAATGGCCCATTTACACTATACCCCCCTTCCAGGAGGTGAAAAGTGTATTCGTGAGCCGTGGAGAAATGCAGTGGCCATGCTTATTTCACTGCTTGGTGCGGAGGGGGAAACGTTAGCAAAAACGATCTTTACTGATAAAAAAGCAGAGATTGATACCTTAAAAAAGATGATTGATCGTAATATAAATACGGTTTACGCTGGCACGTGCGGTAGACTCTTTGATGCTGTTAGTGCTTTATGTGGAGTGACTAAAATATCAAGTTATGTCGGGGAAGCAGCCATTCAATTAGCAGAATTAGCTGATGAAAACAACAGTTTTGAGCCTTATTTATTTGACTTCGTTGAACGGGATGTACTAACCATTGATTTTTCAAAAATGTTGAAAGAGATTGCACTGGAAGTTTTAGCAGAAAGAGACGTTTCGCTTATTAGTGGAAGATTTCATGAAACAGTCGTACAGGCGACGGTAGAAGTAGTGGAGAAGCTGCTTGTTACAACCTCCAATGCTAATAAACAAGTTGTCCTTTCAGGTGGCAGCTTCCATAATCGGTTCATAAGGAAGAGATTGACTTCAGAATTGATAGAAAGAGGGTTTACTGTATTCGTACCAGAGCAGGTTCCGTGCAATGACGGTGGTTTATCATATGGGCAATTAGCGGTTGCCAAGGCAAAAAGGAGTGCTTTGCAATGTGTGTAGGTGTACCGGCTAGAGTAGTGAAGAAAATGGAATACAGTGCAGTCGTAGATGTCATGGGTTCGCAGACAACCGTTGGAACGATATTTGTTCCCGAATTGGAGCTTGGAGATTATGTCATCGTACATGCTGGTCAGGCCATGAGTATTGTCGATGAAACATATGCAAGACAGAGTGTGGAGGAGTGGAGGAAACTTGTCAATGCTCGAGATTCTGAAACAGTCCAATAATCCGGAGGTCTGTAAGCCACTTGTGGAGGCCGTTATCGAAAAAGCTAAGGAATTTCAGCGGAAATTTGGACGCATGCCTGCTTTCATGGAGGTATGCGGCTCGCACACCATGTCTCTAGCAAGAACAGGAGTGAAGCCATGTCTAAAGGATGAGGTCAACCTTATTTCCGGACCAGGCTGTCCTGTGTGTGTCACGGATCAACGTTCAATTGATGCCATGATCGCTCTAGCAGAAGGCGAAAACCGAATCATCTGTACCTTCGGTGACATGATGAGAGTTCCTGGCTCAAATAAAACATTATTGGATTCGAAGATTGCCGGTAAGGATATTCGTGTTCTTTATTCGCCTGTAGATGCGGTGAAGGTAGCCGAAGACAATCCGGATAAACAAGTTATTTTTCTTGGAGTAGGCTTTGAAACAACGATTCCTATCCTCACATTAATGGTGGGAGAAGCGGAAAAACGCGGAATTGAGAATTTTTCGATTTGGATGACTACTAAACTAGTGGAACCAGTTCTCCGCTACTTGCTTGATGCTGGTGAAGTTCATTTGGATGGATTTTTGCTGCCAGGACATGTTTCGATTGTATTAGGTGAAGAATCATATCAGTATTTAGTTGATGAATATCATATTTCAGGTGTGATTACTGGTTTTGAAACGGCAGAATTGCTGTTTGGAATTTACAAAAGCATTGATTTGGCATTAAAAGAAGAAACAGCCATAATCAATAACCACCCTTCTATTGTTAGTAAAACGGGAAATCAAGTGATTCAACAGTGGATGGATCAATACTTAATCAAGTGTGACGAAGCCTGGAGGGGAATAGGGGTTATTCCTAACAGCGGGCTGGACTTAAAACCTGAATACGATAAATATAACGCGAAAAAGAGGTTTACGGTAGAGGTTGGCGAACCAAGAAAAACGAAATGTCGCTGCGGTGAAGTCATTCGTGGATTAATTACGCCAAATGAGTGTCCGCTTTTTGGTAAAGCCTGTAACCCGATGAAGCCAATCGGTCCGTGTATGGTTTCTGCAGAAGGAAGTTGTGCGGCTTTTTATCAATACATGAGGGAGAGCTTTTAATGGATCAATTTATCAGCCTGGCACATGGTGACGGCGGTGAGTTAAGCCACCGTTTAATCAAGGAAGTCTTCATTGAAGCATTTGGTGATGGGAATTCGGCATTATTTGATGCAGCCTCGGTGGACATACCAATTGGCAAAATTGCTGTGACAACAGACTCGTTTGTTATTAAGCCTATTTTCTTCCCGGGTGGCTCTATCGGAAAATTAGCGGTAGCAGGAACGGTTAATGATTTAGCTGTTAGTGGAGCAAAACCTATATATCTAACCTGCGGATTTGTGATTGAGGAAGGGTTCTCTATTTCTGAATTAAAAAAAATAGTCAGTGACATGGCGAGTGAAGCACGTAGGACAGGAGTTTCCATTGTTGCAGGGGATACGAAGGTAGTGGAACGCGGTAGCGCTGATGGAGTCTATATTAATACAACTGGGATAGGAATCTATGAGCCTAACAAAGGTTGTAGCCTTGAATTTGAAGAAGGCGATGCTATTATTGTGTCAGGCACGATTGGAGATCATGGCATCGCTGTATTGGCTGCGAGAGGAGAGTTAGGTATATCATCGCCCGTAAATAGTGACTGTGCGAGCCTAAATACTATGTTAGCGGAAGTTCTTAACTCTACTTCAGGTGTACGAATTATGCGGGATCCTACCAGAGGTGGTCTAGCCACCACACTCGTTGAGATTGCTGAAGACTTTCATTTGACGATGAAAATTAATGAACTGGACCTTCCCGTAAAAGAAGAAGTACACGGGGTCTGTGATTTACTAGGCTTCGATCCGCTGTATCTGGCCAATGAAGGAAAAGCCATTCTTATCGTTGCCGATCAAGAAAAGGAGAAAGTGATAGATATTTTACGAGAATTCTCTGAGGGTCAGGATGCTGTAGTCATTGGTTCGATTATGGGTAAAAGAAAAGGACAATTATTATTAGAAACCCCCTTAGGCTCCAAAAGATTATTAACTAGATTATCAGGAACGATGTTTCCGAGAATATGCTAAAAAAGGCCCACATTCCAATTGAGAATGTGGGCTAAATATTATTTTTTTTGTTCCTTTATCCAAGTTTGAAACTTTATATAATTAAGATACTCTCGGAAGTCTTCTTTTTTTAAACCATTTTCGAGCGCTTTTTTTATCAATGATTTCCACTCATCATCTAGATCAATATGAACCTCTTTTTGAGCAAGACTTTCACCAATAAAATAATCAATATTTGTTCCCAATGGTATAGAAATCTTTTGTAAAAACTGAAGAGAAGGATTGGATTGAAATCCCCTTTCGATCTGGCTTAAATAACTTTTCGAAACATCTGCCTGCTTGGCTAACTCACTTAAAGAATATCCTCTCTTTTGCCTCATCTCCTTAATCTTTCTTCCTATCATAGCGTCAAACCCTTTCTACTATAATCCACTATTAATCTAGTTGTATGTATACATTATAAAGAACAATAGATTCTTTATAAAATACAAAATATTGAGAAAACGAGAGATATAACGAGAAAAACCTACAAAAACGTTCTTTATTAAGAAAATTTGGAGGAATATGGGATTTTTCAATATAGGAAATTTGTCATATACTCAACTTACAAGTTCGTTATAACAAACGAAATGAATTTTATAAGGAAGTTGATGAACATGCTAAAAAAAATCACCAACTTCGTTCTTCCTACTCTACATAAGAAGCTTCATTCATTAAATAGAACGAATGAGGGAGGGAATACCATTCGACAAACACGTTTGAAGAAATTTAAGAAGAGAAGTAAAAAGCTGTTACTTGCAGCTAAGATTGTCGCCATTTGGTATCTTCTAATCCTAACAGGTTCATATCTTACAACTGATACGGGTGCTTACTTTAATGATGTCGAAAAAATAAGCGGAACAATTAGTGTTTCTGAGGATTTTTGTAAAGATGTAAAAAAAGGAACAGACTTTTGGCACAAATATTGTAAAGATAATGCAGGAGTTGGAAATGGCCCTGACACCCCAGATGAGGATACCGGTGAGCACACCGATCCAGATAACCCAGGTCATAATAAAGGTGGCTGTGATGACCATACTAACGCTCCTTGTACAGAGGTTACCAATATAAATGAAACTCATACGAGTACATCAGTTACGTTAACATGGTCAAATCCTAACATATTAAATAATGATACATTTGTGAAAATATATCGAAATCGCGATAAAACCCCAGTTGGAGATAACTTAAAAGAAGGTTCTTATGTAGGTGAAGGATTATTACCTTCAACAAAATATAGTTACAAAATTACTACAGTTGATAGTTCTGGGAAAGAATCTAAAGGAGTAACAATTTATGTTACTACCAGTAAAGATACAAGTGAAAATAATAACGAAAAATAAATTGGTGGTGTTTATATGACAGCGAAAAAAGTTTGGAAGATTACTAGCAATTTAATAACAGGGCTCCTATTCCTGCTATTGATCTTTATGATTTTTGTAGTAGTTTCGTCAAAGGCTTCAGGTGGTGAACCAAATTTATTGGGTTATCAATTAAAAACAGTACTATCAGGATCAATGGAACCAACATTTAAAACGGGTTCAATTATAGCTGTAAAGCCTCTTAGTGATACAACAAATTTAAAAGAAAAAGACGTCATAACTTTTATGCAGCAGGATCAAACAATCGTAACTCACAGAATAATTAAGGTAATAAAACAGGGTGATCAGGTAATTTACCAAACAAAAGGTGATAACAACGAAGATGCAGATGTGAATCCTGTTATGGCACAAAATGTCGTTGCAAAATACACGGGAGTCACTATTCCATTCCTAGGTTATTTATTAGATTTTGCTAAATCAAGTAAAGGAATGGCTACTTTGCTAATTACACCAGGTGTGCTGTTACTAATTTATTCAGCGCTAACCATCCTTAAGGCCTTAAAAGAACTGGATAAGCCTAAGAGAGAAACTGAAAAAACTGCATAACAATGGTTGCATTCCTTATGGAAACGTAGGGATTCAATATAAAACTACATACCTCGAAAAAACGGGGGAGAAACCAAGGAGGAAGAAAGAATGTCTATTAAAAAGAAATTAGGTTTGGGAGTAGCATCAGCAGCACTAGGTTTATCATTAATCGGTGGAGGAACATGGGCAGCATTCAACGACACTGCAACAATTAACAATCATTTTGCTGCAGGTACCTTAGATTTAGTTGTTGGAAAAGTAAATGCTGCTGCAAACTTTGACTTAAGTAACATGAAGCCAGGGGATAGTGTTAAACGGGTATTTACATTGAATAATAATGGATCCTTAGCCATTAAAGAAGTTTTGCTAAATACCACAGCAAGTAACTTTATGGATAATGGTGCTGCTTCTACAGATAATGCTGAATTTATGGATTACCTTTCTCAGTTTGAAATCAATGCATTTTCTGTAGACTCAGAAAATACTTCTGGTTTATTTGAACCAAGAGCAAGTGTAGTTAAACCTAACCAAACTTTAACTTTGGCTGATTTAGTTCAAGGTTCAACAGCTTATGAAGCTAAAATTAAACCTGAGTATTTAGCTACTGATGGTACTAAACGTATCAATTTAGCTCCACTTACAGTTCCAGCAGGTCAGGAAGCTTACAGAGGTATTCCTGTAACTCCAGCTGACCATGATAACGTAATGTTTGTAATTAAGTTTAAAGAAGATAACAGAAGAGTTAACGGTAGCCAATTTGGTGAATACGTTCAAAATAAATTCCAAAATGACAGTGCCAACTTCTTCTTTAACTTAGAAGCAACTCAGTGGGATGGAAGATCGCTTGACAGCTCTAACGGTAACGGTGCTGTAAACAATGGTGTACAAGGATCTGCTGATGGATCATCTGATCCAAATCCAAGATCAATTAAAAATGATGCAAATGGTAACGACCTTCGTACATTTAAAAATAATGACGAAGTTGTTGAACCAGGAACTCAGAACTAAATTAACAAAGTGTAATAGAGAAGGTGGGTTTTTCCACCTTCTCTATAAAAATTTTGAAAGATACGAGGTATTTTATGAGAAAGATAATTCTCCTATTATCAGTATTTCTCTTGTTTGTAACTCCTTTAACTGCTTATGGAAAATTATACAACAATGAAATTGACTTAACGACAAACCCTGGTAAGGTTCTATTTGATTTAACAAACATTAAACCAGGAGATTCCGTAACCCGTGATTTAATTATTAAAAATAATGGAACACAGGATTTTAACTATACTGCTTCAAGCAAATATCTTTCCGGATCACAAGAGTTTTTTAATAAACTAGATTTTACTATTAAAGATAATGCCGGCATTATTTATGAAGGTAAATTATTTGAATTTAACAAATTATCATCAAGAATTTTAAAAAGTAAACAGAGTGAAAAGTTACAATTTTTAATTAAGGTACCATTGGATTTAGGTAATGGATTCCAAGGGTTAAGTACCAATTTTCAAATTAAATTGTATGTTGAAGGTACCCTCGGTGGTGTTTTACCAGCAGATGGTCCTAAGCTACCTGAAACAGGAACAAATATGTTCAACATTTTAGTAGCTGGGGCAGTTATAGTTTTAACTGGTTCCATTTTTCAATTTTCCATGATGTTAAGACGAAGAAAGATTGAAAGACGTGCATAAATAGACCTTGATTTGTGAAATTTGTAATCAAGGTCTATTTTTAGAATTAAAATACATAACTATTAGTATAGTAATCCAAAGAACAGGAGTTGTCTCCTATGTATAAAAAAACCTGTCCAAAATGCCACAAACCATCTTTCAGCAGTTGTGATACCGGTCCGTGGACTTGCCCATCCTGTAACAACAATCTTACCCATACCACTCTTCAAGACGCAGAAACACGTAAACAAAGTAAGCCACGACTATTCCTTATTAAAAACGATGATTTTCAAGAAAACCCACAATTAAATGCCAAAATAAAATCTTACAAATTCAAATCATTCGACTAAAAACAGGACATTAAAAAGGTCCTGTTATTTGCTGTAATCATTCACAAATATTTTTCTTTAGTAAGCAGAATTAGACACTTTTCGAGGCGGAAAAGGTGTATAATATAGTCAAACGGGTGAAAAAGAGGATTGATATTTTGTTATTCAAAAGCCTAGAGTTCAAAAATGTTGTTGGACAGAAGGTTAAAGTCATGGAAATTCCTGTATTGGAGGAAGATAGTACTTATAAATTTATGATCCAAGTCCGTTTACAGACGTTTTTAACGTCCATTAATCAGGAAAGCAAACCTAAGAGATGCTACTCCTTTAAAGATTACTTGAAAAAGGTCATGAAATGGCCAGACTATGAGCAACTATTCAAAGTCGGAGAATTAAAGAATAATGCATAATTTCATTCGAGCATCGGAAACGGTGCTCTTTTATTTTTACAGAAATTTATGAAAACAATGATTAATAGTAAATTAGGTCCAGTTTTGGTTTCTTTCAATAGTTGAAACCTGTATAATACTAAACAGTAAGTGTAGGGATGTGACCGAATGAGTAAAATTAAAATTGTAACCGATTCAACCTTAGATATCTCACAAGAAATGGCTAAACAACTAGGTATTATTGTAGTTCCTTTATCCGTTACGATAAATGATGAAACCTATTTAGACCGGGTGGATATAGAGCCGGCTGAATTTATTGATAAAATGAGCAAAGCAAAAGAATTACCTAAAAGTTCCCAACCTGCGGCTGGTGTTTTTCTAGAGGTTTACGATGAACTTGGGAATGAAGGCTATGAAGTATTATCCATACATATGACAGGGAAAATGAGCGGTACAGTGCGTTCAGCTGAAAGTGCAGCACAAATGACAGATACCAAGGTAACAGTAGTCGATTCAAAGTTTATTTCTACCGCTCTAGCTTTTCAAGTGAAGGAAGCTGCTTTTATGGCTGAGCAAGGGAAAGAAATGAATGAAATCTTATCCCGATTAGAAACAATCCAGGAACATACCAAACTATATATCATGGTTGATACATTAGAAAATCTCGTTAAGGGTGGTAGAATCGGAAAAGGAAAGGCATTCATTGGCTCTCTATTAAATATCAAACCGATTGCGTCACTTGAAGGGGCAGAATATACTCCGGTTACAAAGGTTCGCAGCCATTCTCAGGTCGTTAAATTTTTGGCCAAGCAGTTTGCGGAAGATGTGAAGGGGAAAACGATTCGTGGTGTTGGTCTAGTCCATTCTGGTGCCCATGAACTTGCAGTAAAAGTAAAAGAGAGCATCTTCGATTTAACTGGATTCCAGGATGTTCAAATTGATTATACCGGTCCAACTATTAGTACACACACCGGTCCTGGTACAATAGCTCTCATGTATTATTATGAATAGAGGATTGAATAACAGGATGGTGCCTGACACCATCCTGTTATTTTTTACTGACTAGCTCGAGAGAAGACTCCACAACTGTATAGCCTAGGCGGTGCAGATGCTTTCGAATTCCTCCGCGTTCCCAAGTTTTAAGGATCGAGTTTTGCAGCATTTTCTTTGGATAAAAAATACCGATATTTGTTAATTCCTCAAAGTTCATGCCCTGTTTTATATATTGATCAATTACCTGGTCTCTTCTGTCGATGATGGCAAGGAATGTTTCCATGGCTTGATAAAACTCTTGTTTATTGAAAATTCCTTTTTGATGCCCGGTTATATATGTATCGGCATCAAGGGAAAGTAATCGTTTACCAGAAGCAATGAAATCCTCAATATTTCCATCACTGCCGTTATACCACGGACCAAAAGACGTCATGTCATAATCCCCAGCGAAAACCACACCCAATTCAGGAAAATAAGGGCAAGATAAGCCCATCGTATGCCCAGGGGTATGTAGAAATTGTACTTTTACGTCCCCAAATAAATAGGTTGTTTCATATTCATAGGTTCCCGAAATCTCGCCAAGGTTTTTAACCCATTCTTGTGGAAGGGTCTTTTTCCACTGCTCGACGCCTTCCTTGCCCCATTCTTGATAAACGCCATTGACACTTGCTACCCCCTCAATCGTTAATGAGGTCTCGTACTCAATGGGATTAATTAGTTTTGTAGCATCCCTAAACAAATGATTATGGAGAGTATGGTCAGGGTGGTAGTGGGTGTTAATGATTAGCTCTACACCATATTCCCTATCAAGTTCTAACAGTTGATCGGCATCGGCCCCACTATCGATTAACACTTTTTCAGGACAATCTATATAAAGACTTCTTGAAAAAGGAACTTTGCTATAATTTGGACCTTCCAGTATCATAATTGGACCAATTCGCTCCATAAAAATCACCTCTCAAAATAGAAAACTGTATCCTTGGTCAAACAAATACAATGAATGAACACTCATTCATTGTATCATATTGTCATTTGTAAAGAAACCACTATGCAAATAAAGGTATCCTTATAATGGGTAAAAATAGGATTTTCGGTAAACCTAAAAAAAATAGTAATTATAAAGGTGCTGACAATGTTTAAGCGAAAATCCAAAAATAATCAATCCGATGAATTTAAAAAGCATAGTTTTGATGTAGATGAACTTAAAGAGCAGTTAAACAATGAACTGGGAGCATGTTCAGATATTAACTTTAGAACCTTAAAAAAAGATGGTAAAAAAATTCTTGTGTCTTTCCTTAGTAGCCTGATAGATAAAACCAGTCTAGACGAATTTATTTTATTAGCTATTCAACAGCAAAAAGATTCAATGGATTGGACAACAGAAAATCTGGCACAGATTTTACCTATTGCTGAACTGCAAGCAGCCAATCAATTAAAGGAAGTCGTTTCCTCCTTAATTGAGGGCTATGCCTATATTTATATTGAAGGTGAGCCGTTCGGAATCCTCGCGAATATCGGTACAACAGTAGAGAGATCCTTAGAAAAAGCGGAAACAGAATCATTAGTTTATGGACCGAAGATTTCTTTTACAGAGTCGCTAATAGGAAATTTAAATATCATTAGAAGTAATCTTAAGGATAAAGAATTATGTATGGAAGATATAAGTATTGGGAGCAGAGTAAAAACACCTGGAAAGATTGTATATATAAGGGATATTGCAGATGAAGAAAATATAAATACCTTTAAACAAAGAATTAATGACTTAGAATTTGATTATATTCCAGATACAACCGTATTAGGGCAGTTGATTGAGGATAATAGTTGGACTGTATTTCCACAAATTATGTCCTCCGAGCTTCCAGACCGCGTATCCCTTTCATTAATGAGAGGTAAAGTTGCGGTCTTAATGGACAGGTCACCTGCGGCGATATATGGACCAACCCCATTTTTAAGCTTTTTTGAGTCCACTGAAGACGTTTATATGCGCTGGAACATGGGGCTATTTTTAAGAATGCTGCGAATTGTAGCGATCTTTTTATCGGTTTTATTAACCCCAGCATATGTAGCGGTTTTGACCTATCATTATGAGGTTATTCCATCTCCCCTGCTTGTTTCATTAGGTCAATCCAGAGCGAATGTTCCGTTTCCTCCTGTATTTGAAGCTTTGCTATTAGAATTTGTTATTGAACTCTTAAGAGAAGCTGGTGCTAGACTACCAACAAAAGTGGGTCAAACCATGGGTATCGTTGGTGGTATAGTCATCGGACAAGCTGCTGTTCAGGCTGGGTTTACGAGTAATATATTAATTATTATTATTGCCCTGAGTGCACTAGGGTCTTTTACTTCTCCAAGTTATATCATGGGTACCGCGATTCGAATGATTCGGTTCCCGATTATTCTGTTAGCGGGTATATGGGGTGGTATTGGTATCATGCTGTCATTTTGTTTCTTCCTTATTCATTTGTTGAAACTGACTTCCTTAGGGAGTCCGTATTTTATGCCAGTCTACCCGTTTCGTTGGAGGGACTTAGGATACAGTATCATTAAATTTCCCGTTCAATACTTGCCTTTTAGACCAGTTACTAATCATCCAGTAGATAGTAGTCGATTTAAAGAGAAAAAGGCGAATAAAAAGAAGGATGTAGATGAATAGGAGCGGTCAAGATGAAAGTGAATTTACATCCAAAAGAGGGACTGTTATTTGAAGCATTTCTTGTCGTGTTTATTGTCCATGCCATCCAAACGGGAGTAGGTTTAGTAGGACTTCCGAGGGTTGTCTATATGGAAGCCAAACATGATGCGTGGATTGCTGTCCTTCTTGGAGGGATTTTTACTGCATTTGTATTAGTCATGATGGTGCGTATGCTTGGAAAATATGATAGTGCTGATTTGTACGGAATCCATGTTGATGTTTTTGGTAAATGGATAGGTCATGCATTAAGTATTTTCTATATGCTGTATTTAAGTCTTAGCTTTTTTATTATCCTTATGAATTATATAGAAATTATCCAAGTTTGGATTTTTCCAGATCTTCCAACCTGGCAAATTTCTTTAGTTTTAATCCTTCTGACTATTTATGCTGTAACTGGTGGTGTTCGTGTAATTGTAGGAGTGGCCTTCCTATCAGTACTGGGAACCTTTTGGCTTAACTTTTTCATCATTGTACCTATTAGGTATTCCGATTTCAAACATCTTCTTCCCATTATGAACATTAATATGATGCAGCTAGTGAAAGGCATGTACAAAACCACTCTATCGCTCATGGGGTTTGAATTAATTATGTTCTTTTATCCTTATGTAAAAGACAAAAAGAAAGTCATGCTGTACACACAGATAGGAAATCTTTATACCACTGCAATATTTACTTTGATTACTCTAGTTTGTATTGCGTTTTTCTCAGAAAATGGTTTAGCACGAACCATTTGGCCGGTTTTATCGATGTTCAAGATTGTGAAATTGCCCAACTTAGAACGATTTGAATTTATTGCCGTTTCCTTTTGGATGTTAATTATTTTACCAAATATGTGCGGTTATTTATGGGCCGCATCTAAAGGCCTTAAACGAATCTTTCAATTGAAACAGAAAAAAGGGATTTGGATTATTGGACTTTTAGTTTGGATAGGAACCTTTTTTATTAAAGCTCGATACCAAATGAATGTAGTAACTGATTACACGGCTAAGCTTGGATTCGTTGCAGCGTTCTGTTATCCAATACTCCTTTCAGTGATTGTTTCTGTGAAAAAGTGGCTCCAAAGGAGGAAGAAATCGAATGCTGAAGTGTAGCAGAAGTAAATTACTTTTATTACTTGCTTGTTGCATGACAATCATGACAGGATGTGTGGAACAAAAGCCGCTTGAAAAGTTGGGCCTCATTACTACTGCCGGATACGATTTAATAGGCAAGGAGCAAATTAAAGGAATTGTAGTCGTACAAAAGTTTGATCCTATGGCTAAATCAGCAACAAAGGTTATAAGTGCGATTTCAAAAACAAGCAAAGGATTAAGGCAAGCAGAAAATCTTAAATCCAACCAAAAACTGGTCTCAGGACAGCTTCGGTCGGTTGTTTATAGTAGAGAACTTGCTGAAAAAGGGATTATACAATTAGTTGATACGTTAAACCGTGATGCTGCTATTGGCAACATGGTTTATTTAACAATTGCAGACCAAACAGCTGAGGAGATTATGAAAATTGACTATAGTAAAACAAATATTAACCTTGGCACATACATCTATAATTTAATCAAACAGAATGTCGAGGGAGAGCAAATTATCTCACCCACCTTACAAGAATTTAATCATAATTACTATGATATTGGTAAAGATCCCGTTCTTCCCATCTTAAAAATGCAAGGTGGGGACGTGGTTATTTCAGGCGTCGGACTATTCAGAGAGGATCGATTGGTTGATGAGCTGAAGCAATCGCAGCTATTCTTTTTGAAGATTTTAGTTGATAAATACAAAGCCGGAACACTGGAATTAGGCTTCAAAAAAGAAGAACTTCAAGATATTATGTTAAAAGGTTTAGTACAAACCCCCTTGTATAATAATATCTACCTCACGATTGATAATATAAGGAGCAAGTCTAAAATAAAATTGATTGACAAACAGAATCTCAAATTCAAAGTGGAAATAAAATTAGATTCAAGGCTATTAGAGATGACAGAGCCATTGGATTTGTCGAAACCAGCGACAGTAAAGCTACTAGAGAAAAAAATGAACAAAGCAATGGAAAAGCAAGTAGAGGATCTACTCTATCATTTAAGGGAACTAGATATTGATCCTATAGGCTTTGGAAATGAGTATGAAGTACATTACAGAGGCCAGCAAATATCCAAAGAGAAATGGAGAGAACTATATAAAAAGGCTGAGTTTGATGTACAAGTAAAGAATAGGATTGAGAAAACAGGTGTAATTGATTGAATAAACTCTTTCTCTTTTCACTTTTGTCTTTCTTTGTTAAACTATTCACGAAATGAATAGAAAAGGTTGCAGGTGATTAGATGAAGATTCGGTATTTGTTGTATTTTGTTATCGTTGGTATGCTTTTATTAGCTGGATGTGGAAAAAAAGAAATAGAAAATGCCGTTAATTGGCCTATTAAAGATTTCACAGCAACTAGTCAGGAGCATAAGACGGTTGGATTAAAAGATTTAAAAGGTAAGGTTTGGATTTCAGATTTTATTTTTACAAGCTGTGCCGATGTCTGCCCGCCAATGACTGCTAATATGGCTAAACTACAAAAAATGGTAAACGACAAAGGGTTAGAAAACGTAGAGTTTGTTTCCTTCAGTGTCGATCCTTCAGTGGATACTCCAGAAGCATTAAAGAACTATGCTACGCAGTTCGGTGCCGATCTTAAAAACTGGACGTTACTAACGGGTTATTCTCAAGAGTTTATTGAAGAATTTGCTTTGAAGAACTATAAGGCTCTTGTAAAAAAACCGGAAGAAGGAAATCAAGTGATTCATGGAACCTCTATCTATTTGGTCGATCAAAAAGGGAATATTAAAAAGTCCTATAATGGCTACAAGAATGTCCCGTTTGAAGAAATAATTTCTGATATAAAATCGTTACAATAGACCAATGAAATGGTCTATTTTTTTTACCAAGAATAGGATATAGTGTAAATTTGTTTTGAATGATTTGGGTAGTGGTATAATAAAATTAGTTTAGAAAGCAGGTGAATAAAGATGAAAAAGTATTTCACCGCTCTAATTCTCTCGATATTATTTTTAAGTTCATGTAGTCAATCTAACCCTTTAGAATTTCATCAAGAAAAGAAGGTAGCAGCACAGGTTTTTGAACAAATTCCTGCTGATTTTTATCCGCGTAAACTAACGATTGTTTCAGTAGGTGATTCCTTAACGAAAGGCATTGGGGATAGTACTGGTAAAGGTGGATACTTACCATATTTAGAATCAATGCTAGAAAAAGAAAAAGGGATTCAAGAAGTTGATTTTTATAATTTTGGTGTAAAGGGTAATCGAACCACTCAACTTTTAAAAAGACTACAATCGCCGGAAATGAAATTAGCAATAAAGAAGGCTGATTTAGTAATTCTGACAATTGGCGGCAATGATATTATGAAAGTTGTAAAGGATCATTTCTCTAATCTTCAGGTTTCTGACTTTATGAAGGAAAGAGAAAATTATAAAGACCATTTAACTCAAATAATGGAGGCTATTGCACAAGAAAATCCGGATGCATCTATCGTTTTAGTTGGCCTATATAATCCATTCGCCAAATGGTTTTCAGATATTAAAGAGATGGATCAAATTGTTGCCGATTGGAACCAAACTGGTCAAATGGTTATTGCCAATTATCCTCGTGCATATTTTGTCCCAATTGAGGATGTGTTCTTAAATGCATCCGAAGACCTTTTCTATACAGATAATTTCCATCCAAATAACAAAGGATATGAACTGATTGCACAAAGGTTGAATCAGACACTTGGAGAAAGTGTATTACCTGATCTGGAGAGAAAATCTTATACAGTCAGTACAGAGGAGAATTAGACATTTATGAAAAACAAGTGGAAGATTGGGTTCCTTCTCTTGTTAGGACTCAACGTATTAATCGCTATTATCATGTTATCTTTAATAATGATGCCAACGAGTAATAAGGAAAGTAGCAAACAAAAAGATTTAAAGGAGGATGATCATGTATCCTTCCATGTAAAATCAAATAAGAATGATCTTAATCAGCTAATCAATCATTACTTGAAGGAAGAAGCTGCTGATTCACCTATAGAGTACCAAGTGGTACTTGGGGATGAAGTGGAACTATATGGAACAATACCTTTTTTTAGTGAAGAACTAAATATGAAACTTACTTTTGTACCTGAAGCGTTAAAAAATGGCGATTTGGTTCTTAAACAAAAATCAATGGCGATTGGCCGATTACATCTACCAATTGCTTACGTTTTATCATTCATAAGTGACAATTACAAGCTCCCTAGGGGAGTGGATATTCGTCCAGATGATCACTTGGTTTACGTTCATATGCAGCAATTAAAGTTGAAAAGTGATCTGAAAATCCAAGCAGATAAATTTGATTTAAAGAAAGATGATATCGCATTTACCATTTTAGTTCCGGTGAAATAGGGGGGCTGACTTATAGTCAGCCTCTCTTTTTTTTAATCCTTCACGCTAATATAATGGATTTCAGGTTTCTCTTTTACTAAGCCTAGAAAAATGATGGTGTAGCTTTCATTGGGTTTAAAAGAAACACTTGGCAAAGAAAGAACTGCTTCTTTACTACCCGCCTCCCTTGCTTCAAGGTCAACTGTCATGGGGGTTAAACCTAAATATTCTGTTGCTTGTTTATAAGAGACTTTAGGGAAGATTACATCTTGGTCCTTTACGGCAATATCTAGTGGAGGAGCATCTGGTGATAAATGGATAAAACGCACCTTTGCTTCATTTAATGGTGTGGAAGGCTCATTTTGAAATACCAGCAGGCGTAATTTTTTTACAGAGTCTATAGCCGTTAAGGTATAGGACTTTCCTGGCTCTACTGTTATTTTTTTATTTAAAACACTATCTACCATGTTCCCTGCTGGATAAATATCAATATGATATTTCCCTGCCTTTAAAGATAGTTCATTACTTACCTGTTTAAATGATAAGTCTCTGATTACTCGCTTCCCGTTAATATAGATATCTACATTGGGTGCATCTGGAGAAGTATGAAGGATGCGTATTTTCGCCTCAGTTTGAGATAGAGGGGGAGGAGTCCGCATAAATTGCAAAGCTTTATTCATGTATTTTAGATGTTTGCCATAATAGTGCATGTGCAGGTTTGGGAGTGAATATTTATAGTGTTGTGCCAACAAATCATACATTGCCGCTCTTTGTAGATAATCGGTAGAGGTTCTTTTATCAGACATTCGTTTCAACTCCTATCTATTGGTTTACATGATAATTTATTCATGCTTATTTAGGTAGGTGTCTACCATCTCTTGTTGAATGTTGAAAATTTTTCATTATTTGTTTACAAATGGATAAGTTAAACATATACTTAAAATAATTACGATTGAAAGCGGGTGAAGTGCAATGTTAATTGGAAATATTCGTAGAACTCATGATGTGAATATTGTTTGCACAGCCCAAAGAGGTTCAATTTAGGGAGATTTCTACCCTTGATTCCACTATGCGAGTAAAACCATGGGCTGTGTGTGCCTATGGTTTTTTATTATGTAAAAAATACATTCTCGCTGGAGGAATTAAGATGAATTTAGTAACAATGGGAGTAACAGATAAAGTAAAAAATGATTTTGATCATGTTAAAACAAGTGAAGAATTAGTTCTTGGACGTGTAGCACTTGAGCATAAACACTTGTACCGAGTATGGACGGAGCAAGGTGAGCTGCTTTGTGAAGTATCAGGGAAATTTAGCTTTCAAGCTCAGAACCGTGATGATTTCCCTGCTGTAGGAGATTGGGTCTGTTTGAAGCCTAGATATTCAGAAGAAAAGGGCACAATTATGGCCGTATTGCCACGAAAAAGTAAATTTTCAAGAAAATCTGCAGGTGACACAGCAGAAGAGCAGATCGTTGCTACAAATGTGGATACGGTCTTTTTAGTTAATTCATTAAATGAGGATCTAAATCTAAGAAGAATCGAACGTTATTTATTGTTATCATGGGAAAGTGGGGCATCACCAGTAATTGTTTTAAGCAAAGCAGACCTTTGTTCAGACATCCATTCGAAACTAAATGAAGTGGAGGCTATTGCCTTGGGCGCTGTACCTGTTATTCGAATCAGCTCGGAAACGAGTCTTGGACTTGCTAGCTTAGAGCCTTACCTGAAACCAGGAAAAACAATTGCCCTGCTTGGGTCATCAGGTGTAGGGAAATCGACGTTAACTAACAGGTTACTAGGGAAAGAAAAGCAACTGGTACAGGAAATAAGGCTTGGTGATGATAAAGGAAGACATACGACTACCCATAGAGAAATGATCCTTTTACCGAACGGCTGTGTACTCATTGATACCCCTGGAATGAGAGAATTACAGTTGTGGGAAAGTGCTGAGGGCTTATCTGAAACCTTTTCGGAAATTGAGGAATTGGCCGGACAATGCCGCTTCCGTGATTGTCAACATAAGGATGAACCAGGCTGTGCTGTAGTAAGGGCCATTGAAGATGGGTACGTTTCGATTGAAAGGTTAACTAGCTATAATAAGTTGCAAAAAGAGCTCGCATATATTGAGAGAAAAACGGATAAACGAGCTCAGGCAGAAGTTCGAAAACAGTGGAAAAACATTAATAAACAAATCAAGCAACGAAAGAGCAGATAGAAACGAAGAGGCTGGGTATCAGCCTCTTTTTGTTTCAAACAGCAGATTTTATTTTTGAATTAATTTTCTATATACTTGTAATACAAACTAAAAGCAACAGAAAGGGTGGGGTATTTGGAGAAAAACTACGAAGTCGCTACTTTTGCCGGAGGCTGTTTTTGGTGTATGGTCAAACCGTTTGATGAACAGCCTGGAATTAAACGTGTTATTTCCGGATATACGGGAGGTTTTGTAGAAAATCCTTCTTATCAGCAAGTATGCACGGATACAACCGGTCATTATGAAGCTGTACAAATAACCTACGATCCCGAGGTTTTTCCATATGAAAAATTACTCGAATTATTTTGGCAGCAAATTGATCCAACAGATCCTGGCGGTCAATTTTATGACCGCGGACAATCGTATCAAACGGCGATTTTTTACCATAACGAAATGCAAAAAAGATTGGCTGAAGAATCCAAGAAAGTGTTGCAGGAAAGTGGTAAGTTTAGTAAACCAATTGTTACTCCACTATTGTCCGCCAAGACCTTTTATCCGGCTGAAGAATACCATCAGCAGTATTATAAGAAAAATCGCGCTCATTATGAGTCCTATCAAATAGGCTCGGGTAGGGCAGGTTTTATTCAAAAGCATTGGGGAGATGAAAGTGATAAATAAGGATAAGCTAAAGCAGGAATTAACTCCAATTCAATATGAAGTAACACAAAATAATGGGACAGAGCCTCCTTTCAGAAATGAGTATTGGAATGAAACTAGAGACGGAATTTATGTGGACCTAGTTTCAGGTAAGCCTTTATTTAGCTCATTAGATAAGTTTGATGCAGGATGTGGCTGGCCAAGTTTTACGAAGCCAATCCAAGAGGAAGAAGTCGTAGAAAAATCTGATCTCAGCCATTTTATGGTTCGGACGGAAGTCAGAAGTAAAACTGCTGACTCCCATTTAGGACATGTGTTTGATGACGGACCTCTTCCAACAGGATTACGGTACTGTATTAACTCGGCCGCTTTAAGGTTTATTCCAATGGAAAAACTCGAAGAGGAAGGGTACGGTGAATTCGTAAAACTATTTGAAGAAAAATAATAAAAGCCGCTCAGCTGAGCGGCTTTTATTTTTGGATAGGAAATTATAAAAAGGCCCGAGTGTGGATAACAGAACTAGTAGTCTGAATCTAGCTCCAGCGCCTAGCCCCTCGGGTCAAATAACCTTCGGCAAGAAAAGTCAAAATGCGGACTTTTCCCGCCGAAGAACATTTGCCTGTCGGGGCTGGACGAGGCGCTTCCGCCTTTTGTTCTTTATTCTTTTCCCTTTTGTTTCGATGTAGAGGTCATTCCACCAGAAAGGATAAATTTCATTGCATCCTCAGGCTTAACATCGATAATCTCCACCTGGTCCTTTGGGATAAGGAAGGTAAATCCAGCTACCTGAAAGGTTTGTGGGATATAGACTGCTACATGATCCTTTAGAGGACTATAAAACTCCTCTACCTGTTCGGAAGTTATAAAACCCATACTCCGCATGTCAGTTCCGGGAATGACCACAAGCGCAACCTTGGAGAAAGCTTTCTTGTCACCAAGAAAGGATTGGACGGTATCTTTTATAACTGAATAAATGGTTTTCACAATTGGGATTCTTTCTAGTAGATGATCAATCAGTTTGATGATCTTGCTAGTAATAAATTTGGTTGACAGCCAGCCTAAAAAGGTAATTAAGATGATGGTGGTTAGTAATCCGAATCCAGGAATATAATCTTCCTTTAAAAAAGGTTTCAAGCTATTGCCAAGTAATCCGTCTAAAAAGAGAAAGGTCTTATAAATAACATAGAAAACGAGAATAATTGGAACAATTGTTAAGATCCCATTAATAAAACTTTTAATCATTGATTTCATGGTTTCACCTGCAATTTTTATCATTGTCTTTCATAATATAGGCGAATGCACATACAGGTCAAGTATCTAGTTCATAAAGTAACAGGGAAAAGAAACAAATTATCGAGGAGTGAATGTTTATGTATCATGGATACGGATATGGTGGTTTTGATGGGTGCTGTGGTCCTGCATACCCAGCAGCTGGTTGTGGAGTTGGCTTTGGTTTTGGAGGATTCGCGTTAATCGTTGTATTGTTCATCTTGTTAATCATCATCGGAGCAAGCTGGAACTTTTGCTAAATAGATAAGGACTGACTCATGGATGTTCTCCATGAGTCACTTTTTTTTATATGCTTATTTTTCTGAAAAAGAACCAAAAGACGAACATTAAATTATTTTTATTATAAATAGTTCGTTTTTAATGTTGACGTCACCATTATCGTCTGATATATTTACCAGTGGATGAGTAAAATGACTTTGGAGGTATTGGACAATGAATGCGAAATATGATGTGATTGTAGTGGGTGCTGGCCCCGCAGGGATTTTTACCTGCTATGAACTTACGCTAAAAATGCCGAACGCAAAGGTGCTATTAGTGGATAAAGGACATGATATTTATCGGAGAAATTGCCCAATCTTACAGAAAAAAATTGAAAAATGTCCACCTGCTTCGGGAAGAAAAGAGTTTGCAGGTTGCCTGCCCGCTTGCTCCATTACCAATGGGTTTGGTGGTGCGGGTGCTTATTCTGATGGTAAGTTTAATATAACTAGTGAATTTGGTGGATGGATGACAGATTACCTCTCAGATTCTCAAGTGGTTGAGTTAATTCGTTACGTCGATGAAATTAATTTAAAGCATGGTGCGACAAAAAGCATTACAGACCCATTAACAGATGAGGTTAGGGATATTGAACGCCGTGGCTATGCTGCGGGGCTAAAACTGTTACGTGCCCAAGTTCGTCACCTTGGTACGGAGCAAAATCTAGAAATCTTAAAAAGCATTTTTGAGTACTTAACAACAAAGATTGAGATGTCATTTAAAACAGAAGTTGAAGATTTAATAACAGAGAAAACAGCAAATGGGCATATTGTAAAAGGTATAAAACTGAAAGCGGACAAAAATATTTATGCAGATAAAGTGGTTATTACCCCAGGAAGAGATGGTTCGAAGTGGCTTTCTGATCTATTAAAATCTCGTAGACTTCGGATGATTAGTAACCAAGTGGATATCGGTGTTAGAGTGGAAACTTCCAACATTGTTATGCAAGAAATTAATGAGCATTTGTATGAAGGAAAGTTTGTATTTAACACATCGGTAGGAACTAGGGTTCGAACTTTTTGTAGCAATCCTTCGGGACATGTGGTTGTGGAAAATCATTCGGGTATTATGTTAGCAAATGGACATGCTTATAAAGATCCAAATCTTGGAAGTCCGAACACCAATTTTGCTTTATTAGTCTCCCATACGTTCTCTGAACCATTTGATAAGCCGAATGAATATGCGCATGAAATTTCGCGTCTTGCTAATACCCTTTCTAATGGTGGACTAATTGTACAAAAGTACGGGGACATCTTAAAAGGAAGAAGATCGACAGAAAAAAGAATTAAGGAAGGTTTCTTAGAGCCAACCTTAAAAGAAGCAGTCCCTGGAGACCTTGGTTTAGTACTTCCGTATAATACATTAAAAAGTTTAGTAGAAATGACAGAGGCGCTGAATCAAGTTACCCCTGGTCTTGCGTCAGAACACACGTTATTCTACGGTGTGGAAGCCAAATTTTATTCAGCAAGACCAAAGTTAAACAACCGATTTGAAACGGAAATTAGCGGTCTGTATGTTGGTGGCGATGGGGCAGGGGTTACTCGTGGTCTTGCTCAGGCTAGTGCTTGTGGGGTTTGGATTGCTAGGGATATCATTGAAAAAACACCAATGGAACAAAAACGTGTAACAATTATGGCTTAAGCAGCAAAATACTATTGGTTTTTTACTGAAAGAGGAGGTTATCCATATAAACCTCCTCTTTTTTACATCAATTTAACCTATCGTTACTTTTTCCTTCGGATAATTGAACTTTTCTTTGCTGCTTTTACCACGTAAAATAAGCAAGCATGTAACGATTCCAACTCTCCCAATAAACATTAATAGTATGATCATAATTTCGCCAAATGTGGTTAACCGTGGTGTTAAGCCCATTGATAAACCATTAGTACCAAAAGCAGAAGAAACTTCAAAAATAACCTCAATGACGGTACCTTTCTCTGTAATAGTTAAAATTAAAATAGAAATTAAGCAAAGGAAGGCACCCGTTGTAATAACGATAAAGGATTTAAGAATATCCTCGCTAAGTAATTCTCGTCTGAATATTTTAACTGTACTTTTCCCTTGGGCGTAGAAGACGATGGCTAAAATAACAATGGCAAATGTCGTCGTCCGAATTCCCCCGCTTGCACTACTAGGTGATCCCCCAATAAACATTAGGATAGATAGGAAAAGTTGGTTGCTTGGAGTAAATTCGTTGATATCTAGAGTAGCCAATCCCGCACTTTTTGTTGTAGCTGAATGGAAAAGTGAATAGAAAAAGGCTTCATGCCACTCTTTGTTCACAAAAAAATGGCGACTATCAAATAGGTAAATGAATAAAGCTCCCACAACGGTAAGGCTGATAAAGGTGACCGTTGTTAATTTAGTGAACAGAGTAAAATGAAACTTCTTCTTTTCCTTTCGACTTAAAAAGAATTCTAAAACTTCTACAATAACCGGAAAACCTATCGCTCCTACAACCATCAATAAAATGATTGTGCTTTGAATAAAATAATCATTATTAAATGGATTTAGAGACTCACCTGTGATATCAAAGCCTGCATTGGTGGTTGCGCTGATAGATGCGAAAAATCCGTGTTTAAATGCAGCCAAGGGACTTTTAAAATAATGTAAAAACCGAATTCCTAAAATAATCCCACCGATAATTTCAAAAGAAATAATGATAATGAAGATTCTTTTGGCAAGCTGAACCAAACCAGCCAAGTTAGATTGGTTTTGATCAATCATGATTAGTTGCCTTTCTTTTAGGCCCACTTTTTTCCCCAACATGATCCATAAAAATGTACTTAAAGACATAACCCCTAATCCACCCAGCTGTAAAATGATGCATAAGAGAAATATTCCGAAGTTATTAAATGTATCTTTTATTGAAATCACACTTAGTCCAGTCACACTAATCGCACTTGCAGAAGTGAACATGGCATCAATAAAACTTAATGAAACATTTTCACGATGTGCAAATGGGATTTTTAATAATAATGTAGAAATAATTAACGCAGAGAAATAAAAGATAACAATTAATTGAATAGTGGAGATCTCTTTGGATTTTGTTTGTATTTTTTTAATTGTGTTCATATCATCATTTCCTTCAGCAGTCTAAGTGTAATTCTATAATATTACCCATAAAAAGTAAAAGACAGGCTTAAAAGCCTGTTTTTTTTCTGTCATCTCAACACATGGAGATAGAATGAAAAATCACTTCATACAATTATATAAGTGGTTTACTTATTTCGTAAAAGAAAGTGGTGTCAAAGTGGAAAACTCATTTCTAATCAAACCAATGTTGGATGAAATATACCCTGTTATTGATTATGGCAAGGGCATATATCTATTTGATTTGGACGGGAAAAAATATTTGGATGCTGCCTCAGGTGCAGTAACTGCCAATATTGGTCATGGGACAGAGGAAATCATTGAAGCCATGCAAGAACAAGCTAAAAAAGTTTCCTTTGTCTATCGATCTCAATTTACAAGTGAACCAGCTGAGAAGCTTGCCAAAAAAATTGCCGAATTAACCCCAGGTGACCTGAACTGGAGCTTCTTTGTAAATAGCGGATCAGAGGCCACTGAGACAGCAATGAAAATGGCCATTCAATACTGGCAAGAAAAAGGGATTCAAACCAAAAACAAAGTGTTATCAAGATGGGTTAGTTATCATGGGATTACGCTTGGCGCGCTTTCTATGTCTGGACACACAGGGAGAAGAGCTAGATTTGTTCCTCTGCTAGAAGAATTCCCAGTGATTAATCCTCCTTATTGCTATCGCTGTCCCTATAATCTTGAGGCTCCATCCTGTCATTTTCTTTGTGCACAAGAACTCGAAACAGCCATCTTGAGAATAGGAGCCGAACAAATAGCTGCTTTTATTGCCGAGCCAGTTATTGGTGCAGCAGGGGGAGCTATTGCCCCTCCAAAGGATTATTTTAAAAAGATTAAAGAGATATGCGAAAAACATGACATTCTATTTATAGCTGATGAAGTGATGACAGGTTTTGGACGGACAGGAACCATGCTTGCTTGTGATTATTGGGGTGTAATCCCCGATATTGTAGCTTTTGGCAAAGGGATGGGGGCTGGATATGCCCCTATAGCAGCAGCTGTAGCGAGTGAAAAGGTGATGGAACCTATATTGGCCGGATCAAAATCAGTGATGAGTGGACATACATTAAGTGCGAACCCCCAATCATGCGCTGTGTCCTTAGCCGTTCTAGAATACTTGGAAAAATACAAGATTATTAGTGAAGTAGAAAATAAGGGCATTTATTTAAAAAATCAAATTGAAAAGCTAAAAGGGCTATTTCCATTTATCGGGGATGTCCGAGGGAAGGGGCTACTACTTGGTATTGAATTTGTCGAGAACCAAATTGATAAAACACCATATCCAAGAAAAGCATTAATTACACAGAAGATGGTAGCTTTAGCTAAGGAAAAAGGCTTGATTGTGTACCCTGCGGGTGCAGGGATTGATGGGATGAACGGTGATTCTATTATTATTTCACCGCCATTAATCATTACAAAAAGAGAAATTGAAGAGTTAGTGAGTTTACTTAAAGAAACATTTACCGCCTTTTTAAATGAAAGAAATGCTGAAATGGTTGGTGATGTGTAAATGGAGAATTCGTTCGGAAAAATTACAACATTAGAGGCAGTTTTGAAATTTTTTCATGATGAAATGACCATCATGTTTGGGGGATTTGGAGGGGTCGGAACCCCCCCGACATTAATTGACGGTATTCTGGAAAAGGAAATCCGAGAACTCACCTTAATTGGAAATGATACAGGTTTCCCACATATAGGAATAGGAAAAATAGTTAGTCGTGGCAGAGCTAAAAAGGTCATTGCATCCCATATTGGTTCTAATCCCATTGCAGGAGACCTTATGCATGCAGGAAAGCTTGAAGTGGAGTTTTCCCCTCAGGGTATTTTGGCAGAAAGAATCCGCGCAGGGGGTGTTGGATTAGCAGCCATTTTATCTGATATTGGGATGGATAATGAAATGGTTTCGAAAAATAAACCACGTATTCAACTAAATGGCAGTGAATATCTGATAGAGACTGCCTTAACTGCAGAGGTTTCTATTGTTTATGCCAAGAAGGCTGATGAGTATGGAAATCTAATTTATGACAAAAGCGCACGCAATACGAATCCACTGGTCGCAATGGCAGGGGATTTAACGATAGCAGAAGTAGAAGAAATTGTTCCAATAGGAAGTCTTAACCCTGACGAAATTATTACCCCGGGAGTATTTGTTGATTATGTCATTCCAACGAAGGGGGTGAATTGGAAATGGGCATGGGAATAGATCTTAGAGATAAACTTGCAAAAAGAGCTGCTGAGGAAATTCAAAATGGGATGGTCGTTAACCTAGGTATTGGTATTCCCTCATTAGTACCGAACCACTTAACAGAGGAAACAATGGTTATGTTCCATGCCGAAAACGGGATTACCGGAATGGGACCAAGCCCGACCAAAGGAGAAGAGGATGAAAACCTATGTAATGCAGGGGGATTTCCCGTTACCTTAAACAAGGGCGGTTCCTATTGCGATAGTGCTATTGCTTTTGGAATGATCCGAAGAGGGAGAGTGGACATTACCATTCTTGGTTCACTTCAGGTAAGTCAAAAAGGAGATTTAGCAAACTGGATTGTCCCCGGAAAGAAGGTTCCAGGGATGGGAGGGGCAATGGAACTTGCTCAGAAGGCAAGAAAAGTCATTGTTGTTATGAATCATTGTGATAAAAATGGAAAACCAAAAATAGTTGAAACTTGCTCCTTACCATTAACCTCTGCAGGTTGTGTGGATCTGATTATTACAGAATTAGCTGTATTCAAGGTTAATGAAGAGGGGTTACTTTTGACAGAACTGTTTGCGCCGTACAGTTTAGCTGATGTGAAAAGCAAAACTGGATGTCAGTTCAAAATTGAAGAACAAATCCGCAAAATTCCGTACTAATCCGGATGCAGGTCGAAGGAGTGAATGATTTGCAAAACTATGAAAGCCGTATCAAGCATTGGTTAAAGGAGAATCGAGCGAGAGGGGCCAGACTGTTACAAATCCTTGTACAGGAGAATAGCACGAGGGGAAATGAAAGTAGTACACAGGCCATTGTTATTGAAAAATGCCGTCAGATGGGTTTGATTCTTGATATATGGGAAATTGGCGGAGAAGAACTAAAAAACCATCCTGCTTATTGCTGTGACCGTCAGAGCTTTGAAGGGAATCCTAATCTAGTTGCCGTTCTAAAAGGAGCAGGAGGTGGGAAATCAATTATTTTAAACGGTCATATTGATGTCGTACCTGTTGGGGATGAATCAAACTGGAGACATGATCCATTTAGTGGAGTGATTGAGTGCGGTAAGCTTTATGGAAGAGGAGCTACAGATATGAAAGGGGGGAATGTGGCTCTTTTACTAGCCATTGAATCCTTAATTGCAAATGGAATTAAATTAAAAGGAGATGTAATTTTTCAAAGTGTCATAGAAGAAGAAAGTGGTGGAGCAGGAACGCTAGCTGCCGTCTTGCGAGGATACAGGGCAGATGGAGCCATTATACCTGAGCCTACGAATATGAAATTATTCCCAAAACAACAGGGTTCAATGTGGTTCAGAATCACGGTTAAGGGAAGGGCGGCACATGGTGGAACTAGATACGAAGGGGTAAGTGCGATTGAAAAATCAATGCGGGTCATTCAAAGATTACAACAATTAGAGAAAGATAGAAATGCTAAGATTACTGACCCTCTCTTTGAAAAAATACCTATTCCCATCCCTATCAATATTGGAATGATTAACAGCGGAGAATGGCCTTCTTCAGTGCCTGACACCGCCATTATTGAGGGGAGAATGGGTGTGTTACCAGAAGAAACGATTCGAGCCGCCAAGTTAGAAATGGAGGCATGCCTACAGGAATTAAATGAAGCGGATGAATGGTTACAGGAAAACCCGCTTCAAATTGAGTGGTTTGGAGGCAGGTGGCTACCGGGAAGTTTAGAAAGTGATCACCCGTTAATGAATGAACTATCTAGGAGTTTTATAGTGGTGAAAGGGGATCCACCAATCGTTGAAGCAAGTCCATGGGGAACAGATGGTGGAATTCTTTCGACTGTTGGTGATACCCCCGTAGTGGTATTCGGACCGGGAATTACCGAAACAGCACATGATGCGAATGAACACATTGATTTGGAGGATTTGTTTGCGGCTAGCGAGATTATTGCTCTAACCTTGGTGAAGTGGTGTGAAGTTTGTGAATAAAAGAGGGGGAAGCCAATGGGATCGATCCAACTTAGAACCAAGATTCCTGGTCCAAATGCGGTAGAATTACTCACCAGGAAAGCGCAAAATGTACCGAAAGGCCCGTTTAATACAATCCATACGTTTGCTAGTAAGGGAGAAGGGGCACTCATTACGGATGTTGATGGTAATACCTTTATTGATTTTGCAGGTGCTATTGGTTCCTTAAATGTGGGTCACTGTCCCCCGGGTGTAGTTGCAGCACTAAAACAGCAAATTGATGCCTACCTTCATCCCTGCTTCCATGTCATGATGTATGAACCATATGTTAAGTTAGCGGAAACACTTAATCGGATTTCTCCGGGTAACCATCAAAAGAAAACGTTCTTCTTAAATAGTGGTGCCGAAGCTGTCGAGAATGCCGTGAAAATTGCAAGAAAGTATACTGGGAGGAAAGCAATCATTTCTTTTGAAAGAGCCTTTCACGGACGGACGTACATGGCGATGTCGTTAACGAGCAAGGTGAAACCCTACAAATATGAATTTGGACCATTCGTACCGGAAACGTATAAATGGGCTTATCCTTATTATTATCGTTCTGAATTCGATACGCCTGAACAATTAGATAAAAATCTTTTACAGCGCTTTGAAACCTTCTTCCAAAGTGAGGTTCCACCTGAAGAAATTGCTGCAGTAATCATGGAACCGATTCAAGGGGAAGGTGGTTTTGTTATCCCGTCAAAGCAGTTTGTAAAAGGGGTTAAGGATCTATGTGAAAAACATGGAATCTTATTTATCGCTGATGAGGTTCAAACTGGCTTTGGCAGAACGGGTAAAATGTTTGCTATAGAACATTTTGATGTTGTGCCTGACTTAATGACTATGTCAAAGTCATTGGGGGCAGGTCTTCCGATTAGTGCCGTAACAGGTAGAGCGGAAATTATGGACTCACCGAATGTAGGAGAAATTGGAGGAACATATGGGGGCAGTCCGCTCGGTTGTGTGGCTGCACTTGAGGTGATAAAAGCGATTGAGGAAGGAGATTTATTAGATAGGGCCGAACATATAGGAGAGGTTTTTCAAAAACGATTTTCTGCTCTTAAGAAACAATATCCTCAGATTGGTGACGTTCGGAATATTGGTGCTATGTGTGCTATCGAATTTGTAAAAGATTCAAAATCAAAATCACCAAATAAAGAACTAGTTCAACAAATTATTCATACCTCACATCAAAATGGACTTATTATTATGACAGCAGGATTGTTCGGAAACATCATCCGACTACTAACGCCTCTCGTCATCACAGATGACCAATTAGAGGAAGGGTTGGATGTTCTGGAAAATGCCATCGGAGTATGTTGTCGAGATTAGCTATTTGATTTACATGCAAAAAGATTGGAGGATGTCTTTTGAAACAGTCACTATGGATTGGCGGTGAATATCGACCAACCCTATCTTATATAAAATTAAAAAATCCATATAACCTGGAGCATATAGCTGATATCGCCGTTGCGGAAAAGGAAGATGTTGTGGCAGCCATCACGGCAGCGCATCAAGCTACTGTGGATATGCAAGAAATCCCTGCCTTTAAACGTGCCGAGATTTTAGAAAAAGTAGCCAGTTTTCTAAAAAATGAAAGAGAAGAGTGTGCAAAGCTGATTTCCAAGGAAGCAGCAAAACCTCTTAAAGCTGCCAGAGCTGAGGTCGACCGGACCATCATGACTTACACGTTCGCTGCCCATGAGGCTAGAAGAATACATGGAGAAACAGTTCCGATGGATGCTGCACCTGGCGGAGAAGGCAGACTTGCATTTACGATTAGGGAACCCCTTGGAGTAATTGCAGCCATTACTCCATTTAACTTTCCTATGAATCTTGTCGCACATAAGGTTGGCCCGGCCATTGCTGCAGGAAATACAGTTGTCTTAAAACCAGCGAGCCAGACACCATTATCCGCTTATAAAATTGCTGAATATTTTCATCGTGCTGGATTGCCATCGGGTGCATTAAATGTGGTCACAGGAAGCGGCAGTGTGCTCGGTGATATATTGATGAAAGACGAAAGAATTAAGATGATTACCTTTACGGGAAGTCCCAAGGTGGGGAAATATATTCGTGAAAATTCAGGGTTAAAGAAAGTAACCCTTGAATTAGGTTCCAACTCCGCTGTTATTGTCGATGATGGGGTAAGTTTGGAAAAAATCATTCCAAGAATCGTTACGGGGGCATTTTCTTATCAAGGTCAAGTATGTATAAGTATTCAACGTGTCTTTGTACATGAAAAAATGATAGATCAGTTTGTCGAACAGTTTATTGAAGAAACGAAAAAATTAAAAGCGGGTAATCCACTTGACGAACAAACAGATGTATCCGCACTTATAACTAGAGCGGATGTAGAGCGTACAAAAGAATGGGTTGATGAGGCAATTGCCAATGGGGCAGATCTAAAAATAGGTGGAAATTTTAATGATGGAATCTTTCAACCTACTGTTCTAGTAGATGTTCCTGTTAGGGAGAAGATTTCTTGCGAAGAAGTCTTTGCTCCAGTGGTTCATATTAACCGCTTCAGTTCAATGGAGGAAGCAATTAACCTTGTAAATGATTCAAAATACGGTCTACAGGCAGGAATCTTTACAAATAATATACATTATGGGTTGAGGGCAGCTAAAAAACTCGAAGTAGGCGGGGTTATGATAAACGATATCCCGACCTTCCGTGTGGATCAAATGCCATATGGTGGAGTAAAGCTTAGTGGAATGGGCAGGGAAGGAATTAAGTATGCGGTTGAAGAAATGACAGAATTAAAGTTAATTAGCTTCAAGAGTGAGTAAATAAAAAATGTCTGGCTATTTCCAAAGCCAGGCATTTTTTCAAAAGATGAAGTAGTGAAGGAGTGAGAAAAATGAATCAGACTGCATCCACTACTTATATTGAGGAAAGCAACTTTTTTGTCGAAGTCTACCTTGATCCTTTTAACAAAAGGATTCGGGTTGATGATTATCGCGGGAATATACAATTGGTTCTTAAAAGAGTAGAGGAACTAGTGCAGGATCAACATGCAGAAAAGCTCATTGTGAAGGGACGCAGCAATGATTTTATGATATTAATGGAAAATGGACTACAGCCTGAAGCAGTGGTTGATCGATTTTTTTTAGGTTCAGATGCTTTTTTCTTTTCAAAATTTTATTCACATGACCGTAAAAAAAACGATCATTGGATAACCGAGGATGGCATGATTCATAGTATTTATCAATTAGACCCCACCATGGAGAAAAACTATCCTCCTAAGGAATATGAGCTAAAGAAGGCAGATGAAAATTGTGCTGCTGAGTTATCCACATTGTATCGCCAAGTCTTTCAGGTATACCCAACACCGTTGCATGATCCTGAATATGTAAAAAAGACGATGGAAGATGGGACGATTTACTACGTTTATTTCCATCAAGGCAAAATTGTCAGTGCAGCCTCTGCAGAAATAAATTCTTTTTATAAGAATGCAGAATTAACCGATTGTGCCACCATATCCGAACACAGGAAGTATGGATTAATGAAGATGATTCTTCAAGAGCTTGAGGGTGAATTGAAAAAAAAGGGAATCTTTTGTTCTTATTCAATTGCGAGGTCGTTATCGTTCGGTATGAATGCCGTTTTATTTCAGCTAGGATATTCCTATCGTGGAAGGTTAATGAATAATTGTTATATTTATGATAAGTTAGAAAATATGAATATGTGGGTGAAAAATCTGGCAACCTGCTAAAAATTCGGCTGCTCATGCCGAATTTTTGGCACCTTAAAAATGGCAAGAAGGGCAGGTGATGTAATGGTTCAATTAACAGCTTTAACAGAAGAAGTGTTATCAGCTATTCTAAAAAGTATAGATGAAGGTATTCATGTTGTTAATACAGAAGGAAAGACCATCTTTTATAATGAAGTGGCAGCTAAGCATGATGGCATGGAAGTGAAGGAAGTACAAGGGAAGCATTTAATTGATGCATTTCCCTCCCTGACAGAGGAATCTAGTACTCTATTAAAAGTGATTCAAACGGGTAAGCCTATCTACAACCAAACACAGGTTTACCTTAATGTCCATGGTACAAGAATTGATACCATTAATACCACTTTACCAATTTTTTTAGGAAAAGAAATTATCGGTGCAGTTGAAATTGCTAAAGACTATTCACGGATGAAGCTCCTTGCAGAAAGGCTATTAGATTTACAAAAAGGTGTCAATAGGACTACCAAGAAAAAGGTAATAAAACAAGTAAATTATACATTTGCGGATTTAAAAACGGTAAACCCCGTTTTTATCAGCACGAAAGAGGAAGGGAAGAAACTTGCAAAATCAGATTCTCCTATCCTTGTTTATGGGGAATCCGGGACAGGTAAGGAGTTATTTGTCCAGGGGATTCATCATGAATCCATCCGTTCTGGGGGGGCATTTATAGCTCAAAATTGTGCAGCTATTCCAGAAACTTTATTAGAAAGTATTCTTTTTGGTACAGCTAAAGGAAGCTATACTGGTGCTGTGGACCGTAAAGGCTTATTTGAACTCGCGGATGGGGGAACTTTATTTCTAGATGAATTACATACGATGCCCATTGAACTTCAAGCAAAGCTGTTAAGGGTGTTAGAGGACGGAATTGTTAGAAGGGTTGGAAGTTCGCAAAACATTTCTGTAGATGTACGCGTAATTGCAGCAATGAATGTGCATCCGAGTATTGCATTACAAGACCAAAAACTTCGATCTGATCTTTATTACCGGTTAAATGTGTTCACTTTTTCTCTTCTCCCCTTGAGAGAGAGAAAAGATGATATCTTATTTTTAACAAACTATTTTATGAAGGAATTTAACCGTAAACTCGGGAAAAATATCTATGGTTTGGAAAAGAAACTGGAGTTGTTTTTTATTGAATATCAGTGGCCAGGAAATGTAAGAGAACTAAAACATACGCTTGAATACATGATGAATGTTTGCGAAGGGACACAATTATGCGTTGAAGAATTGCCGATGATGCTAAAACATCATGCTCCCTCTTTAAAAGGTAAGAGTAATCACCCGTTTGAAAGTTTGTCGTTAAGAAAAAATATGGAGGTATTAGAAAGAGAACTTATTATGAATGCTCTTGAATTGAGTGAAGGTAATGTGAATCAAGCGGCGAAGCTTTTGGAGATTCCTAGACAAACACTGCAATACAAAATTAAGAAGTGGATGGATTGAAAAGTGCCGAATTTTTGGCACTTTTTTATGTTTTAAAAACTGAAATTTAAGAAATTTTAGAAAAATGTACTTCTCCTCCTGTTTTATAACGTTGGCACGAAACTTGCATATTGTTTAGTAAAGCCAGATAGGGGGAAATGAATATGAAGCAATTCTTATATAAACCAAGCAGATACTGGAAGGATATAGAACTTTGGAAAGATGTAACAGAAGAGCAATGGAATGATTGGCTCTGGCAACTAACAAATACGATTCGTACTTTAGATGACCTTAAGAAAGTAATCAATTTAACTCCAGAAGAAGAAGAAGGGGTACGAATTTCAACCAAAACAATCCCTTTAAATATTACACCTTACTATGCATCATTAATGAACCCAGATGATCCACGTTGTCCAATCAGAATGCAATCAGTACCTATATCAAAAGAGATTTATAAAACAAAATATGATCTTGAAGACCCTTTGTATGAAGATGAAGATTCTCCTGTCCCTGGATTAACTCACCGCTATCCCGATCGTGTTCTCTTTCTTGTCACCAATCAATGTTCGATGTATTGCCGCTATTGTACTAGGAGGCGCTTTTCAGGACAAATTGGAATGGGTGTTCCAAAAAAACAGCTGGATGCAGCCATTAACTATATTAGGCAAAATCCGGAGGTACGTGATGTATTAATATCCGGTGGTGATGGGTTATTAATAAATGATAATATTTTAGAGTATATCCTTAAAAATTTACGAGAAATTGACCATGTTGAAATAATTAGAATAGGGACTCGTGCACCTGTTGTCTTCCCACAACGAATTACAGAGAACCTTTGCAACATTCTAAAGAAGTATCATCCAATTTGGTTGAATACCCATTTTAATACATCTATTGAGATTACTGAGGATTCTAAGAGAGCTTGTGAAATGCTTGCCAATGCAGGTGTACCTGTAGGTAACCAGTCTGTTATTTTAGCAGGCATTAATGACAGTGTTCCAATCATGAAGAGACTCATGCATGACCTTGTGAAAATCCGAGTACGTCCATACTATATTTATCAATGTGATCTTTCAGAGGGCATTGGACACTTCCGGGCACCAGTCTCTAAAGGACTTGAAATTATCGAGGGACTCCGTGGGCATACGTCAGGATACGCAGTACCAACATTCGTGGTTGATGCACCCGGTGGAGGCGGGAAAATTGCGTTACAGCCCAATTATTTAATTTCTCAAAGTCCTGAAAAGGTCGTCCTACGTAATTTTGAGGGTGTAATTACTTCTTATCCTGAGCCGGAAAACTACATCCCTGGGAGAGCGGAAGGCTATTTTAAAGAAATTTATCCTGAGATGGAAGCAAAAAGATCTGTTGCGGGTATTGCTGGTATTATGAATGATCAGCATTTTAATCTTGTTCCAGAAGGCCTAACAAGATTAAACCGCCGTAAAGATTACAATCAAGATCCTACACATACTTCATTAAAGGATAAGCGAGGTAAACGTGATGAATTAAAAGAAAAAAAATTCAAAGCGGTTACCCAAAAGGAAAAAGGAAGCAGTGAAACACAACCTAGTATAGATGTTATGAAAGAATAAGAGGTGGGAGCATGAAAATGGAATGTGAATGGTGTGCTAGTCCAAATGTAGATAGAATCGTAGACTCGGTATACTGGGAATTACCCGATGGGACGAGAGCAATCGAGATTTCAGAAACTCCTACCTATTTCTGTCGAGATTGTTCTATGACTTACCAAAGTGAGGTAATAGTAAAGGAAATAGAAAATCACTTATTCTTAATTGATTGTAAACAAGTTTCTAAAGTAATTACCTTTGAGGACTTAATGAAAATACCAAGGTTGTTGAAAAGAAATTATTTTGATTTTTCCTCATAAATATATAGGCTGGACGATACTGTGAGTATTCGTTATCATATATCACATAAGTGAATTTCATGGAAAGGCGTTTGTGTGATGAGTAAATCCTTTTATCATTTTTTAATGAAATATAGACATCCGGCACCAAAAGATCGTATTAGTTTATTTGCAAACCATGCCTATATGGACCATAGCTTTCCGAAATCCTCCAAGGATTACCACGAACTCAGTTCCTACTTAGAACTAAATGGTCAATATCTAGAGTCAATGTCTATTTTTGATGAGGCATGGCAGCTTTATATTAATGCTGAAAGCAAAAATTAATCAGTTGGAAGAAATCGCTTCTTTATATGGAGGCGATTTTTTCATTTTACAAATGGTATGCGCGATATCACTTCCGATGCATATACTATTGTAATTAAAATTCACGACTTAGCATTTGAGGGGATGGGAGGACATGGCAAAACGGAGAAAACCGAAGTATAAGATCGGTGATACGGTCGTGATTACCATTTATGGTACGGTTGGCAGGGTAACAGATGTAAAATGGCTTGATGGAAAATATGTATATGAAGTAAACAAGAGTGATGGTTTGTTCCTTGAATCGGCCTTACAAATGCTATCAGAATATGATGGTTCTGTTGTAGAACAGGAGCAAATTGATATTGAATATAAGTTTTTTTTCGGTGATTTAGTTCAGGTAAGTGGTTATGGTGCGGATTTATTTAAAGTGGTCGGCTTTCGCACAGAAATTTGGCGCTATAAAGAAGACGCCTGGGAAGATGTTATTTATGAGCTTTCAAGGGTAAGTGACGGAGAATGGCTGGAGGCAGGAGAAGAGGAACTAACACTAGTTGCGGACGCTGAAAGTGCAGATACATTTATACAAAAATTGGGTCTTTTATACTTAGTAAATAAACAGGATCAAGCAGTAAAAAATACAAACTTAAAAAATTTGATAAGAAAAGCAGAGTTTGAAGAAATAGAAAGAAAAAAAGAAAAGAAAGAACTTATTGATAATCTCTTAGATATATTTAATGATTATCGGATCCTATATGAATTGTTTCATGACCAAGAGTACTATCAAGTAATGCGGGTCATTCTTAGAAAATTAGAAAGTCTTGTAAATAATGATGGCAAAAGCCCTGTATAATCCTACCACCTAGCTATTTCAAATAATAAATACAAAACAAAAGGAATGCCACCCCATTTAATTAGGAGAAACATCGTTTCTAATATTTTCTCAAATAGTTGGAGGGTAAGACTATCCTCCTGATTCACATCTTCAACCCAAGCCTCTAACATCAATTGGAATTTAGACATTGTTTCACCCCATCGTTTTCTTTTTACTAATCCTATGCTTGTCCAACCGATAAAAGACATGTTTTTTTCATTGAAACCTCTTTATTCAATTTCAGTAAAGAGAACAGGTTTATAGGCAACTGCTTACCAAAGTAAATAGCATGAAAAGGCCATGTACATCATACATTCTGTAAAAAGGGGGCGATGCTATGAGAGAAATTGAAGTATTTATTGATACAGAAGAAATTGCCGAATTTTTCTTTCATGAGCTTGTAAAAAGGGGATACGTTCCTAGTGAAGAGGAATTAGAGGAATTAGCCGATATTACTTTTGAATATTTAATTGAAAAGAGTATTATCGATGAGGAAGTACAGGAGGATTAGTAAGTGAATATTTTAGGGAGAAATGATATGTTTTCTACCTTTATGATAAAAGAAAACGAAAGCCGAGCATAAGTTGCTCGCTTTTTGTTTTTTATAGACTATTTGAAATATTTTTACCATCGTGAAACCTTGTTGGAGTTTCATCGTATTAAGGAGTGTGAATAAAAGGAGGAGGACTTTATGTTTAAAAAAATCCTTAAATCAATTTTTAAAAGTAAGATGACTCACAAGTACAGTTCCTCAAGCGATGCATGGAAGAAGCACAAACATCATAAGCACAGTCATTTAGGACATCATCATTATAAAAAGAAATATAAGAGCAGAAGTTCTATATCTAGTTTTTTTAGCAGCTAGCAAGGTGTGTGTATATGCTTAGGAAATTTACATTATTTTTTTCCAAGATGATGGAGAAGCCACTACCTATTGATGAGGTTATTGCTGATCGTTATAGGGTAGTGGAGTATCTCGGAAGCGGAAGCTACGGACATAGTTATTTAGTTTTTGATTTCTTAAGCAAACAGAATAAAGTATTAAAATCCCTTCGATATCATAAGAGAATAACCCAATCTGGAAGAAAGGGATTTGAATTAGAAAAAGAATTATTAGGCTCGATTAATCATCCAGGATTTCCTAGATATTTTGAGGATGGCACTTTTAAAAACATTCCCTATTATACAATGGAATATATTAATGGAAAAAATTTTGAACAGCTTATTTTTCATGAAGGTAAGAAATTCACTGAAACAGAAGCTTTTAAGTTTGCAGATGAATTACTACAGTACATCGAATTCTTGCATAGCCATAACATCATTCATAGAGACATTCGCATTCCGAATGTAATTTTTGATGGAACGAGGATTCGCCTGATAGATTTAGGATTAGGAAGGTATCTTAAACCGAGAGATGGAGATCTACAAAAAATAGAAGATGTAAGAAAGCAAATTAACTACCAAGCAGATTTTTACGGACTTGGCCATTTTCTTTTGTTTCTCCTTTATTCGAACTTTACTTTCCAAGATGACAGGAAGGAAAGAAGCTGGGAAGAAGAACTAGATATTACAGTAGAAGCCAAACAAATCATTAGAAGGCTCTTGCAGATAGAATCCGCGTATGATCAATGCGCACAAATAAGAGCTGATATAAAAAATTTCACTTAATTTAGGAGGAGAATTTTATGTCTTTCTTTGACAAAGTATTTGCTAGCGTAGGTATTGGTGCTGCATCAGTGGACACAAAACTAGAAAAAGACACTTATATGCCTGGAGAAACCGTACAAGGGGTTGTTGAAATTAAGGGTGGAAAAGTTGAACAGCAAATTGATGAGATTTATCTTTCACTCAATACAACTTACTTAAAAGAGTCAGATGATCGAAAATATAACATAACTGCTACCATCGACCGATTTCGTCTAACTACACCTTTCACAATCAGGTCCAACGAAAGAAAAGAAATTCCGTTTACCTTCCAGTTGCCGTATGATACACCATTATCTATTGGCAAGTCAAAAGTGTGGGTAACAACAGGACTGGAAATAAAAGGTGGGGTGGACCCAAGTGATAAGGATTATTTAAAAGTAATTCCTAATCAATTAATGACTGCTGTTTTTAACGCCGTAGATAATTTAGGCTTTAGAATTAGAGAAGCGGACTGTGAAGAAGCACCACGACGCTTACGCGGCAGGTTACCCTTCGTTCAAGAATTTGAATTTGTCCCAACATCAGGTCTATTTCGTGGTAAATTAGATGAGTTAGAAGTGGTGTTTTTATCTTCAGGTAATGGCACACTAGATTTGATGTTCCAAGTGGATCGACGTGCAAAGGGACTTTCAGGATTATTCTCAGAAGCGATGGGAATGGATGAAACGAACGTAAGATTAACTGTATCTAACGCAGATATTCCTAATTTACAACAAAAAATCCAGAGTGTAATACAAAGATACTCATAATAAATAAAAAAATGGGTTATCGACAAAAAAAGTTAGTATTCTACAGAGGGTTCGACAAGGTCTACATCTAATTATTAGAATAGAAAATAAATTCTAATAATTGGAGGTACAAGATGATCAGAGTATTAACGAGAAAGCCCTGTATCAAATATGATGTGACAATCTTTCAAACTCCAAAGTACCGTGAAAATAAAGGCTATAAACAGGTCTATAGAACGACCATTCCTGCTGCCGGCCGTGAACAATGCTTGGAAGAAACCTTTAGCCGCTTTAATGTGACTGACAGAATACCTTCAAATTATAAAGGGAGATTTCTCTCAACCGGTGACATTATATTAATAGATGAGGGACGTGGCGGTCAGCACTATTATCAGTTACAAACTGGAGGATGGACCCCAATTAATAGAATAATGATACGTTAAAAACCTAAGGGAACAGCCTTAGGTTTATTTTTATATTATCGCTTTCTTCCACCATCTGCGCGGTTCTCTTTTGCATGCGCTTCGTGCTCTGCCACAATAGCCTCGGCTGGAATATGATTATTTTTCTTTTGACCATTTATGCGACTTCTATGTTTTTTTCCCATTATCATACCTCCTTTTACATCTAAAGATAGCTTCCCACAAATCAGAAAAAACATAACTATTTCTCAGAAGTGTTTTTCAATAAAAACGGTTTATGATATATTGTCTATGGTACGGAGTGAAACGTACTTATTTTGATTGGAGGTTAAATTTAATGAGTGTACATATTGGTGCAAAAGAAAATGAAATTGCAGAAACGGTCTTGTTGCCCGGGGATCCGCTGAGAGCGAAATATATTGCAGAAACCTTTTTAGAGGATGCTAAATGTTATAACGAAGTTAGAAATATGTTTGGTTACACAGGAACCTACAAAGGGAAAAGGATTTCAGTTCAAGGAACTGGGATGGGTGTTCCATCTATTTCTATTTATGTTAATGAGCTTATGCAAAGCTATAATGTGCAGAACTTAATAAGAGTTGGTACGTGCGGGGCGATCCAAAAGGATGTAAAAGTACGTGATGTTATCCTTGCTATGACAAGTTCTACAGACTCGAACATGAATCGTCTAACTTTTGGACATGTTGATTTTGCACCTTGTGCCGATTTTGACTTACTTAAAAAGGCGTATGATGCAGGAGTCGAAAAGGGACTTAATTTAAAAGTTGGGAATATCTTTACTGCAGATTCATTCTATAATGATAATGCAGAACTTGAAAAATGGGCCAAGTATCAGATTTTGGCCATTGAAATGGAAACAACAGCATTATATACATTAGCAGCCAAATTTAATCGTAAAGCTCTTTCTGTTCTAACTGTTAGCGATCATATTCTAACAGGAGAAGAGACTACAGCAGAAGAAAGACAATTAACTTTTAATGATATGATTGAGGTAGCCTTAGAGGCTGCCACTAAGTAATAAAGAATACAATGCCTCTTCCAAATAGGAAGAGGTATTTTCTTTTATAAAAAGGAACTTAGGTCCCTGATGGAGAATTAAAATGTAGGTTGTGTTAAAGAATATTGTTGATTTTTACACCCTGTTGATTGGAGCGGAAGGCACGAAGACTCCTGTGGGAGTATGGTTCAGGGGAGACCCCGCAGGCGCATGCGCCGAGGAGGCTCGCCGAAACACCCACGAACCGCTCGTGCCTGGAGCGGAAATCAACAGACCAGTTTAACAGAGATAAAATGTAAAATAAAAAAGGCAAATATGTGACTAATTAAATGATTATATTGATATAAATAGGGTGCAGGGGTATAGTACAAATGAGGTGAACGAAATGAAAGAGCAACTCAAAGTTGATATTACGGGAATGACATGTGCAGCCTGTTCAGCCAGGATTGAAAAGGTTTTAAATAAGGTAAATGGTGTTGAAGCAAATGTCAACTTGGCTTTGGAAACCGCATCCATTTCATATGATAAAGATTTAGTTTCAAGTAATGAAATCATTACGAAAATTGAAAACCTTGGATATGGTGCTCGTTTAGAAGAGGATCAAAGAGAAACAAAACAGCAATATAAAGAAGAGGAGATAAAGCATAAGAAACGCATGTTTTCCCTTTCTGTGCTCTTGTCTTTGCCACTTTTGTACACTATGCTTGCCCATATGCCAATGGATATTGGCTTCCCAATGCCTGAAGTGATGATGAATCCGTGGTTTCAATTGTTGTTAGCCACACCTGTGCAATTTTATATTGGTGGACCTTTTTATATGGGTGCTTATAAAGCACTTAAAAATAAGAGTGCAAACATGGATGTTCTTGTAGCTTTAGGTACATCCGCAGCCTATTTCTACAGTCTTGCAGAAGGCATTAAAACCATTAGCAATCCTGTTTATATGCCGCATCTATATTTTGAAACAAGTGCTGTTCTTATTACTTTAATTTTACTAGGAAAATTATTTGAAACTTTAGCAAAAGGGAGAACAACTATCGCCATTTCTAAATTACTAAGTCTTCAAGCAAAGGAAGCAACTGTCATAAGAGATGGTAAGGAATTTCAAATCCCAATAAAAGAAGTGCAGGTATCAGATCGATTACTAGTGAAGCCAGGAGAAAAAATTCCAGTAGATGGACAAGTTTTATTAGGGCAATCCTCCGTCGATGAATCCATGATTACAGGCGAATCGATCCCAGTGGAGAAATCAGTGGGGGATCATTTAATAGGTTCGACTATTAATAAAAATGGAACGATAACAATGAAAGCAACAAAGGTGGGAAAAGACACAGCTCTTGCGGGAATTATAAAGATTGTAGAAGAAGCTCAAGGATCGAAAGCACCCATTCAACGAATTGCTGATATCATTTCTGGCTACTTTGTACCCGTTGTTGTTTGTATTTCATTCGTTACTTTCTTGATTTGGTATTTTATAGTGAATCCCGGTGATTTTCCAACCTCTTTGGAAACGGCTATCGCTGTTCTTGTGATCGCCTGTCCATGTGCTCTAGGGCTGGCAACCCCCACATCTATAATGGTGGGAACAGGAAAAGGTGCAGAGATGGGCATCCTTTTCAAGGGTGGAGAGCATTTAGAAATTGCGCATAGGATAAACGCCATAGTCCTTGATAAAACGGGAACGATAACAAAAGGTCAACCAGTTGTTACTGATTTCATCGCATATAAAGAGGAGAAAAAGGTCCTTCAATATTTAGTCTCTGCTGAGAAATCATCAGAACATCCGCTTGCTGAAGCTATTGTTAAATATGGTATGGAAAGACGATCCAGTACTCTCCCGGTCAAACGCTTTAAGGCTATTCCAGGTTATGGAATTGAGGCGAAAATAGGCGATGATGAAATATATGTGGGAACTCGGAAGCTAATGGATTTAAAAGGTATTTCTTATACAGAGAAAGAAAAAGAATTACTTCAATTTGAAACCGAAGGTAAGACAGCGATGTACATTGCAATTAATTCAACCATCATGGGACTTGTTGCAGTTGCTGATACAGTAAAAGAGACAGCTATGCTGGCAGTTACTCAACTATGCGAATTAGGCATCGAAGTTTATATGCTTACAGGGGATAATGAACGGACAGCAAAAGCCATTGCTTCTCAGGTGGGAATTACGAATGTTATTGCTGAGGTTCTCCCGGAAGAAAAGGCAAATCATATAAAAGAACTTCAGCATAAAGGAATGAAGGTTGCAATGGTAGGGGATGGAATAAATGATGCACCCGCTCTTGCAGTTGCTGATATCGGTATTGCCATAGGTTCAGGTACAGATGTCGCTATTGAAGCAGCAGATATCACCATTCTAGGTGGAGAACTGTCATTGATTCCTAAAGCTATATCTTTAAGTAAAAAAACAATGAAAAACATTCGTCAAAACTTATTTTGGGCTTTGATCTACAACTCTGCAGGCATTCCAATCGCTGCTCTAGGATTATTAGCCCCGTGGGTAGCTGGAGCGGCAATGGCATTTAGTTCTGTATCTGTCGTGACTAACTCACTTCGTTTGAAACGAGTCAAGATTTAAAAAAATTGATGAATTTTTGAAGAGGCTGACCAATCAGCCTCTTTTATTGTATCTGAAATTTCTCTATTATTTATTTCTTATTAATTTCATTAACTTTTCTTTGTTAATTTTAATAAAAAGATGTTATTCTAATCACTAAGGGTTTGCTTTTTGCTTAAGACAATTGTTAAGACTAGCTAGTACATATCTTATTTTTATGGTAAATGAAAGTGGTGAAAGCTTTGGAAGGTAAGAACGTTGAGCAAGAAAAGCTTGAAGGAGAGAAAGTTGAACAGGAGCAAGTGACTGAGAACAGATCCGGTTATATCCGATTAAAGAAGTTTCACTTTATTATGCTGTTATTTTTAATGGTGTTTTTATCAGCTGGAATTACAACAATTGCCTTTGCATTTGGTAAAGAAAAAGTGGTAACAGTTGGAGCAGAAAGAACAGAATTCAATAAACTTTATGAAGCATTTGATACCTTGAAAAATGGTTATTTTAAAGAAGTAGATCAGAAAAAGCTTATTAATGGGGCAATTAATGGAATGGTGGAATCGCTTGATGATCCCTATTCTGATTATATGAGTAATGAGGAAGCAAAAAGCTTTCATAGTAGTATCTCTTCATCTTTTGAAGGAATTGGGGCGGAAATCCAAGAAAAGGATGGACATATTGTTATTGTTTCTCCAATCAAAGGTTCTCCTGCTGAAAAAGCAGGGTTAAAGCCAAATGACATGATTATATCAGTAGATGGAAAAAGCCTTCAGGGAATGAACTCTACTGAGGCAGTTACCTTAATCAGAGGTAAAAAGGGAACGAAGGTAGAATTAACTATCCAACGACCAGGAACAGAAGCTCCTATGACCGTTCCTATTGTTCGTGATACGATACCAATCGAGACTGTCTACGGAGAAATGGTTGATGACTCTATTGCAAAGGTACAAATCACAAGTTTTTCTAGTAACACTTCAAAAGAATTAGTTACTACTTTAAATGATTTACAAAAGAAGGGTATGAAAGGTTTAGTATTAGACCTGCGACAAAACCCTGGTGGATTACTAGATCAGGCAGTAAGTATCACAAGTATGTTTGTTCCTAAAGGGAAAATTATCGTCAAAGAAGAAGATAGAAACGGAAAGATTAAGGAAATTGGTTCTCAGAATCAAGGTAATCCTGACTTACCGTTAGTTGTATTGATTGATAAGGGTAGTGCCAGTGCCTCTGAAATTTTTGCTGCTGCTGTAAAGGAATCAGCAGGAATCCCGCTTATAGGTGAGAAATCCTTTGGTAAAGGTACTGTACAAACGGCAGAAGATTTTAAAGATGGTTCTAACCTAAAATATACAATCGCTAAATGGTTAACACCAAATGGCAACTGGATTCACAAAAAGGGAATTGAGCCAGATATTGCAGTAGCCCTTCCTGAATTTGCGACATTACCGATTATTGATCCAGAAAAAGAGCTGGCCATTTCTAACTCTTCAACAGAAATTCAAACAGCACAGAAGATGTTAAAAGCGATTGGCTATGATCCGGGTCGTGAAGATGGTTTCTTTGATGAAAAAACAAAACAGGCTGTCATTGCATTACAAACGGCACAAAAGCTTCCTGCAAATGGAGTATTAAAAGGTGAATCGACCTTGAAATTGATGGAGCTATTACGAGAAAAAATTAAAACAAGTGATACACAAATGCAAAAGGCTGTTGAGGTTTTAAAAGGAAGAATGAAATAAAAATAAGATAAACTCGGCTCATACAAGAGCCGGGTTTATTTTTTTGGCTATGTTAAAGAACAGTGTTGATTTTTATTCCCTGTTGATTGGAGCGGAAGGCTCGAAGACTCCTGTGGGAGTACGGTTCAGGGGAGACCCCGCAGGCGCAAGCGCCGAGGAGGCTCGCCGAAACGCCCACGGAAAGCGAAGAGCCTGGAGCGGAAATCAACAGACAATTTTAACAAAGCCATTTTTTAAAATGAAAAGAATTTATTGTGTATATTTATTAACCATCTTTCCGAGAATGGACAATAAATAAATGGGATGGGTGGTTAAGTAACTTGAGAAAGCTTTGTATTGCTGTTATTGTATTTTCATTTTTAGGCTTTGGTCCCTTGAAATCATTTTTTCAAAATGATGAAAAAACAGATGGTAATCAAATTGGTGAAGATTCGTTTATGCAAAAATTGAAAGAGACAACCCAATTTCTTCCCTTAAGTGGAGAAAACTCAAAAGTAGAAACATTTTTAATAACGGAAAATGAGATTAATAATAATTCTTCAAGACCGAATCTAGCTATTATTATTAGTCGTGATGCTGCTAACAAAAAATTATCTTATGGAACTGCTCAAATTCCTCCTATTAATGATGAAGGGGACTTTGGCACTCTAAAAGAAACGGTTGAAAAAAATTATCACATACCAATTGACTATTGTTTTATTATTGATTCTTCTGGTGCAGCTAGAATTCTTGATTTACTTGCTCCAAATGGAATTCCGAGTCCACTTGCAACATACCATGATGTGTCAGACCCAGAAGTCCTGAAAGGAAAAGAAATTGTTGACCTTATAAATCAACTGCGTGAACTACCTAATAGTGAGGACTACCTTGTGGGTGTAATTTCAGCGATAAGAAATGAAGTGAATAAGAATCAAGCTGCAAACCAATGGTTTACAATGGTCCCAGCACTCCTTAATGAAGCGCGACATAGCGTAAAAACGGATATTGCTAAGGGAGAATTATTGGAGATAGGTCTCTCAGCCATCATGAATCCTATAACTAAATTCAAACTGATTCACATGAATGAAGAACAGTCAAAAGCAGTCAATGGTGATTTCGAGGACAAAGATAAAAAACCAATGATTAATTAACGACTAAAAAAGCGAATGGAATCATTCGCTTTTTTGGATTCTTATCCACTTATTCATATATAATAAAGGGAACAAGATAGAAGAAGGGATAGAAAGATGAAAAAAGCAGAGATTTATATTTTATCAGGATTTTTGGGGAGCGGGAAAACGACCTTATTAAAACGCTTACTAGAGGATGAACGGAGCCTAGGTAGAAAAGTAGCTGTCATGATGAATGAATTAGGACAAGTCTCGATTGACTCCGATGCGATAGACGATGACGTCGAGTTGAAAGAGTTACTTGGGGGATGTATCTGCTGCTCCATTCAAGATAAGCTTGAATCCCAGCTTCAAGGTTTATTAGTTGAAGAGAAACCGGATGTCATTTACATAGAAACAACGGGAGCGGCCCATCCTGTGGAAGTATTAGATGCCATCCTTTCTCCATTATTTGCAGATAAGTTATTTGTTAAGGGTATTATTACGACAATAGACGGTGCAAGGTGGAAAAATCGAAAGGCATTAAGTCCACAGCTACAACAGTTAATTTTAGAGCAAGTAAGGCATGCGGACATAATTATTGTAAATAAAATAAATGAATTAGAAGAGAAGGATCAAGCAAGTATTACCTTTGAAATTCAATCCATTAATTCGAATGCACGATGTCTTCTTACAAACTTTTCACAAGTAGCAATAGGGGATATTCGAAAGCTCTCTGTTTCATTTGAGGATGCTGCCAAAAAAGATTCCCAACGAATACCACTAAATCTGACAACATTCGTTTATCAATTTAAAGGCGCAGTCAGTCACTCTGATTTTGAAGTGTTTTTAAAACAACTCCCTGAAACAATTTACCGAATAAAAGGTTATGTAAAGTTTAGTTCATCTGATTTTCCAACTTTATTTCAATTTTCATATGGTATGCCTTTATACATGAAGGAAAACATGAATTTACCCTTAAACCTTGTGTTTATTGGTGAGAATATCGATTGGAATATACTTCAACAACAGCTCAACGTTCTTGAAAAAAATAAAGAATAATGAAACTAGAGTGAATGATAAAAGTCTCTTCAGGTAACTCTTTTAATGTAGTCAAAAACCATTAAAAGGGGGATTTCAATTGAAGAAGGCAGTTAGCATTTTAGTATTACTCTATATCCTCTTTAATGGACAATGGGTTCTTGCTCAATCTGATATTGACTATAAAATTGAAATGTTAAATTGGAATGAAGTCAATCAAATCTTACCAAAGTACTCAAAATTTATTGTCTTGGATGTAGAGACCGGAAAACAATTTCATGTGCAAAGGCGAGCAGGTAGTCACCATGCGGATGTGCAGCCGTTAACTCCAAAGGATACGAAAATAATGAAAAAAATATATGGGGGTAAATGGAGTTGGAAACGACGGGCAATAATTGTTATTCATAAGAATCAGTGGATTGGAGCATCGATGCATGGAATGCCCCATGGAGCAGGTGCGCTTAAAAATAATTTTCCTGGTCATTTTTGTATTCACTTTTATGGTAGTACGACTCATCGAACAAATTCCATGGACTTATCACATATGCTGATGGTCTTAAAAGCATCTGGAAAATTAAATGAATACTTGGGTAAAGCAAATCCTTATGACGTAATAGACGCCTATATTGCAGGTATAAAACAACATGATACAAGAATTACCTCACAAATTTCTTTGCAAAAGAATAAGTGGAGATCAGTATTTAAATTAGTTGAAAATATTAGATTAGCTCGAATGGAACGTCTACCAGCAGAGGACTTAACAAGCGAAATTAGTTTGGATGTTCCAGTTGAAGTTGATTGGTACATAAAAAATAGGGGAAGACAGACCTATAAAGAAACGATTCATTTAGTTCGCTTTTCACCATCAGATGCCTGGAAAGTGGATTCAGAGCATTTTTTAACTAAGAATAATCTCCCATAGGAAAAAAACACCTTTATATGAGGGTTGCCTCAAATAAAGGTGTTTTTATTATGTGAAAATTATCTAGGTTGTTCACCAAACTTAATAAACGTTCGCTCATCTTCAATTAACCCGCAAGCACCGCATTGAACTCGATAGTCTGGTCCATTGTAGGGGAGATGAAATGGTTCTAGAGTGCTTTCCTCGTATTCACGAACCACTACTCCAGACTGAGGATCTAGCTTTACCGAATGGGATACTTGCTGAATGATATTAAATCGACTTCGATTCGTTTTGCAATTTGGACATTTATATGGAGTTGTCATTGCTTTTCTCCTTTCAATAAATTGTTAAAATCTATTTTTTGCAATAATGTTAGTAAATATGTAACAATGCTATTGAGGCTAAAGGAGGAATGGAGTTGCAGCAAGAGTTGGAAAATTTCGATCAATTATTAGAGGAGTATCGTTCGATTTGGAATAACCGTTTATTACATAAAGGAGAATGTAGTAGCGAAGAAATATTAACCGAAGCAATTAAACGAGAGCTGCTAGATGAAAACTCACATCCAAGAATTAGAAAAAATAAGTATGAAAAATATTTTTTTGCGATAAAAAGGATAATAAATTCTTCAGTCTCCGATCAAACAAAAGTAGCTTTAATAAAAATTCACATGGAAATTATGGAAACAATCAGTTAGGGGGAGAGAGATGAAAAAGCTTGTACTTGTTTTTATTTCAGTTTTAGTTTTAAGCCTTATGGCATCATGTAGTAATCAGGATGAAAATCATTCAGAACAACCTCAAATGCTAGATGTAGACTTGACTGTTAATCCTGAAAAGGGAGAAATTAATGAACCAATAACATTCAATGCAAAAGTTACACAAGGTAAGGAAATGGTTAATGACGCGGATGATGTCATATTTGAGATTTGGCGTTCAAAAGATGAAAAACATGAAAAAGTAGAAATTAAAAATCCAAAGGATGGTGTCTATAGTCTGGAAAAGGCCTTCCAGCAAGAAGGGACATACTATATTATCTCTCATGTCACCGCAAGAGATATGCATAATATGCCTAAAAAGGAATTCATCGTTGGAACACCGAGTGAACCAGAAGATGCAGATGTAAAAGATTCGATGGATGGAATGGAAATGGATCAAAAGGAAAAAAAAGACCATAATTAAAAAACAGCCTCTTTGGGGCTGTTTTTTATGAAGGTTCCTCTTTTTTTGCTTTTAAATTCACTTTAGCTGTTTTCCCTAGCTTATCATTAAGTTTTTCGTTTAGTTTTTCGTTTACCTTTTTGCTGATTTTATCTGAAAGTTCACCTTCGTAGTTGGTTCCAATATTTAATCGCCCTGATAATTCCTTAATTCCTAACTGTCCGAAGTTGTTGGCGTAATCTACATGGTGAATGACAATTTGATCTACTTTTAATTGCTCAATTAAAATGGTTGGAGGGCTTTCTCTTTCCTTTGAGTCTGTAGGTTGACTATTGCTTTCTGGTTCTGCAGTATGCTGAAATTCATAAATAGACGCTTCTAAGAAAGAGAGCTTCTTTTCCAATTCTGCTATTCTCAGTGTCAATTTTTTATTTACTTTAAATAAACGAAAGAAGAATTGCATATAAACCCTCTATTCAGAATTGGAATATGAAAGGTAAGATGAAGGGGACCTACTTTCATCATATTTAACTTTATAAGAAACATGCAAAAAAAAAGACGTTTACAAAATTTCTGTGACGTCGATTTGTGAATACTGCATATCAATATTTTTTGGGATTTTTACCTCAAGCATATTATCTTTATAGTTGGCAGTTGCTCCCTTTTTTCTCACAATGGCTGGCAGGGTAATGACATGTTTATCGTCATGCTGTGGGATATGTTCAACAATCAGCTGGTTTGTTGTATGGTAAATACGAAGATTTTTTATCCATTCATCATGTTTGATCGGTATACGAACGAAGACAAAATCATGGGTTTCAAAGGCTGTAGAATTCAACCCTCCTGTTGCTGACTGTTGGTGAGATACGGGTGATTGAAAACCGCTGAAAAAATCTTGCGGATTCATCCCCCCACGCATATTTGAAGGCATGATTTTCCCCAATAAATCCTGAACATAGTTATCAATTTCCTCAGGCTTCATTTTCTGCATTTTGTCTTTCATATCCTTATTGAAGGGGAAAATATTCCAAGGGAACATCACATTTCATCCTTTCAGTTTGTTAAAATTGATTAGTAATCGGTGAGGATGGGTTCAGAATTTGGTCCTGATCACTTATATCTGTATCCGCTACCCCATTTGTTGAAAAAGAAGTGCTTGGGGAAAAATCTCCAAGTGCCATGTTAGTTCCTACCCATTTTGTATTTGCAGTATGGCTATTATGGACTGCGGGCCCTAAAGAGATATTGGCATTGTTATTTATGGAATTAGTTTTGATATTAAAAATATTTATTTGAAAAGGCATGGATTTTCAGTCCTTTTACATTTGATTAGAAACAACGTTTGCTGGATTTGCAATATCCCCCATATCATTTACATCAGGATCAATAAATACATTTTCCATGGCTGCAGTAGGAGGGGCAAAATCTCCAAAGGATGCATTTTGTCCTTGTGATTTCTGGTTGGCAGTATGCGCATTATGAAGGGCTTCCCCGATGTTGACAGACCCGTTGTTAGATACACTGTTTATTTTCAGGCTAAAAATATTTATTACAGTCTGCATCCTGTCACATCCTTTATTAGTTTTCCATTGGAGCGCAATCTTTCGGGGCTCCGCTTTGGTTGTTACCTCATACTATGCAACTGATTGCCCATCCGTTATTACTTCTTAAGATAATCCCATTTAGAAGCGGGTTCCATTCTCCAAAGTTTATTATTTGCATATATAATTGAATCTTTTTAACATATAGTATAGAGAAGGATTCTAAAATAGAGAGGTAATGTTCGTGAAAAAGAAAACGGCTTTGATTACAGGAGGAGCTTCTGGCATTGGCAAAAAAACGGCAGAGCATCTTGCGGAAAATGGATATCAGCTTGTGATCAACTACCGAAATAGTGAATCAGAAGCTCTATCATTAGTAAAGCATCTGAACGAAAGCTATGGGACAAAAAATATAGCCGTTCAGGGGGATGTAGCTATAGAAGAGGATTGTCATCGTATAGTAAGTGAAGCTTTTTCCTTCTTTACTTCCATTGATGTCTTAATACATAATGCTGGACCCTACATACATGAAAGAAAAAAGTTGACTGAATATTCATTTGAAGAATGGAATTATCTATTAAGTGGGAACTTAACGTCAGTTTTCTGTTTGTCGAAATTAGTTATTCCTTCCATGCGTAAACAAAAATGGGGAAGAATTGTTACCTTAGGTTATGATCGAGTTGAAACAACACCTGGTTGGATTTATCGTTCAGCTTTTGCGGCAGCAAAGGCAGGATTGGCCTCTTTAACTAGGACGATTGCAATCGAAGAAGCAGAATTCGGAATAACTGCTAATATGGTTTGTCCTGGAGATATTACAAATGAGTGGAAAGTAAGCAATATTAAAGAGTCTTATGAAGCTAATAATGGATTAATTGGCAGGCAGGGAACTGGGGAGGACGTTGCAAGAGTCATTGCCTTTTTAACAGATGAAAAGTCTGATTTTATTACAGGGAGTATTATTCCAGTCACAGGTGGGGTGGATGTATTAGGTAAGGTATCAAAATCATAAATTTCTGATAACCAAATTTTTAGAACAATTTGATTTTCGGGAATGAAAACAATTCCTTTTGTGGATAATAGAAAGTAATCATCCATGAAAGGAGCACAGAATATGAGTTTTAATATGAATAGAATTAATCCAAATCAAACACAAGTATTTTTTCATGATGGCCGCTTTGAAACATTAACAAATGAGGAATTAGAAGACTTTATGCTCCAAATGGGTTTAACTGATGTGAATGAAACGATAGAGCAAAACGTGACGGACTAATATCATTACTAAAATAAGTAAAAAAAAGCAATCGGGATTGAACCGATTGCTTTTATGCTTCCAATAATTGTTGGTCGTCTGTTTGTGATAGGCCATTGCGCAAATGATATAAAGTGTATAAATCTTTTGGTATCTCGTATAAATCGTATATATCGCCACTAGCATTTAATTGTTCATAAATTGTTTTTCTTGACTCGTTAGCTTTCACTACATAAGGTAGTTTTTCTGCTGCTCTTAATGAGCGAACATTTACCTTTCGAATACGCATAAAAACAGTTTCAATTCCTACTTCGTAAAAAAGCTCGTTGAAAAAGGCGTCTTTAGCTGGGCTATTGTATCCTTTTCCATGGTAAGGTTTCCCAAGCCATGTGCCTAAAAACCCAGCGTTATCTTCAATATCAAATAAATTAATGGTACCAATCGGCGTACCCCATTCATCAAGAATCGTTCTTGAGATTAATTCACCGCGCTCTTCAGCTTCAATCGTTTGTTTTGTAATAAATAAGAATTCTTCATATGAATCAGCTTTATGACGTACAAAAGGGAAGACATCTGGGTGCGTCATTAATTCGTATAATGTGTGGCTGTCATGAAGATCACGTTTTTTAAGCATGAATATCCCTCCATTAGGGCATACCGATCCCATGTCAGAAGAAGAAGCGGCCCACCCTCGAAATTTTTTATAAAGTTACTTAAAAAATTTCGGGGTGGGAATCGAACCCACTAGAACCAGTAAAACTGGTGGCGCACCATTTGCCTTCCCTATATCATTTTTTTTGTTAATGGATTTATGAAAAAACCCCCAAAATTCTTCAGTCCTAAATGGACTCACTTAGAGTATGATACAAGAAAAAAAGAAAAAAAGGAATAGTTTTTTTGGTGGAATTTCGATAATATTTTTTACCAATTTTCAACAAAATTCTACGTTTCTGAATACACTATTTCTCCACCAATCATCGTCCATTTCGGCTTTGCTAAGTAATGGAAAGGATGATGGCTCCAAAGGACTAAATCGGCATCCTTCCCTACTTCAATACTTCCTACACTTTGGTTTATTTTTAAGTTCTTTGCTGGAAGAATAGTGATACCCTCAAGGGCCTTTTGTTCAGATAATCCTTCCCGTACAGCAATTCCTGCACAAATATTTAAATATTGTATAGGTGTATAGGGATGGTCTGTTGTAATGGATACTTCGACACCGTGGTTGGTTAACTCTTGATATGTTTTCCATGTCTTGTTCTTTAATTCAACCTTAGACCTACGAGTTAAAGTTGGACCCACAGAAACTTTTAGATTTAAATCGGATAGCTCATTAGCAATTAAATGACCTTCTGTGCAATGTTCTATTCGTAAATCCAAATTAAACTCCTCAGCAAAGCGAAGGGCAGAAATAATATCATCGGCACGGTGAGCATGAATTCTTACAGGAATCTCCCTTTTAAGTGCCATAACAATTGGAGCCGTTCTAAGATCCTCTGGGGTATCAGAATGAAAAGCTTTATAAAAAGCCTCTCTTAGCATCCCCATAATCCCCATTCTAGTAATGGAATCATTATTTCCTTGACTGTGTATCCGCTTTGGATTTTCTCCTAAAGCAATTTTTAATCCTGCCACTTCCTGTACAATCATTTTCTTAATATTTTTACCTGTTGTTTTAATTACAGAGGTAGTCCCGCCAATGACGTTTGCACTTCCTGGCATGACATGTACGGTTGTTATTCCGCTTTTAACTGCATCGGTAAACGCCTGGTCTAATGGATATACCCCATCCATAGCCCTAATATGGGGTGTTAAAGCTTCAGCCGTTTCATTAGCATCATTTCCAGCCCAGCCAGTTCCTTCATCATATAGACCTAAATGGGTATGCACATCAATAAAGCCAGGAAAAAGAAAGTGCTGATGACAATCAATAATTTTAACACTAGAATCTGTTTTGATATTCAAACCCACTTTTTTAATTTTACCGTTTTCAATCAGCACATCCCCTGATTGAATGGGATTGGTGGTAATTGGATGAATAGTTGCGTTTTTTAATAGTATTTTCATCATAATAGAACCTTTCTTCTAGGTGATAATGTATTTTATCTATTTTAGCAACATATGTGCCTAAGGAAAAGCAGGAAATTGTTAGTATTATTATATTTTTCCGATTTCTTATGATTTTTGAAACATTTAGAAGGATGAAGCGTAAATAATAAGGTAAGATTAAATATTTCCAATTGGGGGAAAAGAAAATGGCTCAAAGTGAAGAGAGATTATTGGCTGCTGGTATCTATGTTTTAAGTTTATTTTTTCCAGTTTTGGCTCCATTAATCATTTGGCTGATAAAGAAGGATCAGTCTTCATTTATTGATTATCATGGCAAAGAATATTTTAACTTCTTAATTTCTTATACCGTTTACTTTATTATTAGTGGATTATTAATGATTATTCTTGTAGGAATTGTGACCACTGCGATCTTGGGTATAATGCTGCTGGTATTTACTATTATTGCGGCTATAAAAGCTTATGAAGGAAATGAGTACAGATTCCCTTTAATTTTCAGATTAATTAAATAAAAAATCCTGCTCGGCAAAATTTTTTGTCGAGTTTACATTGCGTTTATAGTACAATAGTCTTATAAATTAAGAAATTATGGAAGGGGGATTTAAGAATGGATTCTATCGTAAGTAATCTTCCGATTATTGCACCAATCTTTATTATCCAACTTATTTTAATTGTTGTTGCAATCATAGATTTAGTTAGGATCGACCAAACCAAGGGACCGAAATGGATATGGGTAATTATCATCTTGTTCGTAAATATAATTGGACCGATTCTTTATTTTGTGATTGGAAGGAGAAATAACTGATGTCTCTTGTCCAAATACGTGGGTTGAAAAAGAGTTTCCAAGGGACGAAAGTAATAAAAGGGCTGAATTTCACATTAGGAAAAGGGAAATGTATTGCCCTATTAGGTCCAAACGGGGCAGGGAAAACCACGACACTTAGGATGCTTTCAGGTTTAATGAGCCCAACAGAGGGATCAATTATCTTTAATGATGCTAAAAAAGGAGAAGACATCCGTCATTTAATTGGTTATCTACCGCAATTTCCTGTGTTTTACGAATGGATGACTGGATTGGAATTTTTGTCATATACAGGGAAATTGGCAGGATTAACAGGTAAAGAGGCCAGGGAGCGGTCAAATGAGCTTTTAGAGCTGGTAGGAATAGTAGAGGCGAAAAATAGAAGAGTAGGTAAGTATTCTGGAGGGATGAAGCAAAGGCTCGGAATTGCTCAGGCTTTAATCCATCGTCCTCAGCTCATCATGCTGGACGAACCTGTTTCTGCATTAGATCCGATTGGCAGGAGAGAGGTATTAGATCTTATTGAGGGATTAAGAAAAGAAACTACTATTCTATTTTCTACCCATATATTAGGTGATGCTGAAGAAGTGTGTGACGAAATTCTGTTTTTACATAAAGGGGAAATTGTCGAATCTGGGTCCATGTCAGAATTACGTGAACGTTATCAGCAAGCTAAAATTGATTTGTATTTTAAAGGTAAAGCAGAGGAATATGCCTCATTCTTTTCAACCCATGAGGTAACAAACTCTGTTATGAACGAAAGCAATCGGATGAGCATTTATGTTAAAAATTTAGTTCTTGCGAGGTCGGCATTTTTAAAGGTAATTTCTGATCATAATCTACCCCTTGAAAAGTTTGAGATTAGTAGTATGACCCTCGAAGATGTGTTTATGAAGGTGGTGGGGAAATGAACCAATGGATGATTTTGCTGCAAAAAGAAATGCTGGAAATGTGGAGAAATTATAAATGGATTTGGGTACCGATAACTTTTATCCTACTTGGCGTTCAAAAACCTTTAACCTCTTATTATATGGAGCAAATCCTAGACTCATTTGGAGGTCTTCCTGAGGGAGCTAAGGTCGAAATTCCAACACCTTCTGCAGCTGAGGTATTAATTCAAAGCCTTGGAGAATACACGTCACTTGGCGTATTAATTATTGTTCTCACAACTATGGGGATTATTGCTGGAGAAAGGAAAAGCGGAGTCGCTGCTATGATTCTAGTGAAACCTGTTTCCTATCTTGCCTTTATAACTTCCAAATGGATGGGTGCTCTACTTTTAATCTGGTTTTCTTTCTTGATGGGTTACTTGGCTACTTGGTATTACACTGGTATTTTATTTGACTGGATATCGTTTGCAAGCTTTTTCCAATCGTTTTTACTATACGGTTTATGGCTTACAGTTGTCATAACAATCACGTTGTTCTTTAGTGCTTTACTATTAACGCCAGGGATTGCTGCTTTCAGTTCATTGGCAGTTGTAATTGTTATCAGTCTAGTTAGCAGTACCTTATCAAATCGTTTGGAATGGAGTCCAGCTCAACTAACAAGTTATGCAAATGAAGTACTTATGCATAAAGGATTTTCAGATTATACTTTACCAGCAAGTTTAACTGCCGCCGCTTGTATCATTATTCTATTATTTTTAAGTGTATATGTTTTCAGAAAAAAAGAGCTTGCCGTCTAGTGGTAAGCTCTTGTTGCATTTTATGGTTTTAACACTTTTAATAGAAGCCTTTTCGTTAGGCAAAAATTCTTTCATGGTCTATAATGACTATTATTGGAATTTGCAAAGGTAAAGAGAAAGGACGAAGCAACCATGTTCAATCAAGTCGGCTTGGTTTTAGAAGGTGGCGGGATGCGTGGGGTTTATACCGCTGGGATCCTTGAATATTTCTTGGAACAAGAATTATTTTTCCCTTATGTTATTGGTGTATCAGCTGGTGCTTGTAATGCGGCCTCTTATTTGTCAAAGCAAAAAGGGAGAAATAAAACCGTAACGATAAAGTATGCAGCGGACCCAAGGTATATTTCATGGCAAAATTATTTTAAAAACCGTCAGTTTTTTGGAATGGATTTTATTTTTGATGAGATTCCCAATAAACATGTGCCATACCATTATGATGAATTCTACAAAAATCCTTCTGAATTTGTTGTAGGGACGACAGACTGCCTAACGGGAGAGCCTGTCTATTTTAAGAAGCAAGATTATGATAAGGATCTTCTTACCGTATTACGGGCATCGAGCTCCTTGCCATTTATAGCCCCTGAAGTTCGGTTTAAAGACAAGGTCCTGCTTGATGGGGGAATAAGTGACCCTATTCCTATTAAAAAAGCTCAACAGGATGGTTTTAAAAAGAATATTGTCATCCTTACAAGAAATGAAGGATATTTGAAGAAACCTTCCAAGTTTCATTTTCTTGTGAATCGTAAGTATCCGGAATATAAAGGCTTACAACAGTCCTTAAGAAATCGATATCAAATATACAATGAAACACTCTCCTTTTTAGAAAAAGAAGAGAAAGCTGGAAACGTCCTTATCATTCGTCCTTTACAGCCATTAACGGTAGGGAGAATGGAAAGAAACCCAACTAGGTTAGAAGCGTTGTATCATCAAGGGTATGAGGACGCCAAAGCATCTATGTCCTCCATACGTCAATATATTGAAATGTAAGAGAAGTGTCCCTAGAAGGCACTTCTCTTTTCTTAGATAAAAGTTGTGTTAAAGAACAGTGTTGATTTTTATACCCTGTTGATTGGAGCGGAAGGCACGAAGACTCCTGTGGGAGTATGGTTCAGGGGAGACCCGCAGGCGCATGCGCCGAGGAGGCTCGCCGAAACACCCACGGAAAGCGAAGTGCCTGGAGCGGAAATCAACAGGCAATTTTAACAGAGCCTATATAATAAGAAAACTTCTATCATTTTTTTGCAGTCTAGTAAATAAACTAGTATAAGAGAACTGATAAGGAGTTATCTTAATGAAAATACATGAATATTACCGAGATACAGCCAATATAAACTTAAATGGTAGTATTGCAGCTCTAGTACCAGCCATCATAATCGTGGCAGGCAATCTCTCTTTTTTTAAAAGTAATGAAGTTATGTTATTAACCATTCCATTTCTTATTTATAGTTTGATCTCATTTCAATTCTGTCTATTTAGACTAAAGCAATCCATTTCAATTAGCAGACATATGGGAGAAGCAAAGTCTAAGAACAGATCTTACTCTATAGCCTCTGCTAGGAATCTTTTAGTATTTTACATGAGTACACCGACGGTACGTTTATCTCTTTATTTTCCTGACGGTCACTTAGCAGGGGTTCTTAAAAAACATGATGGAAAGTGGCTGGATAGGATTAAGTTTAGAAAAATGTATGTACTTTACAATTCGGAGGAAGAACCCATTGGATTCTATAAAGTAAAGGGAGGCAGCGTTCTAAAGATAGAAGTATATGATGAACAGCTGACATATTTGGGGTGCTTTAAACGAGAAAAAAACGGTTTTCTAAAATATAAAAAGGAATTTTTGGATCAAACAGGAAAAACGATTGGCTTTATCCAAGGAGCAACTACTTTTATGGATGAAAAGGTTTTAGATCATAGTCATCATCAACTAGGAAGACTTCGAAGAGGTTGGATGCCGGTATCGTGGAGTCCATTATTCCCAGATCCCAATACTCCTGTACTGTCCTTTAGAGAGGTTCTTTCAGAAAAGGACAAGCTGCTAAAAATGTCGTTATTAATTAATGAATACTTTATTGAGAGATAAAGGAGTCAGATGGTTTCCCTCATTACCAATGTTTGATATGATATATTAAACAAATTTACATCTTCAAGTGGGGGATATACAGTGCAAATTGAACTAATAAAAGGTCATGGGTCGGGCAATGATTTCCTGATTATCGATGAGATATCCAATGAATATTCATTTACTGAAAGTGAACGGGCTAAAATGGCACAAGTGCTTTGTAATAGAAATACTGATTTAGGTGCAGATGGAATACTTTTTGTTATGAAGAGCGACCATGCTGATGGGAGAATGCGTGTATTTAACGCGGACGGTTCGGAAGCATCAATGTGCGGCAATGGATTACGACTTGTTGCGAGATATATATGTGAATTACTCGGCTTAAATGAAGCAGTAATAGAAACAATGAAAGCCAATTTAAGAGTTAGTAAACAAAATGACATATTTCCAAATATAAACACCTATCAAGTGGAAATTTCCCCTGTATTGTTTAATTTATCAGCTTTACCGTTAAATTTAGAAAAACCAACTCTTTTTAATGAGCGAATAGAAGAACTTTCAGATGAGTTGAGGTTTACTGCACTTGCGGTTCCTAACCCACATTTAATTACAATTGTAGAAACAGAACAAATACAAGGGGATCTGCAAAAGAACCTAAGTGAGAGAGTAAATGGTCCGAATCATTTGTTCCCAGACGGAGTAAATGTCAGTTTTGTCAAATCCTTGGAGCCGGGGTCCATTTATGTTAGAACATACGAACGAGGTGTAGGGTTTACTAATGCTTGTGGTACGGCTATGTCTGCGTCCTCACTTGTGACGTGTTTAACAGGTTTAAATACATTAGAAGAGGTCATACAGGTTTATAATAATGGAGGAAAGGTCCAGTGTGTTGTCCATGAAAAGGAAGGAAAATACACAATAGATTTAATAGGAAATGCAACTTATCTTTACAAGACTGAGGTTACAGTTGATCTTGATAATGCATTAATTTCAACCAAAATTAGGAATGAATTTTCCGAACAAAGGACCTATGAGAAGCTTCAAACACAAGCGCAACAATTTATTGGGAATAACATGGAAGGATAAGGGCTCTCCTTATCCTTTTTCTACTATACCTTTTTTTAAAAACTCAAGTACTGGTCCAAACGGTTGAAGTTGTTTGGTTTGGAAGTAATCATTAAAAGGGTCTCCTTGCTCTCGTATACGTTTTAGGGCATTTTCCATGTTAAAGGAAATCAGCTGTAGACTTTCATCTACTTCCTCCCAGTAAAGTGGTGTCGCTACCCCACCATGCTCATTCCCTCTCATAGAATAGGGAGCAACAATGGTCTTGCCCTCACTATGCTGAACATAGTCTACATAGAGGCGATTTCCCCGATTTTTCTTCATTCTTTCAATGGTAAAGGAGTCGGGATCCTTTGATATCAAGTAGTCTGCAATAAAGCTGGTAAAGAGTCTCGTATCCTCATAGGAGTATGTGTTTTCCGGCAAGGGAAGATAAATTTGTAATCCCTTATTTCCAGAGGTTTTAATAAACCCAATTAAATTTAATTGATCAAGAACTTCTTTTATAAAGAGGGCGGCTCTTATGGCTAAATGGAAGTAGTCCTTTGAAGGAGGATCTAAATCAAAAACAATTTCACTTGGGCCCTTGCTAGTGGTTGTTTGAAATGGGATATGGAATTCAATGGCAAGCTGGTTACCAAGCCAAACGAGAGTTTTTAAATTATTGCAAAGTATGTAGTCAATTCCTTCAGAAGTAAAGGTTTGTACAAATTCAGGTGCATACTCAGGACAGTTCTTTTGATAAAAAGCTTCACCGAACATTCCGTGAGGATACCGAATGACTGTTAATAACCGGTTTTTTAAAAATGGCAGCATATACGGGGAAATTTCCCGTAAGTACAGGATATAATCTGCTTTTTGAATCGCCAGTTTTTCCCAGAGTGGTTTATCTGGATGGGTAATCTCAAGGTCTGCTGGTAAGTTCTTTTGTGCAAAAATAAATCGTTCATATGTGCAAGAAGATGGTTCAATTTCAAAGCGAAAACGGTCAAAATGAGGTTCACGGAGCTGGTTATCGTATAGTTCCAAATACTTCACTTCAAGGCAGATAGCAGGTTCGACATAAATAAACTGTGCATCTTCTCGTATCATATTTTGCTTAATTGTTTGTTGCAGTGCCTTTTTTTCCTCAGGTTTAAATCCGAATAGGACTTGCCCTACACTATAAACCTTTTCATCCCTATATACACCAACATAAAAATATCCATTTGTTTTATCATAAGTTGTGATGAAACAGCTGACATATTTCCAGTTTTTATACTTCAACCATTGTATGGATCGTTTTCCTTCCTCCCATTGGCTATTTTTATACTTAGCAATAATTCCTTCACCATCATATAAGATAATTTTCTCCCAAAGTTCATTAAAATCCTCATATGCATTTACAAATTGAAGTAATTGGTCATTATACGGGTCGGAATCTAAGTCAAAACCCATGATGATAAATAAATTCCTTAATTCTTCTTTTCGTTTTTCGAATGGTTGAATAGAAATAGGATTTCCGCGAAGGAGCAATAAATCAAAGACCATTAGGCGACAAGGAAAGCGTGTAGCTTGGTCATTGATTTTTTTTTCAGATTTTAATCGGCCACGAACTTGGATAGCCGAAAAATTAGCTTTGTGCGTATTTTCTAGTGATACAAGTTCTCCATCTAAACGAAGAGGGAGATATGGTTTAAATTGTTCTTCATGTTTCAATAAAAACTCCTTTATTTCAGGAAATTGAGGTAAAAGGGTCTTCCCATTTCTGCTTGTTAGCTCAATCCCCTTGGAGGTCCAGTCTAAAATGGCACGAAAACCGTCGTATTTCACCTCGTACACCCAATTGGGACGAACAGGCAGTTCAAAAGTCAAACTAGGCAGCATCGGCTTCATGGCACAACGTCCCTTCTTTTTTATTATATTGTTACAATTTTAGTTTCTTCATCCTTTTCCAATTGTTTTTATGAATGTAAGAACCGAAGAAACACAAAATAAAAACAAAAAGAATGGAGAATGATTTATGCATACGATGTGGAAGGGAAGTATCAGTTTTGGACTTGTTAATATCCCCATCAAGCTCCATACGGCAACAGAAGATAAAGACATAAAGCTTCGCACCTTGCATAACAAATGTCATGCCCCGATTAAATATGAAAAAATTTGCTCCGTTTGTGAAGAAGAAGTGAAACCGGAGGATATCGTAAAGGCATATGAATACACAAAGGGAAAATTTGTTGTTCTTGATCAAGAAGAACTTGAAAAATTAAGAAAAGAAAACGAGGAAAAGGCAGTAGAAATTATTGATTTTGTAAAAATAGAGGAAATTGACCCGATTTATTTTGATAGAAGTTATTACATGTCTCCCAATGAAGGAGGAGGTAAGGCATACTCCTTGTTACGAAAGGCATTGCAGGAATCACAAAAAGTAGGATTGGCCAAAATAATAATTCGTTCAAAAGAACAGCTTGCGGTTATTCGTGTATATGAAAATACATTAGTGATGGAAACGATTCATTATCCTGATGAAGTTCGTAAAGCTGGTGATGTGCCGAATGTCCCTTCAGAGGATAAAGTGACACAAAAAGAACTAGATACAGCTATTTTATTAATTGATCAGTTGACTTCCGTTTTCGAGCCTGAAAAATATACGGATGATTATCGAACCGCACTTCTTGAATTAATTGAATCCAAGCGGACTGGTAAAGAGACAGTTACTACGGCTGCAAAGGAAGTACCTTCAAATGTGACAGACTTAATGGCAGCTTTACAAGCATCAATAGACCGTACGAAGCCAAACAAAATAGCGGCACCTAAGAAAAAAGCAGCAACAAAAGCAACCAAGGCAACAAAAGTGCCTAAAGTAAAGAAGGAAGCATAAAATAAATGATTCACAATAGGCTGATTCTCTATATAAGAGTCAGTTTTTTCTGTGCCTATCCATGTTCTTGTATTTCTGTTCTAAGCATAGGTTTATAAAAATTAGCAACTAAATGGAGGAGAGGCAATGGCTTATAATGTGCTTTTGTTTGCAGATCCCGGAGTAGATGATTCATTTGCAATAATGTACGCCTTACTTAATCCGAAAATTAATTTAGTTGGTGTGGTAAGCGGATATGGCAATACACCAAAGGAGCAGTCAATCAGAAATACCGCGTATCTTTTAAGTCTAGGTGGTAGAGGAGATATCCCTATTATTGGCGGAGCGGCAGGTCCCTTATCAGGAGAACTCGTGCAATACTATCCAGAAATACATGGGAAGGAAGGATTAGGCCCCATTAAACCTCCTGATACGTTAAAAAATGTAAAGGTTTATGACTTTAATAAGATTCTTGATATTGTTAATCAATATAGAGAAAATCTTATTATTGTCTCTGTTGGTAGATTGACTGAATTGTCCTTGATGTTTATTCTCTATGGAGATAATGTTTTAAAAGATGTCGCTGCATTTTATATAATGGGTGGGGCCTTTTTGGTGCCAGGAAATATCACTTCAGAAGCGGAAGCTAATTTTTTTGTGGACCCAATCGCGGCGTATACAGTCATGGAAAAAGCGCATAATATATACCTACACCCATTGAATATAACCAATAAAGCAATTATTACACCAGAAATCATTAATTACCTCTCAGAGAATAGTCCTACTCCTTTTAAACCACTAATTAAACCAGCCTTTGATTATTATTTTAATGCTTATCAAACAAATGTCCCTGGAATAAAAGGCGCCCCCCTTCATGATGTTGTCCCCCTTATGGCCTTGACCAATCCTGAACTCGTAAAGTATATCCCAAGGCGTGTAAGAGTTGAACAGTTTGGTAATGCAAAAGGAAAAAGTATTGCAGATTTCCGTCCAAAACCTGACAAAGAACCAATTGAAAGTTTAGACTACATTGGAATGGAAGCAGATATACAGAAATTCGCCCAGAATTTTACAGAAACTTTTTTGCGTGGTGAATTTCAAAAAGAATGAAACTCTTATGGGGTTTCATTTTCTTTATTGTGAACGGTAGTTTTTCATGTTGGGATTTAAAAAAAGGAATTTTTCAATTGGACGGTGAATATTAAGAAAGAATGGAAAGGGGGAAAAGTGAAATGGAACGAGTGCTGGTTTTAGGGGGAACACAATTTTTCGGGAAGTTGCTTGTGGAAAAGCTGCTCAACGAAAACATTGCTGTGACAATTGCGACAAGAGGACAATCGAAAGACCCTTTTGGAGAGAAAGTAGAAAGATTAATTATTGATCGTGAGGATCGGGCTTCACTTATCCATGCATTTAGTGAAAGGAAATGGGATGTTGTTTATGACCAATCGTGTCTTTCCCCGCAAGAAGCAAAGGATGCTGCGGAAGCACTGAAGGGGAAGGTAAAGAGGTATATTTTCACCTCAACTATGGCTGTTTATGAGTATGGGGATAAGCATGTAGAAGAAGATTTTGATCCATTCAGCTTTCACTTTCAATTTAAAGCAAGAAGGGATTATCCAGGATATTTGGGATACCAGGAGGCAAAAAGGGCTGCAGAAGCTTATTTATTTCAAGAGACCGATTTTGATGTAGTGGCCGTTCGTTTTCCACTTGTCATAGGTAAAGACGATTATACGAATAGACTCAAGTTTCATGTAGACAGGGTCTTAGATAGGAAGCCAATAGGCATTAAATTTCCGGATGCGAAATACAGTTTTATTACATCAGATGAAGCAGCTAAATTCCTTTTACATATGGGGCGTGATGTGTTTACAGGACCTATTAATCCAGGGTGTAAGGCCGATATTTCCTTAAGGAGTTTTCTTGGGAAAATAGAGGAAATAACCGGGGAAGCAGCAGACATAACTTCAGAAGTAACAAAGGAAAATTCCTCACCATATGGTATGGATGGTTCTTGGTCTATTAATACTAACAGAGTGAACCATTTAGGATACCAATTTACTGATTTAAATGAGGTATTGGATGAATTAATTCAGTATTTTATGAGAGTTAAAATAAATTGACTATTAGTGTAAAGTGTAATAAACTAAAATTACGCTTATAAGTTCGTTAAATATTTATTCGTTTAAGTAGCCGTAACTGCACGGAAATGTGGGTGATGTCTATTGCCCAAACGTGACAGTACGTCTTTTTTATTATTTTTAAATGTTCAGATAAACTTAAAGTGAACAAAATCTTGGGGGTTATATTGATGAGTAACGGTAAAGTAAAATGGTTTAATGCAGAAAAAGGTTTTGGATTTATTGAAGCAGAAGGCGGTCAAGATGTATTTGTTCACTTTTCAGCTATCCAATCAGAAGGCTTTAAAACATTAGAAGAAGGCCAATCAGTTTCTTTTGAAATCGTTGAAGGCGCTCGCGGACCACAAGCTTCTAACGTAAAATCAGCTTAATCTTTAGAAAATAAAAGGGTGATGCATACGACTAAAGCATCACCTTTTTATCTATATTTTTTCACTAGAAAAAGAGCTTTAGAGCTAACAAACAAAGTGTTCATACCATTTATTAACTAAGTACAAGGGGTGATCGTTTTGGCATTTGGTAGAAAAAATGATGAAGAAATAAAATTAGAAGAAACGAAAATTTGGGAATGTACTTCTGATGCTTGTAAATGTTGGATTCGCGACAATTTTAAGAGTACTGAAGTACCCCTCTGTCCTATTTGTAAAAGTGAAATGAGACAAACGACGAAAGAACTACAGGTAATTCATAACCATAGTAAAAATTTTATGTGATTTTTCAAAACAGGGAGCTAGACTCCCTGTTTTTTTTATTCTACAGCGTTTTCTCTACAATAAGCTAAGACAAGCTCTTCTTCGTCTTCTTCCAGTTCGAAATCAAGAACTTTTTCACTTTCGCGCTCATAGAAATAATAATTAGTAATCTTGTCTCCATTTTCATCAGAAACGTAAATTACTTTTAACCCTACTCCCTTCTCGGAATATAGCTCGTCCTCTTCTTCCACATCAAGTTCTATAAAAAATTCATATCGGTCACCTGAAAGTAAACCAAATGGATCTTCAAGTTTTTCAACTTCATGACCTGTAATATTCAAGGGAATCATCCTTTTCTTTTTATTCGGCTTTATTATTATACACATATTTTTGTCATAACAGAAAAAGATGTGTATCAAATTTTAAGTAACATTAAAATTACTTTAAGGAATTTGAATTTATTGTGAATTATTGCACAAAGTTAATCAAACTAAAAAAGTTTAAGGTAAGATAAACATATAAGGAATAATGGGAAAAAGTAGGTGAAAAAATTTTCAGATATATTGTGAATAACTTCACAAATAGGAGAGGGTAAAATGGCTAACATGGCCGCGTCAGTACATATGGAGTTGTTACAGCCTCTATTAAAGTCTAGAAAGAATTTTTATCAACTGCTTCATTTATTATTTCAAATGCCAACTAGTGGTATTAAATATTTTGAGATTCGCGATAAAGGCAATTTACAAGAATTAGAAGAAATTCATGAGGGCGGTAAAATATTAAGTGATTTTTTTCAACATCTACCCAACAAGTATCTCGAGAAAGAGCGAGAAGAATATCAACGCCTTTTCATTGGGCCGGGACCATTACCTGCGCCACCATGGGAGTCATATTATCGGAGTAAAGAGCAACTCCTATTTGAGGAATGGACCTATCAAGTTAGAGAACAATATCATCAAATTGGACTCAAATATGTGAGAGAAAATAATGAGCCAGATGATCATTTATTACTAGAATTGGAGTTTATGATTAATCTTATTGATTTATGCTTGTTGGAAACCCAGTATGATCGGTTTATTGAATTAATTTCTAGTCAACACCAGTTTCTTGAAAAACATTTAACAGTTTGGATTCCATACTTTTGTAAACGAGTAATTCAAACTACCAATAGTCAATTATTTTTAGGAGCAGCCATGCTCCTTGATGATTTTATCAATGATGACTTAACAACTTTATATGAGATGAAGGAGGCATTAGCCGATGTCTGAAAATGGCCATATTAGCAAACTTCTAAAAAATAAAATGCAGAGAAGAACATTTTTAAAATGGTCTAGTACAATTGGAATTCCTGTTATAGCTGGAGGAGTAGGTACCAAGTTGTTAGTGGAGCGCCAACAAAAAGAGGAAGTATCAAGTGCAAAAGTAGAAGAAAAGATTGTTTCTACCTGCAGTATTAATAATTGCGGCGGACGCTGTGTCATTAAGGCGCATGTGAAAGATGGCGTAGTTGTTAGGGTCACCACGGACACGCAGGAAAGTGGTGACTTGTCCACCCTTCCATTACGGGCTTGCGTTAGGGGAAGAAATTACCGGAGTTTGTTGTACCATCCAGACCGCTTAAAATATCCGATGAAGCGAGTTGGAAAAAGAGGAGAAGGAAAATTTGAAAGAATCTCCTGGGAGGAAGCAATCGAAACCATTGCAACTGAAGTGAAACGAATTGGCGACCATTACGGTCCAGAGTCTAGATATGTAAACTATGCATCCGGTCAGAGCTGGGGGTTACATGGAGGTAAAAATGCAGCCAGAAAGCTTTTATCACTTACTGGTGGCTTTTTAAATTACCGTAATGATTATAGTTCAGGGGCAGGAAATGTAGCAACCCCATACACATATGGTACAAACAATTCAGGCAGCAGTTTTGATTCACTCTTACACTCTAAATATATTATTCTGTGGGGACAAAATCCTTCCGAAATGATATTTTCAACCCCTTATAGGGAGTATTTGATGCAGGCAAAAAAAAATGGGGCAAAAATTATTGTTATTGATCCTAGATATACAGATACTGCTATAGCGTTCGCGGATGAATGGATTCCCATTCTCCCTACAACTGATAATGCCATGATGGATGCAATGGGTTATGTAATTATAACCGAAAACCTACATGATCATGAATTCCTAGATAAATATTGTCTTGGGTTTGATGACAGTCACATGCCAGATGGTATACCAAAAGGGGAATCTTTAAAGAATTATCTGTTAGGTATAAAAGATGGTGTCCCTAAAACACCGGAGTGGGCAGAAAAGATTTGTCGCGTGCCTGCCGAAAAAATCAGGGAAATTGCTCGTAACTATGCCAACATAAAGCCTGCAGCGCTTATACAAGGATGGGCAGCACAACGTCAGGCATATGGTGAACAGTTTATGAGGGGGGGAGCACAGCTAGCTTGTCTAACTGGAAATGTTGGTAAGTTAGGTGGTTGGGCTGCAGGAACTGGGTATTGGAGTCGATCGGATATTGTGTATCCCTTTTCGTTTGAGAATCCAGTAAAAGCCTCCATTCCCTGTTTCTTATGGACAAAGGCAGTTGAAAAAGGAATTAAAATGACAGCAGAGGATGGATTAGAAGGTGTTGAACGGCTAACGTCCAATATCAAATGTATCTTTAACATGGCTGGAAATATGTTAATCAATCAACATTCAGATATTAATAAAACAAGTGCTTTATTGGAAGATGAAAGCAAAGTGGAATTTATTGTTGTAAGTGATCTATTTATGACTCCAAGTGCGAAGTTTGCTGATATTTTATTACCTGGAACCACCTTTTTTGAACGTTGGGATATAGGGGTCCCATGGTGCTTTGGAGATTATGTAATCCTTGGTGAAAGGACAATCGATCCTTTATATGAATGTCGAGATGAATATGATGTATTTGCTGAAGTGGCAGAAAAGTTAGGGATCAAAGATAAATTCACCGAGGGAAAAACCACCTTTGATCTGGTGAAAGAAAGTGTGGAAAGAACAAAAAAAGAGCTAGATCCAAATTTCCCTAGTTTTGAAGAGTTTAGAGATAAAGGAGTGCATCACTTTAAGTTTGACGAACCACTTGTTGGCTTCAAAGAACAAATTGATAACATTGAAAAACAGCCATTTGAAACTCCTTCAGGAAAAATTGAATTATTTTCAAAGGCATTATGGGATATGAATCAGCATGATGAGATTCCTGCCATAGCAAAATATATTCCTTCATGGGAAGGTCCAGAAGATCCATTAACAGAAAAGTATCCTTTACAGTTAATTGGCTGGCATTATAAACGAAGATGCCACTCCACCTATGATAACCAATCATGGCTAGAGGAAGCTGCAAAGCAGGAAATGTGGATGAATCCTTTGGATGCGGAGAAACGTGGAATGAAAAACGGAGACCGTGCAAAGGTGTTCAATGAGCGAGGGACCTTGGTAATTGATGTAAAGGTTACTCCACGTATAACTCCAGGTGTAATAGGAATTCCTCAAGGGGCATGGTACACACCTGATAAAGATGGATTGGATCAACGGGGGTCATTAAATGTTCTTACATCTCAGAGGCCAACGCCACTTGCAAAAGCAAACCCGCAACAAACCAACCTTGTTGAAGTGAAGAAAGCATAAGGAGTGAGGAAGTTTGGCTCAATTAGGATTTTATATAAATCAAAGTCTTTGTACGGGGTGTAAAGCCTGTAGTGTCTCCTGTAAGGATAAAAACAATCTTGATGTTGGTATTAACTTCCGAAGAGTATACTCCTATGAAAACGGCAGCTTTATACAACAGCAAAGCAAGGGGCTGGTTCAAAACGTACAAGCCTATTATTATTCTATTGCTTGTAATCATTGTACAAATCCAAAGTGCATCCCAAGCTGTCCTACGGGGGCCATTACGAAGAATAAAGAATCTGGAGTTGTAACGATTGATCAAAAGGTTTGCCAAGGTGCTCAATTATGTGTAAAAGCATGCCCATATGGAGCTCCACAATATAATTCAAAAGAATTTAAATCTGATAAATGTGATTTTTGCATGAATCTTCAAGAAAAAGGTGAGGAACCTGTTTGTGTTTCCACTTGTCCGATGAGAGCTATTGAATTTGGCCCCGTAGAAAAGCTACGGAAAAAGTATGGAAGTATAAGTCAAATAAAAGGCATGCCGAAAGCGTCAATTACCCACCCAAATATTGTGATTACACCTCACAAGGATGCCAAATTGTAGGTGATAGTATGTCTCTAATCATTCATCTGCTTGAAAGTATGCATATGGATTTGAAGATAACGGAGAACTGTTCAAGACAAAGTAATCTTCACTCAACGTGCACTTTTTGTGTAGAGGCATGTACAAAGGGGGCACTATTTCTTAATCTACAATCAATAGAAATAAATCTTGAAGGATGTAACTCCTGTGGAGAGTGTGTGATTGCTTGTCCATTATCAGCAATCGAAGGAATTGTCGATTCAAGAGATTTTTTTAAAGGGTCACTACTATATAACGAAAGCTACACCCCGACCGTAAAAGAATTATTAATATATTTAAAAAGGGGAGTAAAGAGCATACAGACTCAAAATTTACCACTGAATGACCCGTGGAAAAGGGTACTAACTGAAACAAATAAGGCTCTAGAAGTTGTGGGTGAACCTGTAATAGAGGTTGTTCAAAAGGCACAAGAAGAGGAGAAGTTTTCGAGAAGGTCCTTTTTTACCTCTTTGCAACGAGAAGGGAAGCAGTTAGCAAAAAGTATGGCACCAGCATCCTGGAAACTGGAAGTGAATCAGTGGAAACTTGCAAACTATTACCCTGAATATCAATTTTACACCATCCTGATGGATAGAAAAAAATGTACACTTTGCCAAGCTTGTATTACGTTTTGTACCCAAGAGGTATTCCAAATTATCAATCAAACGCTGCAATTAAACCATCAAAAATGTGTAGGATGTACGGCATGTAGTGATATTTGTTCGGAGGATGCTATTCACATTAGAACAGAAGTAAAGAAAATGAATGTGGAGAATGTAGGGCTTTATTCAAAAAGCTGTTTAAATTGTGGACAGTCTTTTGTTACCTTTCACCCTGAAACCTTGAAATGTCATGTGTGTAAGGATAGAGACCCTTCATGGTTAAGTCCATATCAATAATATAATGAAAAACGCCAGAATATTCGTTCTGGTGTTTTTTTATGGTGATTTCACTTTCTAATTATATAGCTGTGTTAAAGAACAGTGTTGATTTATACACCCTGTTGATTGGAGCGGAAGGCACGAAGACTCCTGTGGGAGTATAGTTCAGGGGAGACCCCGCAGGCGCTTTTCTCCGAGGAGGCTCGCCGAAACACCCACGAACCGCTCGTGCCTGGAGCGGAAATCAACAGGCAAATTTAACAGAGCCGTTTATATAAAAAATCCTATTGGGAAGAATACCATCTGATTCAAAAACTAATTATGACAGTAGTTTTCTGAAAACGTTCAAAAACATCCAAAATTTTATTGTTTTTGAAAGAAAATGATTGATTTATGGAATCGTTTTCAGTATGATAAAAACAAATAAACAAGTTGAAGGTGATTTAAGTGTTAACACCAGAACGGCATCGAATTATTCTTCAATTATTAAAAGAAAAAAGCATTGTTAAAATTCAAGAGGTAATGGACCTGACAAAGTCCTCCGAATCAACAATCCGAAGAGATTTTTCTCTGCTAGAAGAACAACGGTTCCTAAAAAGAATTCATGGAGGAGCGTCAAGATTACAAGGCAAGCTTCAAGAACCAAGCATGATTGAGAAATCTTTCAAAAACCTTCAAGAAAAACGACAGATTGCAAAATATGCAGCTGGGTTAGTCGAAGAAGGGGACACTATTTATTTGGATGCAGGTACAACAGTAAGGGAAATGATTGAATTTTTACCTAATAAAAATATTGTCGTTGTAACAAACGGACTAATGCACTTATCACCGTTACTTAATAAAGGGATCTCTACTTACTTGATTGGTGGACTAATAAAGCCGAATACCAATGCTTTCATTGGAAGAGGTGCTTTAGCGAGTCTCGATCTCTATCGTTTTGATAAATGCTTTATGGGGATTAATGGTATACACCCACAGCTTGGCTTCACCACTCCTGACCAGGAAGAGGCAATGGTAAAGCAAAAGGCAATATCACTTTCAAGAGAGGCCTATATATTAGCAGATCATACAAAGTTTGCTGAGATATCGTTTGCGAAAATTGCTGATATACATGAAGCAGCTATTATAACCAATGATTTAGAAGATGAAACTCAGGAGCAATATCGAAATAAAACTTCAATAAAGGTAGTGACAGCATGATTTACACATTAACTTTAAATCCATCAGTTGACTATATTGTTCAACTTGAAAGCTTTCAACTTGGTGAATTGAACCGTACAGTAAGTGAAGCTAAGTTTCCAGGTGGGAAGGGAATAAATGTTTCTAGGGTTTTAAAACAATTTCAGACTAAAAGTAAAGCACTTGGTTTTATTGGTGGATTTACTGGTACCTACATTGACCAATTTCTTAAAAGAGAAGAAATTGAAACGGATTTTGTTGAGGTGTCAGAAGATACTCGAATTAATATCAAGCTAAAAACAGGGAAAGAATCAGAAATTAATGCAAAAGGACCAAACATATCAGAAGATGCTTTCGAACTTTTGAAGTCCCAGATTGAAAAACTGGATTCGACAGATTTGTTGGTATTGGCTGGAAGCATCCCTTCCTCCTTACCAAAAACCACATATGAAGAAATAGTTAAAATCTGTAAAGAAAATGGGGCTCAATTTGTTGTTGATGCGGAAGGAGATCTTTTGAAAAAAGTCCTATCCTATCGACCATTCCTAATTAAACCTAATCACCACGAGTTGGGTGAACTGTTTAATACAGTGATTTCAAGCGTGGAGGAAGTCGTGCCCTATGGAAAAAAACTAGTAGATTTGGGTGCAAAGAATGTAATTGTTTCTCTTGCAGGAGATGGAGCAGTTCTGATCAATAAGGATACTGTTTTATTTGCAGAGGTACCAAAAGGGGTTGTGAAGAACTCAGTTGGTGCCGGGGATTCCATGGTGGCAGGATTTTTAGCTGCCTATCAATCTACTTCAAATATTGAAGAGGCATTTCGCTATAGTGTTGCTTCAGGAAGTGCAACCGCATTTTCATTAGGACTTTGTACAAAGGAAATAGTTGAAGAACTACTTCCACAAGTTTATATAAGAGAGATAAAGTAGGGGGAGGTAAATGATGAAAATTACCGAATTGTTATCAAAAAATACGATTCTATTAAATATTGAAGGGAATCAAAAAGAAGAAACGATTAACCAGCTTGTTGATATTTTATTAAAAGCAGATAAAATATCAGACGCTTCTGAATTTAAAGCAGCTATTCTAAAACGCGAAGAGCAAAGCACCACAGGAATTGGTGATGGAATTGCCATTCCGCATGCCAAAACTAAAGTTGTGAAGGAAGCCGCTATTGTATTTGGTAAATCGGCTTCTGGTGTTAATTATGAATCACTTGATGGGAAACCTGCACATTTATTCTTTATGATTGCTGCCCCTGAAGGTGCAAATAATACACATTTAGAAGCATTAGCAAAGCTTTCTGGATTATTAATGAAAGCTGAAGTGCGTTACGAACTTTTAAAGGCAACGACACCGGAAGAAATTATTGAAACAATTAATCGATATGATAAAGAGGATAAAGAAGAAAAGAAAGAAACAAATACCCCTAATAAGAAGCACTTCATTGTAGCTGTTACGGGGTGCCCAACAGGGATCGCCCATACGTATATGGCAGCTGATTCATTAAAAGCAAAAGCTGCTGAGATGGGTGTAGATATTAAAGTAGAGACAAATGGTTCAGGCGGAGCAAAAAATGTCCTTACAAGTGAGGAAATTAAGCAGGCTACGGCTGTCATTATTGCTGCAGATATCAATGTAGAAATGGAACGTTTTAAAGGCAAGCACGTTATACAAGCAGCTGTTGCTGAGGGGATCCGTCGTCCACAGCAAATAATTGATCTGGCATTGAAACAAGATGCGCCTATCTATCATGGAAATGGGAATAAAAGTAATCAAGAATCTGAGAAAAAAGGTTCACGTACTGGATTTTACAAGCACCTAATGAACGGTGTTTCTAATATGCTACCATTTGTTGTGGGTGGTGGGATTTTAATTGCCATCTGCTTCATGTTTGGGTATAACTCATTTAAGCCGGATGATCCATCTTATAACCAGATCTCTGAGGCATTAATGACCATTGGTGGTGGGAATGCTTTTGGGTTAATAGTCCCAGTTCTTGCAGGGTTTATTGCACTTAGCATAGCTGATCGTCCAGGCTTTGCTCCAGGTATGGTTGGCGGAATGATGGCTGCAAGTGGCGGAGCGGGTTTTCTAGGCGGTTTAGTAGCCGGTTTTCTAGCAGGCTATGTCGTTCTTCTTCTAAAGAAAATGTTTTCGGGGCTTCCGCGCTCATTGGAAGGCATAAAAAGTATTTTGCTTTACCCTCTTTTTGGTATTGCGATTACAGGATTTATCATGCTATATGTCGTAAATAAACCAGTTGCATGGTTAAATGGAACGATTGCAGATTGGTTAACAGGTCTAGGAACAGGAAATGCAGTTTTATTAGGAATTGTGTTGGGGCTTATGATGTCCTTTGATATGGGCGGCCCAGTAAATAAAGCAGCATATGTTTTTGGAACTGGTTTATTGGCAAGTGGTGTTTATGGGCCAATGGCAGCAATAATGGCAGCTGGAATGGTACCACCATTAGCGATTGCCATTGCGACGACCTTATTTAAAAATAAATTTAATGATCAAGATAGAGATGCTGGAAAAGCATGTTATGTAATGGGATTATCTTTCATTACAGAAGGAGCTATTCCATTTGCAGCAGCTGATCCGCTTCGAGTCATCCCTTCTGTAATGGCTGGTTCAGCCATTGCAGGTGCGCTTTCAATGGCTTTTGGTATAGGACTACGTGCACCACACGGAGGAATATTCGTTGTCCCATTGGTGGAAGGTGGCGCACTACTTTATGCACTTGCAATTATTATTGGGTCAATTGTAGCAGCACTATTGATTGGCTTCCTTAAGAAACCAATTAAATAATTTTAATAGAAGGCGGACTCTCTTTATGAGTCCGCCTCTTCTTTGTTATCAACTCTGAGCTTCTGATTGAGGTTTAATAAACATTAGAGCTACAAGTGCAGCCAAAATACTTAAGCTGCTTAATAATATAAATATCCAATGACTTGATTGCTTTAACAATAACGCAATAATTGGGGGACCAGCAGCGACTCCAATAAATCTCATCGAACTGTAAATTGAGGAAATCGTACCCCGTTCTTCTTTTTCAATTCCTTCAGTAATTAGAGCATCGAGACAAGGAAGACTGATCCCAATTCCTATTCCACTTATTAAGAACATCAAGAGCATATACCATAGGTTTATTGAAAACCATAGCGCTGCAATGGAAATAGCTGCAGCTAAGATCCCGATGAAGGTCAGCCATTTCATTAAGACTTTATTTTTTTTAATTACCTTCCCGCTAATAAACGATGACAAACAAAGAGCCCCAAGGGGCAAGGCTAAAAAAAAGCCCTTTTTAATATCCTTAATGTCATACTCCTTTTCAAAGACCTCTGAGAGATAAAATAAGATCCCGAAAAGAACGAGCATAAGAATGCCTCCAATAAAAAAGATGGCATAAAGCCAACGGCCTTTTTCCGTAAAGGTTTTTTTTACATTGATAAAGAATTGTTTGAAGGGTATCGGTTTCTCTGTAGTTTTAGGACATTTAACCAGTAATAACATCATAATAACAGATATAGCACAAAATACTGGGATGGAGAAGAAGGGAAGAAACCAAATAAAACCAGCAAGAAACGCTCCTAAAATGGGACTAAGTACCTTGCCGAAGGTATTAGCGGTTTCAATTAGTCCTAAACAACTACTCACATCATCTTCGTTTTTAAACATATCGCCGACAAGAGGAAGGACAATTGGTGCTGCTCCTGCTGCTCCAGCCCCTTGAAGTGCACGGCCAAGTAAAATTAACCAATAGGCAGAATCTAATTTCCAAGCAGCCCAACCAGAGATAATGCCGCCTATTCCCGCAATAATAAGGCTCGGTATGATAACTTTTTTTCTTCCAATATGATCAGATAAATAACCTGCAACAGGTATTAAAAAAATCGCCACAATAGAATAAACCGTAATAATCATACTTGTTTGAAAGGACGAAATCGATAATTTTTTTTCCATTGAAGGTAATACAGGAATCAACATTGAATTTCCTAAGGTCATAACCAAAGGAATAGACGACATTGAGATGATTGCCCACTTTTGGTTTGATACCTCACTGGATCCCTTTTTTCCAGCTGCTGCTTTCTTTTTATCAGCTGTTGGGTTTTGGCACAAATGTTCAATATGTTCCATTTATCATCTATCCCGCCTTAAATTAGTTTCTACAGTTAATATTCTCACTTTCATATTAAAAAAACTCGAAACTAAAATCCTTTTAATGGAAAGTTGATTAAGTGAAGATATTTTATATTTTGAAAATTTTTTTAATAATATCCTTGACATTAGATGGGGATGTATAATAACATAATAAACAATAAAATGAATGAAGGGCATTGACGAAGAGTAGTAACTTTTACGGATTCTTTAGAGAGCTGATGGTTGGTGTAAATCAGTGTAGACGTATAAGTGAATGGACTTCTGAGCCTCCAAACCGAACTCCTATATGGGTAGTAGGCTTTGGCGAAAATCTCGTCGTTACAAGAGACAGATATTCAGGCATCTGCTTCGATATCGGTAAAGTGAGCTAAATTTTTAGCTAATGAAGGTGGCACCACGGGTCTCCCGTCCTTTTTGGATAGGGGGCCTTTTTGTATTCAAAAAATTAAATAATGTAAATCGTTGAGCAAGAGGAGTACACATGTTTTATTCTTTTCAGAGAGTCGGGGGAGGTGAGAGCCCGATAAGAATGGATTTGTGGAATGGACTTGTAAGAGACATCTTGAACAGTAAAGTAGGGATGTACGGAGTTCCACCGTTAAAAGGATAGGGTATCGAATTCATTTTCTGTACCTGAAAAGAGGAAGTGGATTCGTATTTCTACTTCAATGGAGGTGGCACCGCGGTCAAAGAATCGCCCTCTATATGCGTAATTCGTTATGCATATAGAGGGCGATTTTTTATTTTTTTGAAAAGGGGTTCGTTATGAAAACAAAAACAAGTCTTATTATAAATGAAATAAAGGGTGACACCCTTACACCAATCTCAATATTACAAAAAATAAGTGGTGATAAGAAATTCTTATTAGAAAGCTCCCTTAAATACAATGACACGGGGCGTTACTCGTTTATTGGTGTAGACCCTTCCTACGAACTTATTTCTAGAGGGGAACATAATGAGATTATCAAACGGAATGGCGAAAAAAAGGTAGTAAGCGGAAACCCGCTAGAGGTGTTAAAAGAGCTAATCCCGGTACAGAACTCCGATGAATTTCCCTTCCCGTTTATTGGAGGAGCTATAGGTTTTGTAGGGTATGACATCATCAGACAGTTCGAAATAATTGGTGAAGAATACCGGAACGGAATGGAAATGCCAGATGTTCATTTGATGTTTTATGAAGAGGTCATCGTCTTCGATCATTTAGAAGAAAAGGTATTGATTTGCGGATTTCCACTTTCCTCTGACAGTGATAAAGAAGCGATAGAAAATAGGATGCTACAAAGGATCAAAGAAATAAAACAACCTACCTTTTATCACGAGGAGGAGCCCTATTATTTATCGGAATTTGTTTCAGAAACTTCAAAAAAGGATTTTATTCACAATATCAAGGTTGCAAAAGAACATATTCTCGAGGGTGATATCTTCCAGGTCGTTCTTTCAAGACGTATGAAGTCTACCTTTAGCGGAAATCCATTGTCTCTCTACCGCAAACATCGTTCCCATAATCCAACACCATATATGTTCTATATCGAATTTGACGGATATACGGTTATTGGGTCATCACCAGAAAGCTTAATTAAAACAAATGGCAGGATAGTAATATCCAATCCAATTGCAGGAACAAAAAAACGGGGAGTAGATCCTGAAGAAGATCAATTGATTGCGATGGAATTGCAGCAGGATGAAAAAGAGCTTGCTGAACATAAAATGCTTGTGGATCTTGGGAGAAATGATTTAGGGAAAGTTTGTGAATTTGGGACCGTCCATGTTAACAAGTACATGGCAGTTGAAAAATATCGTCATGTGATGCATCTAGTGTCAGAAGTGAGCGGTAGCCTTCTTCAAGATAAATCAGCCATTGATGCACTTGCTGCATGCCTTCCTGCTGGTACTGTTTCAGGTGCTCCTAAGGTTAGGGCGATGGAGATAATAAACAAATTAGAAAAATCAAAACGAGGCTTGTACTCTGGAGCAGTGGGATATTTATCTGCAAATGGAAACATGGATTTTGCACTAGCTATCCGAACATTGATCTTAAAAGATGGAAATGCCTATATCCAAGCAGGTGCGGGGATTGTTTTTGATTCAGATCCAGAGTCTGAGTACCAAGAGACAATAAATAAATTAAATTCCTTCCTGGAGGGTAAAAAATGATCTTATTGATTGATAACTTCGATTCATTCACTTTTAACCTTTATCAGTATTTAGGTGAACTAGGGGAAGAATTGGTTGTTTATAGAAATAATCAGCTAACTACAGAACAAATTGTAGATTTAAACCCTAAAGCAATAATACTTTCTCCTGGTCCTGGAAAGCCGGAGGAAGCAGGAATATGTATGGAAGTGGTCCGAGAATTTTTTAATAAGATTCCACTTCTCGGGATCTGTCTCGGACACCAAGCCATTGGAGCAGCATTCGGAGGTGTAATTCAGAGGGCAGAAATAATAAAACATGGGAAAACATCACTGGTTACACATAATGACTGTGAACTATTTTCCGATCTTCCCGACCACTTCGAAGTCATGCGTTACCATTCCTTAATCGTGGAGGAGGTCAGTCTTCCTGAACAGCTTGAATGTATCGCGCATTCCAACGATGATCAGGTAGTAATGGCTATCAAACATAAACAATATCCTGTTTACGGACTGCAATTTCATCCAGAGTCAATTGGAACACCATCAGGAAAACAAATATTAAATAACTTCTTACTTGAAGTAGAAAGGATGAGCGGAAATGAAAAAGTACTTACTCCAGTTAGCTGAAAGGGAGTCATTCTCTGAAACCCAAATGCAAGAAGTCGTTGATTTTATTTTAGGAGAAGAAGTTTCTGAATCAGAAATTGCAGCCTTTTTAATGGGCTTGAAATCTAAAGGAGAAACAGTGGAAGAGATAACAGGTATTGTAAAAGCGATGAAAGCAAACACAGTGACATTTAAGAAGAAATTCTCAGGTGTTTTAGATAATTGTGGTACAGGTGGAGATGGTTCCTCGAGCTTCAATATCAGTACTACATCTGCTTTTGTTATTGCTAGTGCTGGTATTCCGGTAGCTAAACATGGGAATAGAAGTGTTTCCAGCAAGACAGGAAGTGCGGATGTACTTGAGTACTTAGGGATTAATTTGAATTTATCACCAGAAAGAACCGAAGATATTCTTCATGAAATTGGAGTATCCTTTTTGTTTGCTCCGAATGTCCATCCTAAATTGAAAAAAGTTATGACAGTTAGAAAACAATTGAAAATCCCAACTGTTTTCAATTTTATTGGACCCCTAACTAATCCAATGGAATTAGATTTCCAATTGCTCGGTGTGTACAGAAGAGATTTACTTCCGGTATTTGCAGAAGTCTTGAATAAACTAGGTCGCAAACGTGCGACGGTAATAAATGGAGCTGGATTTATGGACGAAGCCTCACTTCAAGGGGAGAACTACATCACGATACTTGAGGACGGCATCATTACCAATCGGTCTTTTTCCCCTGAAGAGGTTAATCTTCCTCGGTATGATAACAGCTGTATAAAGGGTGGGGATTCGAAGGAGAATGCTGTACTATTAATTAACGTTTTAAAAGGTGAGAAAGGTGCTCACCGTGATACGGTACTTCTTAATTCAGGAATTGGAATCTATACAGCTGGTAAAGCAACCACTATTCAGAATGGTATTGAAATAGCTAGAGAAATGATTGATTCCGGCGCTGCGTTTGAAAAGCTAAAAAAGCTAATTGAAAGAACTCAAGCAGTAGGACAGAAGGAGGCGATATAAGTGGGGACCATCTTAGATAAAATTATTGAACAGAAAAAGAGAGAGGTTCTCCTTCTCCGTGAAGGAAATCGCCCTTTACACACTAAAATACATCCCAATAGGTCACTTATTAAAAGATTGCAAACAGCAAATGAAATTTCAATCATTGCTGAATTCAAACGTGCATCACCTTCTAAAGGGGTGATTAATAATACTACTCTCCCTGCGGAACAGGCAAGATTATATGAAGAGTATGGGGCATCTGCCATTTCTGTTTTAACAGATCATACGTTTTTTAAAGGGTCATTCACTGATTTATCGACGGTACGAGATACAGTGGATCTGCCGATCTTATGTAAAGACTTTATTATTGATCCTATACAAATTGAATTTGCTGCAGCCAATGGGGCAGATATTATCTTGTTAATTGTTGCTGCATTAGATGAAAAAAGGCTAGTTGAGCTTTATGAATATGCTAAAGGATTAGGATTAGAGGTATTGGTAGAGGTTCATAATCAAGTTGAGCTAGAAATAGCACTTAAAACGGGAGCAAAGCTAATTGGAATAAATAATCGAGATTTAAAGACTTTTCATGTCTCCCTAGAGGTGACCGAAAAGATGGCATCTATTGTTAAAAGCTCTGGAGCCTTTCTCATAAGTGAAAGTGGAATCTTCCATCAAGAGGATGTTGAGAGAGTAAGAGACTCAGGAGCAAACGGCATCTTAGTGGGTGAGGCGTTAATGAAAAGTCCGGATGTGAAACAATCATTTTTAAGCTTCCGTTTGCCCTTATCAAAAGAGGTAGGAAGATGAAAGTTAAGATTTGCGGGATAACAGATGAATTAACAGGAATGGCTGCTGTTCAATATGGTGCAGATGCAATAGGACTCGTATTTGCTGAAAGCAAAAGAAGGATCTCAGTAGAAAGGGCAAAAGAAATTGTTTTGCAACTACCAGAACAAGTTTATAAGGTAGGTGTTTTTGTAAATGAAACAAAAGAGCAAATAGAAAAAATAGCTGCCTCTGTGGGACTTACTCATATTCAATTACATGGTGACGAAACAGCTGCTTTTTCTAAATCACTATCCTTACCTGTTATTAAAGGAATTAGCTTTCAAGACAACGATAGCTTGGGAGATATGGCTAATTTTCCTAGTGATTATATATTACTCGACAGTCCTAAAGGTAAATATAGAGGTGGAAATGGAACTACATTTGAATGGGGAAAAGTGAATCAACAATTAATTGATGGAAAAAAAGTAATCCTTGCAGGTGGCCTGAATAGTGAAAATGTAGAAAAGGCAATAAAAATCATCAAACCGGTTATGGTAGATGTAAGTTCTGGAGTAGAAACCAATGGAATGAAGGATCTGGCTAAAATGAAAGCCTTTATTGAAAAGGTAAAAGGTAACTTAACGGGAGGGAAACAAAATGAACACATATACATTACCGAATGAAAAAGGACATTATGGGAAATTTGGAGGAAGATTTGTTCCTGAAACACTCATGAAAGCAGTGATTGAACTTGATGAAGCTTATAAGAAGGCAAAAAATGATCCGAGTTTCCAAGAAGAGATTAATCGATTATTAAAGGACTATGTCGGAAGAGAAACCCCCTTATATTTTGCTGAAAATCTTACAAAATATGCTGGTGGAGCAAAGATTTACTTAAAAAGAGAAGATTTAAACCATACAGGTGCACATAAAATTAATAACGCTATTGGTCAGGCATTACTAGCTGTACGAATGGGAAAAAGAAAAATTGTGGCTGAAACAGGAGCGGGACAGCATGGTGTAGCAACGGCTACTGTTTGTGCCCTATTAAACCTTGATTGCATTATCTTCATGGGGGAGGAAGATATCAAAAGGCAGGCATTAAATGTATTTAGGATGGAATTACTCGGTGCAAAGGTTGTTAGTGTTACATCAGGTAGTGCTACATTGAAGGATGCCGTTAATGAGGCCCTAAGATACTGGGTAGCAAATGTTGATGATACCCATTATTTATTAGGATCAGTTATGGGGCCACATCCATTTCCTCAAATGGTAAGAGACTTCCAAAGTGTTATTGGTAAAGAGACCAAGGAGCAATTTTTACAAGCCCAAGGTGTCCTTCCGGATGCCGTGGTAGCATGTATCGGTGGGGGAAGTAATGCAGCCGGGATGTTCTACCCATTTATAGAGGATGAAAGGGTCAGTCTCTATGGTGTAGAAGCAGCAGGTCAGGGTGTAGATACAGATTATCATGCAGCTTCTTTAACCAAGGGAAAACCAGGAGTTTTACATGGTGCATTAATGTATTTACTGCAGGATCAAGATGGTCAAATTCAAGAAGCGCACTCGATTTCTGCTGGTCTTGATTATCCAGGTGTTGGACCAGAGCACAGCTATTTAAAGGATATCGGAAGAGCAAACTACCATTCTATTACCGATAATGAAGCACTTGATGCTTTTCGCCTTCTATCGAAGCTAGAAGGAATAATACCAGCGTTAGAAAGTTCACATGCAGTTGCCTTTGCTGTAAAACTTGCCGCTGAAATGCAAGATACACAAAACATTGTCGTTTGTTTATCAGGACGTGGAGATAAAGATGTAGATACTGTGAAAACTAGGCTTGAAGGGGAGAAATAAGATGAATCGTTTACAACATACCTTTTCTTTACTAAAGAGAAATAATAGAAAGGCTTTCGTTCCCTACATAATGGCTGGGGATGGAGGATTAGATAATTTAGTTAATCGGATGGTATTATTAGAGAAATTCGGTGCAACGGCAATAGAACTAGGTGTACCATTTTCAGATCCAGTGGCTGACGGGCCAACCATTCAACGTGCTGGGATAAGAGCTCTTGAAAATGGGACCACGTTAAAAGCAATCATTTCAGAAGTGGCAAAAGCACGGAGGGTTGTATCTATACCTATTATTCTTATGACCTACCTTAATCCGATATATTCTTTTGGGATAGAGGCTTTTGTTAAAGAGATAAGTGATGCAGGTGTCGATGGTTGTATTATTCCAGACCTTCCTATTGAAGAGGAGGACATGATTGCACCAAATCTAGAGAATGTTGATGTGGAATTAATTCGCTTAGTCACTCCAACCACTCCTATGGAGCGAATCAAGTTAATATCCAGTAAGGGTAATGGATTTTTATATGCAGTAACTGTGAAGGGAATAACGGGGGTAAGGAATGACTATGATGCTGAATTGTATCAATTTCTAAAGGCAGTACAAGAGATAAGTCTGATACCGGTGCTTGCTGGTTTTGGAATTTCCAGTGAAGAGCAAATTAATGTGTTAACCAAACACTGTGATGGGGTAATTGTAGGGAGTAAAATAGTGGATTTATTTGAGTCAAACAATCTAGACGAGATGGAAGGGCTGATGTCCAGCTTTAAACAAAAATCGAAGATAGTTTAAGTAAAAAAGTCTATTCTTTTTTAAGAGTAGACTTTTTTTGTTCAGGTACGTGTTAATATTAAAATTAACAGGTACACCATTTCGCTAATTGAAGATGTAATGCTACTATAGGCATATTCTACTTCTTGATAGTGATATCTAACTCCTATATAATATAGTTAGACGTATGATGAACTCTTTCTTGGAATACGTAATTTTAATTCGTTCGATAGGTCTTGTTATGTTTGAAACTTCCCGTTGTGGAAGTTTTGTTTGTTTCTAGAACAAATATTTTATGGGGATGACCCATTTTCTGTAGGAGTGCAATATAGATGAAAGAAATTACTGTTGAAAATCTTTTTACGCTAAAGACCCCAATTATTATTGATATACGTTCGCCGATTGAGTTTAAAGACGGTGCGATACCTGGAGCAATTAATGTCCCATTATTTTCAGATGAAGAGCGGCATGAGATTGGTATTATATACAAGCATGAAGGTCAGGCTGCAGCAAAGTGGAGAGCAATGGAACTCGTCTCACCTAAAATTCCTGAATTGTTACATACCATTAAAGACCATCATACCAATGGGGAATTAGTCATCCATTGTTGGCGTGGAGGGATGCGAAGTAATGCAGTTGTGACTTTCTTGGAGTTTGCTGGGATATATGCGTGGCGTTTAATCGGTGGGTATAAAGCTTATAGACATCATATACTTGAAAAAATACCAACAATCATTCCCAAAAATGCAGTAGTACTCCATGGGATGACAGGTGTAGGAAAAACAGAGGTGCTAAAGCTTCTGAAACAAAGGAGTTATCCAATCTTAGATCTTGAAGAGATGGCTGGGCATCGTGGGTCAATTTTTGGCACTATTGGTCTAGGTGAGGGTCATAACCAAAAAACTTTTGACTCGCTCTTATTTAAAGGGCTTCAAGAAATACAAGGATCAAATTATTTTCTAGTTGAGGCCGAAAGTAAACGAATTGGAAAAGCTGTTCAGCCTGAGGAACTAATGGAGATCAAATTTAAGGGGATAAATATTTATATTCATTCTCCGATTGAACAAAGAGTGCAGCAACTAATTTCCGAATATGTACTGCCATATGAGAATGAACCATGGTATGAGAGTAAAATATTAAGTAATATGGAGAAGGTATTAAAACGAGTCAGGGATTTGGAAGTAAGAAACAAACTATTGAGCTATTTAGATGAAAAAAACTATTACGAATTAATTCGAATTTTACTGGAACATTATTACGACCCTCGTTATGACCATGCAAGACAAGAATACGAAGGAGAATTCTTCGATATTTTTGCCGATAACCCGGTTGATGCAGCCGAAAAAGTTGAAAAAAAACTTACTGATCTATCCTTTCGATCACAAATCGAAACAAATAAATTCATGTAATACTTAAAGCACGGCTAAGAAGAGGCGGACTCAGAAAATGAGTCTGCCTTTTTCATTGTTTACACGGAAATTATAAAAAGGTCCGAGTATGGATAACTGAACTAGTTGTCTTAATCTAGCTCCAGCGCCTAGCCCCTCGGGGTCAAATAACCTTCGGCAAGAAAAGTCAAAAGGCGGACTTTTCCCGCCGAAGAACATTTGCCTGTCGGGGCTGGACGAGGCGCTTCCGCCTTTTGTTCTTTTTCTTATACTTTCTAAGAAAATTCTAATCTCCCTCTCATCATGGTCTCCTTTCAAAAAGGTAAAATGTTTTTATAATCCTTTTAATCCACCTACTTCTTCCCTACCAATTATTCCGTGTTTATGTTTCAAAATGTATAGTAAGGAGGAATGTAACATGTTATGGGTTAGACTAATTATGGTTGGATTTTTCTCTTTAACAGCACTTTCTCTCATGTCATATCAATCAGTTGAAATTCTTCATGCATTTATTGATTTTTTTAAAGACAAACATCAGTTAAAATAGAAAGCAAAAATGAATTGAGAGCGTGGATGTATGCAAAATATACTAATTATTGAAGATGAAAAGAATTTAGCTAGATTTATTGAGCTTGAACTGAATCATGATGGTTACAACACCACCGTATCATCAAATGGACGAAGTGGATTAGAATTGGCACTCTCAAAAACTTGGGATGCCATTCTACTCGATTTAATGCTTCCAGAATTAAATGGAATGGAAGTGTGCCGTAGAATTAGACAGGCAAATAAGACGATTCCCATCATTATGATAACGGCAAGAGACAGTGTACTTGATCGTGTTTCTGGTTTAGATAGCGGGGCAGATGATTATATAGTTAAGCCATTTGCTATTGAAGAATTATTGGCCAGATTAAGGTCCTTGTTTCGAAGAATAGAGGCAATCAATTCAAATGAATTAACAACGCTTACCTTCAAGGATTTAGAAGTCGAACTTGAATCATGTATTGTAAAAAAAGCAGGAAAAATTATTGGTCTTACTAAGCGAGAGTTTGACTTATTAATCATTTTTATGAGTAATATTAACATTGTATTAACAAGAGAAGTACTATTAAATAAAGTCTGGGGTTACAGTACTGGTGTTGAAACAAACGTTGTAGATGTATATGTCCGATATTTAAGAAACAAAATAGATGATCAAGTTAATGGAAGCTACATTCATACAGTACGCGGTACAGGATATGTAATGAGATGATTAAGAAAATAACACGAATGTTTAATAGATTGCCATGGCAAACCAAACTGGTGCTAAGTGGTTCATCAGCCATTTTTCTTACGTTCTTCTTGTTTAGTTTTTTAGAATATCATACTGTTTCGAAATGGATGATGAATCGTGAGGAAATTGCTATTAATCGAACGATTACGGATATTGCCACCTTTTATAAAGCAAAGGCGGAAACGTTAAACCGTACTGACATAATTGATAGTGAAGACTTTTTAAGGAACATGAATGACAAAGACCAATTAATTCGAGTCTATGACAGTAAGGGGAATATTCTAGTATCTGATAAAAACGGTACCTTTCCTGTACTGGAGCCCGTTCCGACGAGGGTTAGTACAACCGATAGGATCTCAATTGAGGGAAAAGAGGCTATTGTAGCAAGATACCCAATCAATGGAGGCAAATTTAAAGGGACACTAGAGGTCGTCCGTCATTTAAATAACTATCATAAAATGATGAGCAATCTCTTTTGGGTAATGACTATCTTTGGAATTGCAGCTATTCTTTTTAGTGCTATTAGCGGCCTAATTCTTGCTAAACAGTTGTTAAGGCCTGTTAGACGGTTAGCAAGAGGAATGAAAAAAATAAAGGAAGATGGCTTTCAGGGAAGAGTGGAGGTCTATAAACAAAAGGATGATTTAACTGAGCTTACAAATGTGTTTAATGAAATGATGGACGAAATTGAAAAATCCTTTCAGGCCCAAAAACAATTTGTAGAGGATGCTTCTCATGAACTAAGGACACCTGTTTCTATTCTGGAGGGCCACCTTTCCTTATTAAATCGGTGGGGAAAAAAGGATCCTGTTATTTTAGAAGAATCATTAGATGCTTCATTACAAGAACTATCAAGATTAAAAAAGTTAATTAACGACCTCTTAGTATTAACACGTGCAGAAAACCAAAGAGTTGTAACTGCTGAGAAATCAGATATAGTTAACCTTGTTTTAAAAATAATTAGTAAACTAGAAATCATTCATCCGGATTATCAGTTTGAAATTAAAATGGAAAAGTATTTACCGATGATTCCTATGGCAGAACATCATTTTGAACAAATATTAATTATTTTATTAGATAATTCAATAAAATACTCGAATGGGAATAAAACAATCTCCATTTCGGCAGTCCGAGACGAGGGGGATGTGATTGTATCTGTTTCAGATCAAGGAATTGGGATTGCTAATGAGGATATCCCAGACGTGTTTAACCGTTTTTATCGAGTAGATAAAGCACGTGTACGTGAAAACGGTGGTACGGGTTTAGGCCTTTCCATTGCTAAGCAGTTAGTAATAAAATACAATGGGTCTATATTAATTGAAAGTAAAGAAGGGATGGGAACAAAAGTGAGTTTTTCCGTACCAATCGTCACTAATAAAGGGAAATCCTAATACCAATGCAATGATGTTGAAAATGATAAAAGACCGCTGAAACATGTTTCAGCGGTCTTTCAATGTTAGATAGCTAACGTTTCTTAATCGCCCTTAGTCCACGACGTTGAATCTCATCTTTTAGAATCTTAATCCATTCCTTTTCCTTACCTGACTTTAATGCATCCCGATACGAAACAACCAATTGCTCGTTACTCATAATTTTCAAGATAAGAATGCCTCCTTGGAAAGTGGATTGAATATTCAGTTTTTATTATTGTAATGGTTTTCATCCACTTTGAGAACCCTTATTTATCATTTTTTTTAAGGTTCACAAACTTGTAAAAAAGGGAAAATTATATTCTAAAAATATTGAATATTCTCATAAATATGGTAACATACTTTTGAAAGCGTTTTAATTTGTCGCTTGGTTTACTTGTATTGAGGGGGAGGAAAAAATGACAGCTTTATTAAATTGTACTATTGGTAAATTATTAGAAGAAAAAGCAGAATTACATACAGACCATACAGCAGTGATCTATTCAGATCGAAATTTAAGATGGAGCTATCGTGAATTTGACAGTATTTGTAGAAAAGCGGCTAAGGGCTTTATGAAGCTTGGTATAGAAAAAGGGGAACAATTAGCAGCGTGGTCGAGTAACACTCCTGAATGGCTTGTAACCCAATTTGCTACAGGTAAAATGGGGGCTGTTTTGGTTACTGTGAATACCAACTATCGTACAGCTGAACTCGAATATTTATTAAAACAATCTGATTCTACCACCATTCTTTTGATGGATATTTGGAAGGATTCATCTTATATAGATATGATTTACGAAATTGTTCCTGAATTGAAGAACGCAGAACCAGGGAAGGTGAATAGCAGCAGACTTCCTTTTCTAAAGAATGTAATTGTTCTTGGTGATAAGAAGTATCCAGGAACCTTTTCCTGGGAGGATATCATGCTACTAGGTAAAGAGGTCACCGATGAAGAATTAAACCGACGGATGGACTCCCTAGAGCCTGATGATGTGATTAATATGCAGTATACCTCAGGGACAACTGGATTTCCAAAAGGTGTTATGCTCACACATTACAATATCGTCAATAACGGATTTAATATTGCTAATTGCATGAAACTGACTGTTGAAGACAGACTTTGTATCCCTGTTCCATTTTTTCATTGCTTTGGTTGTGTTCTTGGTACGATGGCATGTGTTTCTGTCGGTGCAACAATGGTTCCAGTTCAAGATTTTAATCCAAAAAAAGTGCTTCAAACGGTTCAAGATGAAAAGTGTACCGGTCTCCATGGTGTGCCAACGATGTTTATCGCAGAACTGAATGAGCCAGATTTTGATAATTATGACCTATCAACCTTGCGAACGGGTATTATGGCAGGATCCAACTGTCCGATTGAGGTAATGAAGGCTGTTATAGAGAAAATGGGTGCTAGTGAAATAACGATTGCTTATGGCCAAACAGAGGCTTCACCAGTCATTACCCAAACCAGGACTGACGATCCAATTGAATTACGAGTCGAATCAGTTGGGAAAGCACTTCCAAGGGTTGAGGTGAAAATTGTTGAACCTGGATCAAACAGAGAAGTGGAACGAGGTTTGCAAGGGGAATTATGTACAAGAGGTTACCATGTGATGAAGGGATATTATAAAAATTTAGCAGCGACAAATGATGCAATTGATCAGGATGGATGGTTACATACGGGTGATTTAGCCATTATGGATGAAAATGGGTATTGCAAGGTTACAGGTCGTTTGAAGGATATGATTATCAGAGGAGGAGAAAATATTTATCCTCGTGAAATTGAAGAGTTTCTATATTCCCATCCCAAAATACTCGATATCCAAGTAATAGGTGTTGCAGACGAAGTGTACGGTGAGGAAGTCATGGCATGGATCATACTAAAAGAGGGGGAGAAAGCAACTGCAGAAGAGATTAAGGAATATTGTATGGGTAAGATTTCTAAGCATAAAATCCCTAACTACATTGAGTTTACAGAGTCATTTCCAATGACAGCATCAGGAAAAATTCAAAAATACCGTTTACGAGAGAATGCGAGAAATGTATTGGCAAAGCATTAATTTTTTTCAAGGGTAGATGAATGGATATTGTTGCGTATCAAGGGTTGTATTGATTATACTAATAATTGGACAAAGACGGAAAGGAACGATGGCAACGATGATTCATTTATCTTGGCGTGAGCGGGAAACCGTTAAGAAAGTAAAATGCGTTCATACAGATGCGGAGAAATACCTGGTCAACAATGCACTGACAGCAGGGAAAGTTTATGATGTAAAAAATGAAACAGAAGAATTTTATTATATCATTGACAATACTGGCAAAGTCGGTGGCTTTTACAAGGATTACTTTCAAAATGTATAAATAAATTTTGTTTCCCTAGAAGGGGAAACAGTACGGAAAAAAGATGTCTGGTACTTGTACCAGGCATCTTTTTGTTAACCTTTTATTATTGTTTAACCTGTACTTTAGGTTTTTTGCTTTGATATAGGCTGCGACTAATGTAGGTTTGAACAATTAAAAATGTACCCCCTACAACCCAATAAAGAGGGAGAGCGGCAGGTGCATTAAAAGAGAACATAACAATCATTAATGGAGAAAGCAAGCCCATATATTTCATTTGATCCTGCTGTTGTGTCGGCATGTTGGATTGGGATACTTTAAATTGAAAATAATAAATGATCCCAGCAATAATGGTAATGACTATATCAGGATGTCCAAGACTAAACCATAAAAATTCGTGTGTTTTAATCTCCTCAGAACCTCTAATCGCATAATAGAAGCCAGTTAAAATAGGCATTTGAATGAGAATAGGTAAACAGCCCATATTTAGTGGATTGACACCATGCTTTTGATAAAGGCCCATCATTTCTGCTTGAAGTTCTTGTTTTTTCTTTGGATCTTTTTCGGCCTTCATTTTCTTTTGTATAACATCCATCTCAGGTTTTAGTACATCCATTTTTTCTTTCATACCCATTTGATTCTTATATTGTCTTAACATTAATGGCATTAGGATAAGTCTAATAATTAAGGTTACAAGAATAATCGCTAAGCCGTAATTTCCACCAAAAAAATCTGCTACTGAATGAATAGTAAATGAAAATGGATTCACAAAATAAGTATGGAAAAATCCGTCGTTTTTACCGCTTTGAGCCTGAGCTGAACAAGCAGATAATAGGAATGTTGTAATAGTAAGAATAGAGATAATTATAAGTGAAGAACGTTTTGTTTTCATATTTCCTCCTAATGTGTAAGTAAGTTTTTCTTTATGAATATAGGAAGGAAATAGGTTCTTCAGAATCATCCTTAGAGCATTCTTTTCTACGAATATATTTAACAATTCTATTTAAAATCATATTGCCATTTAAACAGCTTTTTTTTCGGTAAAAAAACAAAGGCTGAATCATTTTTGTGTCGGCAGGATTAGTTTGAGAACTACTAAATGAATATTCAACGCCCCATGCCCATAAAAATTTTAATGTAATACCTACGTATATACTGACGTATAGCGCGTTTAAGGCATGAATATCTGAATGATCGATGAGCAATTGAAACAAAAATAATCACCTCTTTTAAATGCCAATGATATGAGTATAAAGGAGAATAGATAAAGAATCAATTTATTGTTTGGCAAAATACCAGAATATGAAGAGTTTGCTAATGTTTTATCAAACTCAGTTAGAAGGATATTGTTTAAGTTTTTACTTTTAACAAATATTAAGTAGGATTAACTGTACTTTTTTCTAAATAGAGTAAGGTGGTGCAATGTGGAGCATCTAGATTTACATCATATTTTTGTGATGTCTTTATTTCTTGTTATGATAGCTGCGGGTATTACGGCGATTGCCAAGAAGTTTAAGCAACCATACCCTATTGCTTTGGTGATAGTAGGGGCTTTGATCGGTTTAATGAATTTTCCTACGTTAGATCCATTAAAGAACTTTATTACACAAGGAGAAGTATTCCATTTTGTCATTGTCACTTTGTTTTTACCAGCCCTGTTAGGTGAAGCATCGTTAAAACTACCTTTTGACGAGTTGAAGACCAACAAGATACCTATTCTTTCTCTGGCGTTTGGTGGAACATTATTGTCGTTTCTCATTGTTGGTTTCTCGACCTATTATCTTTTGGGGTTAACAATTACAGCAGCCTTTGTATTTGGGGCTTTGATGAGTGCTACAGATCCAGTAAGTGTTTTAAGTATTTTTAAAAGCATCGGTGTTAATAAAAGATTGGCAATAGTCGTAGAAGGTGAAAGCTTATTCAACGATGGAATGGCAGTGGTTCTTTTTCAACTTTCTGCTTTTTATTTATTATCCTATCTAGACTTAGGGTGGGAAGGGTTAGGTCTAGGAGCATGGACTTTTGTGAAAGTCATATTCCTAGGCCTACTAATCGGGGGTGCACTTGGATATGGGTTTTCAATTTTGACAAAGTTCTATGATGATTATCCTCTTGAGATTATTTTCAGTATTATTTTATTTTATGGATCTTATCTTTTAGCAGAAAGTATACATGCTTCTGGAGTCATAGCTGTTGTTGTTGCTGCGATGATTTTTGGAAATTTTGGAGCAAGAATTGGAATGACCCCTACTACCAAATTAAATATCGGGAATTTTTGGGACGTCGCCGCTCTACTAGCGAATTCAATTGTTTTTTTAATGGTAGGACTTGAAATAACAAGAATTGGGATCTTTAATAAATGGGGAACAATTTTTGCAGCAATAGGTATTGTTTTGGTAGCGAGAAGTGTGGCAGTCTATGCAAGTTTAGCATTCATCAAAAATTTTCCTCATTCCTGGAAACATATCATTAATTGGGGGGGACTAAAGGGTTCGTTATCGATTGCACTTGCATTGAGCCTTCCTTACAACTTCAAAGGAAGAGACGAGTTATTAGTATTAACTTTTTTCGTGGTTTTCTTCTCCCTGGTCGTTCAAGGCTTATCAGTTAAAACACTAATCAGATTTCTTGGTGTAAACCCAAAAGTAGAAGCGGCCAGTGAATATGAGTATTTAATAACCAAAATTCATCAATTTGAGGCTGCAATTGAAGAAATTCACAAAGTGAGGAAGAGGCTTTTTATTACAGAATCACTTTCTAATGAGCTTGTTAAGGAGTATGAAGATAAAAAGGGATCCGTTGAAAAGCAAATTCAAAAATTATATCAGGATCATACTGAATTAAAAGAAAATCAAAAGAAATTACTCTTAAGGCAGGCATTGTATGCTGAATACGAAGCAATCAGTGAGTTAACTAAAGATGATGTTATCTCAAATGAAGTAGCAGACAAAGAACATGCCAAAATTATGGATGTACTAGTGAATCTCGACGAAGAACATTAATAACAAAAAGGCTGACACCTTAAAAAATAGGTTCAGCCTTTTATGATAGAATCAGCCTCGTTAAAACGTTATTCTTTCTCTACTGGAGTCCTCCAATGAGCGGTTAGCATCTGATAGGCGTATTCTACTTTAGCCTCTGATGGTGGTACTACATGCTTGAGAGGATATTCAAGTCCAAGAGCTTCCCATTTATAAACCCCAAGTTTATGGTAAGGAAGAATTTCAACCTTCTGAACATTTTCAAGGGTTCCGATGAATTCTCCGAGTTTCTGCAGGTCCTCTTGATCATCTGTAACTGTTGGGACAAGAACGTGTCTCACCCAGATTGGTATTTTTCGATCAGATAAAAATTTCGCAAATTCAAGAATGTGATCATTTGCCATTCCTGTAAGCTGAATATGTTTCTTCCGGTTAATATGCTTCAAGTCTAGAAGAACAAGGTCAGTGTAAAACAAGAGCTCTTCAAGCTGTTCGATGAAAAGCCTAGAATGGGAGAAACAGCCTCCGGAAGAATCTATAGTGGTATGAATCCCTTTCTTTTTGCACTCCTTGAATAATGCAGTAAGGAAAGGGATTTGTAATAAGGGTTCACCACCACTAACAGTAATACCGCCACCTGACGCCTGAATGAAGGGGAGATAACTCATGAGTTCTTCCATTATGTCAGAAACAGTCATTTGCTTACCAGAGCCGATTTCCCAAGTATCTGCGTTATGACAGAATTGGCACCGTAATAAGCAGCCTTGTGTAAAAATCACGTACCTTATTCCAGGTCCGTCAACTGTTCCTAAAGTTTCAATGGAATGTATATTTCCAATCATGATAATATCCCCTTTCATTTATCAGGGAGGCTGACCCATTTGTATTTGAGTCGGCCTCAGTTTGCTTTTTTATAATGACTCATGGAAAGTCCGATTAATAACGTCAAGCTGTTGTTCTTTAGTTAATTTAATAAAGTTTACCGCATAACCAGAAACACGAATGGTTAATTGTGGATACAGCTCAGGATGTTCCATTGCGTCGATTAAAGTTTCTCTATTAAAGACGTTAACGTTTAGATGATGTCCAGATTTAATGGAATAGCCATCTAATATAGAAACAAGGTTGCGAATCTGATTCTCTTCTTCTTTTCCTAGTGCTTTTGGTACAATGGAGAAAGTGTTGGAAATTCCATCCATTGCGTAGCTGTATGGAATTTTTGCAACAGATGATAAAGATGCCAAGGTTCCCTTTGTATCACGACCATGCATTGGATTAGCACCAGGAGCAAAAGGTTCTCCTGCACGGCGTCCATCAGGAGTGTTTCCAGTTTTCTTTCCATAGACCACGTTTGAAGTGATTGTTAAAACAGATAAGGTATGAAGTGAATCGCGATAGGTTGCATGTTTGCGCAATTTCTTCATAAAGGTCTCAACAATTTCAACTGCTATACTATCAACAAGATCATCATTGTTTCCGTATTTAGGAAAATCTCCCTTAATTTCAAAGTCAACTGCAATCCCATTTTCATCACGTATTACTTTCACTTCACCATATTTAATGGCACTTAATGAGTCAGCGACTACACTCAAACCAGCAATTCCAGTTGCCATAGTACGAAGTATTTTTGTATCATGTAAAGCCATTTCAATGCGTTCGTAGCTGTATTTATCATGCATATAGTGGATAACATTTAGGGTATTAATATATAAACCTGCTAACCATTCCATCATTTGGTCAAAGCGTTGCATAACTTCTTTATAGTCCAGTACTTCTGCTGTTATTGGCAAATACTGTGGACCAACTTGAATTTTTAATTTTTCATCTACACCACCGTTAATGGAGTAAAGAAGAGCTTTAGCTAAATTTGCGCGTGCGCCGAAGAATTGCATTTGCTTTCCAATTTCCATCGCGGATACACAGCAGGCAATTCCATAATCATCGCCGTATTCAGGGCGCATGATATCATCGTTTTCATATTGAATGGAGCTAGTTTTAATCGACATCTTTGCACAATATTTTTTAAAGTTTTCAGGTAGCTGCGGAGACCAAAGAACGGTTAAATTTGGCTCTGGAGCTGGTCCTAAGTTATCTAGTGAATGTAGGAAACGGAAAGAGCTTTTTGTTACAAGAGAGCGACCGTCCTGTGCCATTCCTCCGATAGACTCTGTTACCCATGTAGGGTCACCGCTGAATAATTCATTATAATCGGGAGTACGGGCAAATTTCACTAAGCGAAGCTTCATAATAAAGTGATCAACGATTTCTTGTGCATCTTCCTCAGTGATTGTGCCAGCCTGTAAATCTCTTTCGATGTAAATATCTAAAAATGTTGAAACTCGTCCAAGACTCATTGCTGCACCGTTTTGCTCCTTAATAGCTGCAAGGTACCCAAGATATAGCCACTGGAATGCTTCTTGTGCGTTAGCAGCAGGTAGAGAAAGGTCGAAACCATAGCTAGTACCTAATTCCTTTAGTTCATGTAAGGCACGGATTTGCTCTGCAATTTCTTCACGGAGACGCATATTGTCTTCGTTCATTACCTTGCTTATATTTTTTTTATCTAGTTGCTTTTCCTGGATAAGGAAGTCAACACCATATAAAGCTACACGACGATAGTCACCTATAATACGTCCACGCCCGTATGCATCTGGAAGTCCAGTAATAATCGCTGCCTTTCGAGCAAGCATCATTTCATCAGTATAGGCATCGAAAACACCCTGATTGTGAGTTTTACGGTAATCTGTGAAGATTCTTTCGATTTCAGGATTCAATTGATAACCGTATGCTTCACATGCACTTTTAGCCATCCGAATACCGCCGAAGGGCTGTAGAGAACGATTAAATGGTTTGTCAGTTTGTACTCCCACTACTTTTTCGAGGTCTTCATTAAGGTAACCTGGCCCATGTGAAGTAATAGTAGAAACAGTTTCTGTGTCCATATCAAGGACACCCCCGTTTTCACGCTCTTGCTTTGTTAATCCCATTACCTGTTCCCAAAGGTTTATTGTAGCTTCAGTTGCATCTGCTAAAAAAGAATCATTTCCTTCATAAGGCTTATAATTTCTAAGTATAAAATCTCGAACATTAACTTCTTTCGTCCATGTACCTTTATCAAATCCTTGCCATTGTTCCATTATTTTTCACCTCTTCAATTTATAGAAAACATTAAACTGTTTTACTGTTTATATCTTACATTGAGTATAACAGTTTAAAAGTGATTAATGTCACCGGAAAAACAGATAAATGTTAAGATATTGTGAAGTCTGGATTTTCAGGGGTTTTCTGTGTTATTTTTTGAACTTTTTATGAACGGATAAAGATGAAAATGTGAACTGTACTATAAAAAAACAAGAAAAAATAGAATCTGTTATACAGGAAGAATTCAATAATAACAACGTATGTATAGTGTAAATCCATGAAACAGAGCAACGGAAAAAAGAAATAAGCAGGAGATTGTCTCCTGCTTTTAATCTACTACTATATAAGCAATCATTGGTCCATTATGAACTCTGTCCGAATGGATTTCACATATGAGACGATACGTTCCTTCTTTTTTAAACTCTAGTGGGACAATTGTATCTTCTCCTTTTTTTACTTTTCCTTTAATGGCAGTTCCTTCAATATAAAATGGGTGCTCCTCACCGTTGATTCCACTAATAATTAAACGGACCTTTTCCCCTTTTTCTATTAATATTGTGCCAGGATCCCAACGGTATGCCTCTATTTCTTTTCCATCCTTCATTTTTGTTTTGAATTCACCTGTTACCATATGGATTTCTCGGATATTCTTATCTGCTTTTTGATTAAAAACAGTGGTATCGCCTGCTTTTAACATCAACCAAGCAGAAATACTGGCTATTACGGTACCTAACGCTAAAAAAAAGAGCAGGGTCTCTTTCTTAAACACTACAAACTTCATTAATAAACGCCTCCTAAATTTGTCCTATTTAATACTTATGCATAATAGGTTAGAAAACTTGTCTTTTTTTTTTAAACTTTTCATCTTGCTGAAGGCTAGGACAATAGGATGCGTACTATTGAATTACAGAGAAAACGGTTGAACCTAAGAGAAAATGTCTACAATGAAGAATAATAAATCATCTATAACAGAATATATTTCTTTGTTTTTACAGTTGAAAAGTTTATATTTAAGTCAGGAAAAAAATAATAGGTGGTCATATTGTTGGGAATTAAGAAAGAAAAGATAGTTAAAGTAATTAAATTTATCTTTCCGCTATTATTATTAATTTTTGCAATTGTAGAAATGAAAAGGTTTACTGGAGATTTGAATGTCGAACTGCTGAAGAACGAAATCAATCAGTTAAATATATGGGTCTTATTGCTGATTTTAATGATCACATTTATTGCTGTTTTACCTATGTTGCTTTACGACGTTATACTTGTACGGATTTTAAAGTTAAAGGTAGTTAGTAGGGAACTGCTAGAACAATCTTTTATTGCAAATTCATTTTCTAATTTAATAGGATTCGGTGGTCTAGTAGGGGCCATGCTTAGAACATACTTTTTCCATAAACTTGAACAGGATAAACGCAAGCTTCTTGGTGTGATTGCATCAGTTTCACTTTTTTATTTAACAGGTATATCTGTGCTCGCATGGATTGTAACCATTGGCTTTCGTCATTTTCCATTGTTTGTTGATACTAAATGGCTATATTTTGCAGTATTAGGTGTTGGTTTGTACCTACCCATTTTCTTTAGTGTACACATGATAAAGTCCAGGAAGGAGTCAGTGATTACTGCTAAGGTAGGTATAGAACTGGTCATTGTATCGGTCATAGAATGGTTGGCTGTGTTTGTAGCCATTTTACTATTGAGCCGGTTATTAGGGATTCCTGTAGCCACAAAAGATTTGTTTCCGGTCTATATTGTGGCCGCTTGTGCAGGTATTATTAGTATGATTCCCGGGGGATTAGGTTCCTTTGATTTGATATTTCTATGGGGGATGCAGGAGTTACACGTTCCGGATGAAAAGGTACTAGTATTGTTGTTATTTTACCGATTGGGCTATTACTTTGTACCATTTTTTATTAGCCTTGTTTTTTTTGTAAAGCTTTATTGGGAAAGATGGAATCAATCATGGAATCAACTTCCGAAAGCGATTATTCAAGGGTTAAGTCACGTGATATTAACGATGCTGGTTTTTCTATCTGGCTTAATTCTTCTTTTGTCTGCGAGTGTTCCGGGAATTATGTCAAGACTTAAGATTGCTCAGGAGTTATTATCATTCCCAATAATAAATGTATCCCATCAATTATCAGTTGCTGCTGGTTTTTTGTTATTAGGTTTGTCTCGCGGTATTGAATACAGTGTAAAAAGAGCATATGAGTTAACCATGCTTGCATTAATACTTGCTGCTTTATTCTCCATATTTAAAGGGATAGATTACGAAGAAGCTACTTTTTTAATCATAGTAGCGCTTTTACTTAGAATTTCTAAGGGTCAGTTCTACCGTGAAAGTTATGTTTTAACATGGGGGAAAACTATTTTTGATGTTACGGTGATACTAGTAATCACTTCAATGTATATTTTAATCGGTTATTTAAATTTACCAATCTCGAAATTAACCATACCTGATAAATTTCTGCCATATGTAATCTTGGATTATCGTGATTTGTTTACAAGTGCAATTATTGGACTTGTCATTGCAATGATGATTTTATTTACAGGTTATTTAATTAGTTTGCCAAAGAAATGGAAGCTAGAGAAATCAATTGATCATGAAAAGGAAATTTACAATCATTTAAAAAAATATCATGGAAAGGTTTTATCTCATCTTATTTTTTTACATGATAAATATATCTTTTGGAACAGCAAGAAAAATGTGTTAATTCCTTTTCAGAAGTATGCTGACAAATTAGTCATTCTCGGTGATCCTATCGGTGAACAAAGTGAAATTTCTAATGCAATTGAGGAATTTCAAGAAATAGCCGATCTTTATGGTTTTACTCCTGTTTTCTATCAAGTTAGTGATGAAATGCTCCCATATTTACAGGGACATGGCTTTGCGTTTTTTAAACTTGGAGAAGAGGCCTTTGTAGACCTAAAAACATTCTCACTATTTGGTAGCAAGCAGAAAGGGTTAAGAGCATTAAAAAATAAATTTAATCGAGAAAGTTTTGTTTTTGAACTTATTAAGCCACCATACTCTAACGAATTTATTGAAGAATTACGCGAGGTCTCGAATGAGTGGCTTCAAGGTAGAAGAGAGAAAGGTTTTTCTCTAGGTTTTTTTGATGAAGAGTATCTAGATAAAGCACCAATTGCAATAGTTAGAGATGAAGAAAAGAAGATTCTCGGCTTCATGAGTCTTTTGTATGTATACGATAATAAACAAACCATATCTGTAGACCTAATGAGATTTAGACCTAACTCACCTGCTGGAATGATTGATTTTCTCTTTTTATCATTAATTGATTGGGCTAAGGAACAAGGATATGAGAAATTTAATATGGGGATGGCCCCTTTGGCTAATGTCGGTTTATCTCGATTTGCTTTTTTAAGTGAGAAGATTGCTGCGCAATTATTCTTACATGGTCACTTTATTTATCAATTTCAAGGTTTACGACAATTTAAGCAGAAATATACAAATATTTGGGAACCAAAATATCTTGCTTACAGAAGAAAATCTTCATTACCGATTATAATGGCGCAAATAACATTATTAATTTCCAAAAAAAGGGCATAGCTTCAACCGGTTGCAATTACGCAGCCGGTTTTTCTTTTTATTTAGGCTCTGGTTAAACTTGCTTGTTGATTTCCGCTCCAGGCACTTCGCTTTCCGTGGGTGTTTCGGCGAGCCTCCTCGGCGAGCCTCCTCGGCGCATGCGCCTGCGGGGTCTCCCCTGAACCATACTCCCACAGGAGTCTTCGTGCCTTCCGCTCTAATCAACAGGGTGTAAAAATCAACACTGTTCTTAATACAGCCTTTATTTAAAATTATTTGAAATCCTTCCAATTCATAACATTTTCTTGGAAATCTATTTATTTATTCAAATTATCTGTTAAAATCAAATAGGGATTAAATGTAATAGTAAGGGTGTAATAATGAAAAAAATTTATTCGTACCTCATAATGATTGTTTTACTCCTATTTTCCTATCAATCCAATGTCTTTGCAATGGAAACGCAGGAGCAATTGGACTTGAAAAGTGAAGGAGCTGTTTTATTAGATACTGAAACGAATGCTGTTCTCTATGCAAAAAATGCTAATGAAAGAATGTACCCTGCAAGTCTTACAAAAATTGCAACAGCAATCTATGCTATTGATAAAGGGAATTTAGACAGCATTGTTACGGTGAGTGCAAATGCAGTTAGACAGGATGGTACGAGGGTTTATTTAGTTGAAGGGGAACAAGTGCCTTTAAAGAAGCTTATTCAAGGTATGCTAGTTAACTCAGGAAACGATGCAGCTGTCGCGATCGCAGAGTTTTTGGATGGTAGTGTAGAAAAATTTTCTGATAACCTGAATCAATACCTTAAAACAAAAATTGGTGTTACTAATACTCACTTCACTAATCCTAATGGATTGCATAATGAAAATCATTATACAACAGCAATGGACTTGGCATTAATGACAAATTACGCTATGAAAAATTCTATTTTTGCCGAAATTTTCGGGACCAAAGTACTCGATTGGCAGGGGCAATCTTGGAACACAAAAATATTAACCCATCATCGTATGCTTAAGGGAGAGCTGCCGTATCCTGGTATTTCAGGAGGGAAGACCGGGTATACAACCGAAGCAAAACAAACGTTGGCAACGACCGCAGATAATGGAACTTTAAAGTTAACTGCTGTTGTACTTAAATCGAGTTTAAAAAACGATAAATATCATGATACCGCTACATTGTTTGATTACGGTTTTAAAGGATATCAGCATGAAATGCTTAAGCAAGGGGAAATTTTTAAGGTAGATAATAAGGAATTTTACTCTGAAAATGATATTCTGATCACAGAGAACAATAGTGGGAGTGTAAAGAAGATAAATAATGAAGGGCTACTTTCTATTGAGAATAATAATGGTCAGGTGATTCAATCGGTTCAATTAACATTAAAAGAACCTCCTAAGCCCCAAAAAGCACCTGTAGTAAGTAAGAAGGTTAACAAAAAAGAATCACCGCTAATACTTGTTAATACGTTAATTGGTGTACTCATTATTCTGTGTACGGCGACTTTAATTGGAATGCGAAGACGCAAGGTATTTACTAGAAACTATTAAAAATATAGGCTGTGTTAAAGAACAGCGTTGAGTTTTAAACCCTGTTGATTGGAGCGGAAGGCACGAAGACTCCTGTGGGAGTACGGGTCAGGGGAGACCCCGCAGGCGCTTGCGCCGAGGAGGCTCGCCGAAAAGCCCACGAACCGCTTGTGCCTGGAGCGGAAATCAACAGACAAGTTTAACAGAGCCAAAATATAAAAAAGCCATGGAGGGTACAGAACCTTCCATGGCTATTTTTGTGAAATTGTTGTCAGTAACAAGAAAGAAAAGGAGATAAAAACCATGGTTGCAACTAAAAACCAAGCTAAATTCATATTACCAGATTCCATTGCAATATATATTGCAGTAGGTGCTGTTTGAGTTTTTCCAGGGATATTTCCGGCAAACATAAAGGTAGCACCGAACTCCCCTAGTGCTCGTGCAAAACTCAGAATTAATCCTGCAAATATTGATTTAATAGATAATGGTAGAGTGATATATAAAAACACTTTTATTTCGCCAGCACCGTCTACCCTTGCTGCTTCTTCAATTCCTCTATCTACTGCTTGAAAACCGATTTTGACTGTTTGATACATTAATGGAAAGGCAACAACGGTTGATGCAATTACTGCTGCCGTTGGGGTGAAAATAATGGGATGAGCAAATACTTCTTCTAAAATTATTCCAAATGGACTGTTTATTCCAAATAGGTATATTAGTAAGAACCCAATAACAGTAGGTGGCAAGACAATCGGAAGAAGAAGGAAAGTTTCGAGTAGAATTTTGCCCTTGAATTGCTTTCTTGCAAATAATCTGCCAAGTAAAATGCCGAGGAAAAATACTATAGTTACTGAAATGGCTGCTACTTTTATAGATAACACTATGGGTGTCCAAAATTCATCATGAAACAAAGTCATCAATCCAATACTGTAAAACCATATTTTTTGAAAATTTCTTTAGCCGTGCTGCTTTGTAAATATTCATAGAAGTGGATGGCGGCATCTTTCTTTTTAGATGCATGTATTACCCCTGCAGAGTAAATGATTGGTTCATGGAAGCCTTCCTCCGAAATGGCTATTACTTTTACCTTTTTTGATATACGTACATCCGTCATATAAACTATACCCGCATCAACGCTGCGCGTTTCAACATAGGTCAATACTTGTCTAACATCTTTTGTCTGGATTAATTTTGGCTGCAATGCTTCCCAAACTTGATATTTTTTTAAAGCTTGCTTAGCATACATGCCTGCGGGTACAGATTCTGGAGTGCCGATAGCTACTTTATGTATTTCATTATTATCAAGATCTTCAAACTTTTTTATCGGTACTTTATTGTTTTTATTAGTTATTAAGACTAACTGATTACTAAGTAAATCCACATGTTCTTTTGAGTCTATTAAATCCTTCCTCGTTAATGCATCAAACTGATCCTTAGAAGCAGAGATAAAAACATCAACAGGAGCTCCCTGAATAATTTGTTGTTGTAAGGCTCCAGAACCACCTAAATTGAAAAGTGGGATAATTTGTTTGTTTTCTTTTTGAAATTCAGTTTTTATTTCCATCAATGCATCTTTTAGGCTTGCTGCAGCAGAAATCGTAATTTCTACCTGATTTATTTTACTCTTCTTCTCAGTAGTATCAGTGGAAGAACATGCTGAAACGAGAAAAATAAAGAAAAACATCAACCAGGGGATTATTTTTTTGTACATTCAATACGTCCTCTCAATAACAATCACATATTCCACATTATTATAGCTAAATATAGTGGAATGTTAAAGATGAGAATATAAAAAACTGCCTAAGCAGTTTTCGTTATGACTATTTTTTTCTGCAAGCGGTCAGAATTCATGGGCAATCAGTTTCATAATGAAGTGGACGGGCATTAAAGGAGGATGGGGAGTCGATTTGATCTTTGTCATCGACAAAACTTCTAGTTCCGACAAAATCACTTTTATCTCCAAAATTTTGTCCGTAGCCTTGATTTTTCTTATCGGAATTATGCCATTCGGCCAAAAGGTTTTGACCAATATTTACGGCAGAGGCATTTTCGAAGGAATTAATTTTAATCATAAATATATTAATATTTATATACGGAACTGGTGCCGGCATTTATATCTCCTCCTTTTCCTTGTTTATTAATATATGTCTTTCGTGTCCGTTTATGAAGGAAGAGTAATAACTGGATTAAATTATAAATATCGTTAGTAAGATAATAGTAATGAATGAATATCCTCTATTGTGTAAAACACGAAGTAGGAGGTGGGATTAGATGGACATGGATAAATTAAAGCAATGGATGGAAGTAGCCAAAAATATGAATGGAGGAGATTTTTGGAACAATATATTTGATCAGGACTTTGCTAAGCAATTTATGAATGAGCAGCCTTATACTGCGCCAAATTCGAGTACGGCAAAACAATCTGGAAGGGAAGAAAAAAATACACCCCCATTCCCCGCTATCGATATATTGGAAGGTGAAAGTGAAGTCCTGGTGGTGATTGAGGTTCCTGGAATGAAAAAAGAAAATCTTGAACTTGGCCTGAACGGAAATTCCTTAACGATTAAAGGAAAGGCCATATTAAACCATTCTGATTTGAAGCTTACCTATTCAGAAAGGTTTTATGGAGATTTTCAAAGACAAATTAGGTTGCCTGATACGGTTAGTCCTAATCAATTGAGTGCTAAATTTTGGAATGGATTATTATTTGTTAGTTATCACCGAATCATTGAAAAAGGAGAAAGCATTCCAATTGATTAGATAGTGCTGAATGGTGATTTCTGAGATATATCTCAATTTTAGATCGTCCTTTTAATAGTGGACATGTTAGACTAAATTTCCCATATATATGATAGTAAGGTAAAAAATAAGGGAGCGTTTGTGAGCATGTCATTAAAAGATTTATTCCTAATCTTTAATAAAAGTGATTATGAAAAAGATTTAAAGAAAAAGTTGACTTCCTTAGAATTAAACATAGAGGAATTAAAGAAGTCGCTACAAACCCTCCAACAACAATCTCCCCATGAAGAGATAGGCAAAACAAAAGATCCGCCAATTATCATTGAGAAGATAAATATTGAAAAGATTATTTTAGATAAATACGAACTAAATAATAATTTTGGTCAACTGGGAATTAAAGAACTTAAAGGGAAATTAAATATTGGAGCAACTTATGGAAGTGAATACCAACCTAATTTTGAAGATGAAGGGGAAGGGGAGCAACAACAAAAGAATAATTTCAAAAGAAGTACCCCTTCCCAAAAAGGTCCTAAAATAAATTTTCAATCAAATAAAAAAGACTAAAGCTAATCCTTTAGTCTTTTGAAAATGTGTTATTGAAGTCTGCTTTCCACCTGTTGACATACTTCATCAGCGGACATCCCGTTTGCATCAATAACTGCACCTTTTGTAACTGTATCTTGCATTCCCATCACGTTTGAATCGAGACCAGTTACAACACAGCAATCGCAGTTTTGTGCATCTGATTCTTGCTTAAGTTCAACTACATCGTAGCCTTTTTCGCGTAGTGCTTGTTGAATATTTGTAAGAGATTGTTCTACTCCAACTTTTGCCATACAAAACACCTCCTCCTGTAGATTATCATGCCTAAGTTTACCGTAAATATTCGGTATAAGTAGCAATAATCTTCCAAAAGCTATTAGGGGAGGTGTAATGATGGGTAAACGGAGTAAAAAGAAAGCTGATCCTTCGACAATTGGACTTAATTCACCCCAAGTAGAGGGACAAGGTACAACAACTACCGAAACGGGATCAAGAGCTGAGCCTTCTTCACGAAGAAAACAAAAACAAATGTAAGGTTAAAAAGAAAGAGGCTGTCCTAACTTTGCAACTAGGTCAGCCTCTTATAGTTTATTTATACATTTCTGCTACTTGCTTTTGAACCTCATCATTTTCTAAGTATTCATCGTAGGACATTTGTTTATCTACTAATCCTTTAGGTGTTAATTCAAAGATCCGATTTGCAACTGTCTGAATGAATTGATGATCGTGTGATGAAAAGATCAATGAGCCCTTAAAATTAATTAAACCATTATTGAGTGCCGTAATAGATTCTAAGTCCAAGTGGTTCGTTGGCTCGTCTAGAAGTAGAACGTTGGCACCATTTAACATCATTTTAGAGAGCATACAACGAACTTTTTCTCCTCCGGAAAGAACGCTAGCTTTCTTTAATACTTCTTCTCCGGAAAATAACATTCTTCCTAAGAATCCGCGTAAGAAGCTTTCACTTTCGTCTTTTGGAGAGAATTGGCGTAACCAGTCTACTAAATTAAGCTCGGAGTTTTCAAAGTACTCGGAGTTATCTTTAGGGAAATATGCTTGTGAAGTGGTAATTCCCCATTTAAAGGTACCGCTGTCAGGTTCCATTTCACCCATTAAAATTTTAAAAAGTATGGTTTTCGCAATTTCGTTTGTTCCTACAAGAGCAATTTTATCGTTCTTATTCATAAAGAAACTAATATTATCAAGCACTTTTACGCCATCAATCGTTTTTGTTAATCCCTCAACTCTTAGTAAATCGTTCCCGATTTCACGGTCCGGTGTAAATCCAACAAATGGATAACGGCGAGAGGAAGGCCTAATGTCATCGAGTGTTATTTTATCCAGTAGCTTCTTACGAGAAGTAGCCTGTTTGGATTTCGATGCATTTGCACTAAACCGGGCAATAAAGGCTTGCAGTTCCTTTATTTTTTCTTCTTTCTTCTTGTTTGCGTCCGAGGTTAATCTTGATGCTAATTGGCTTGATTCATACCAAAAATCGTAGTTACCCACATAAATTTGGATTTTCCCATAGTCCAAGTCAGCAATATGGGTACAAACTTTATTCAGGAAGTGACGGTCATGGGATACAACAATAACTGTATTTTCAAAGTTAATTAAGAATTCCTCTAGCCATTGAATCGCTTTAATATCCAAGTGGTTAGTAGGCTCGTCCAGAAGCAAAACATCTGGTCTGCCAAACAATGCTTGTGCAAGTAGAACCTTTACTTTTTCAGAACCAGTTAATTCAGCCATCGTCTTATAGTGAAGGTCTTCACCAATTCCAAGGCCCTTTAAGAGGATTGCTGCTTCAGGTTCAGCTTCCCATCCGTTTAATTCAGCAAATTCACCCTCAAGTTCAGCGGCTTTCATGCCATCCTCATCAGTGAAGTTTTCTTTCATATAGATCGCGTCTTTTTCCTGCATAACTTCGTAAAGTCTTGAATGACCCATGATTACCGCTTTTAAGACTTCAAATTCTTCATATTCAAAATGGTTTTGTTTTAACACAGTCATTCGTTCATTTGGTCCAAGTTGAACAGTTCCCGTTTGTGATTCAATTTCTCCAGAAAGAATCTTTAAAAACGTGGACTTACCTGCACCGTTTGCACCGATTAGACCATAGCAATTACCAGGTGTGAACTTAATGTTCACATCATCAAATAATTTCCGGTCACCATATCTTAATCCTACATTACTTACTGTAATCATATTTAATATCCTCCAAAACAAAATATCTTCTAATTATATCACTAAAGCAGTCGAAGAGCGAATTCTTTCATTAGGCTTGGTAGTAAGAAAATTTTTCTAAAATTTTTTTTCATTTTCACACTTTATTCATAATTTTGTTGTAGAATTGGATTAAGAAGTTTTAAAGAAGGTGAGAAGTATGGCGAAAAAACAGCTTACTGAACTCGTAAATAAATTAAAAAAAGCTGGAATAAAAGCGAGCTTAACTAAACCTAAGTCCAATTATCTTTTAACTTTGCAGCAAATTAAAAAATATCCTTCTTCTGTGAATTAGTGAATTAAATAGGAAAAATTGGTAATAAAAAGCGATTAATCCTAAGGACTAACCGCTTTTTTTATTTATAGATTTGTTAAACTTGTCTGTTGATTTCCGCTCCAAACGCTTCGCTTTCCGTGGGTGTTTCGGCGAGCCTCCTCGGCGCTTGCGCCTGCGGGGTCTCCCCTGAACCATACTCCCACAGGAGTCTTCGCGTCCTCCGCTCCAATCAACAGGGTTTAAAAATCAACAATCTTCTTTTACATAGCCTTATTTATAAGTAAACCATTTTTGACTAATCTAGCTTATCCATAATTGTTTCATATACTTCTTTTTTATTAAAGTCATTTCCCATAGGAAACTTTGCTATAAAGTTATTGTCTTGATTGACTAGGTACGTAAAGGTGGAATGTACGAATTGTCCATTTCCGGGGTCTTTGTATTGAAATTTCAAGGCATCCGTTACCTTTTGAATTTGCTCTTGGTCTTTTTTAATATGTTGTTTGTCTCCTGTTAAAAATGTCCATTTCTCATCGTTGTTTATTCCAAACCCTTGCATATACCCTTGCAATATCTCAGGAGTATCACGATAGGGGTCAATGGTAATGGTAATGAATTCAATTTTCTTGCCGTATACGCCACTCTTCTCTAAATCTTTCTTCAAATCGACCATCTTTTGTGTGGTGGTAGGACATATATCTGGGCAATGGGTGTAGATAAATTCAATTAATTTCAATTTAGTATGATCCCTACCAAAATTATATGTAGTACCATTTTGATTAATCAAACTTACTTCTGCGGGTATTTCCGCATTTGCGTCTCTAATGAGAAAGAAGGAGATTCCCCCTGCAATTCCCAAAAATATTGCTAGACCGCAAATGAGATAGATTTTTTTCATAACGATCCCTCCTAACAATAAGATAATGAAGTTCTCAAAAAAAAGATATGGATATTTTGTGAACAAAAGTTTATGCCTTCAAAAGAATAATCAATTATACTTTAATAGTAATAGAGAGTATGAATTGGTTCGGCAAAAAGTATAATTGGATTTTAAATCTTGGAGGATAGGTGTTTGTTATGGTAAAACAAACGTTTAAATTTACTTTACAGATGGTGATACTGATTGTCATATACGAGCTGGGGAATCTTATAGTAAGATTTTTTAAGATGCCTATTCCGGGGAATGTTATTGGGATTGTTCTTCTTTTCCTTTTTCTTTTGATGGGTATTATTAAGGTGGACCACATAGAAACAGCAGCTGGCTGGCTATTAAAACACCTTGGGTTCTTTTTTATCCCCATTTCAGTTGGATTAATGACCTTAGGGAATACCTTAGTTAATAAGGCGTTACCACTTATGTTTATACTGATTGTCAGTGCATTTATAGGGCTTTTGTCGGCGGGTAAAGCGACGCAAGCAGTAATAATAAAAAATGAAAAGGATAAAGTGAGCCATCATGATCACGCTATATAATATTATCCTAACTGTTTCTGTCTATTATTTAGCAAGGGTCATTTCAAAAAAATATTCTACTCCGTTAACTAGTCCTGTTTTTTTAAGTACAGTCATTATAATTGGATTATTGGTTGCATCTAATCTGTCCTATGAAGAGTATATTCCTGCAAAAAACTTCTTAACTTTTTTCCTGGGCCCAGCAACAGTTGCACTTGCTTTACCCATTTATAAAAATCGTCATCTGTTCACTAAATATTTTACTGCAGCTTGTGTGGGTCTATTTATTGGTACAGTTACAACGATTACCTCTGCTATTATACTAGCTCATTGGTTTGATTTATCGGAGATGTTTATTCGAGGGTTAACCGTTAAATCTGTTACCGTTCCAGTTGCTACCGAAATTGGAAAAATCATAAAAGGCAATGGTTCACTAATTGCAGCTTTTGTTATTATAACAGGAATGATTGGAGCTATGTTTGGTGCAAAACTCTTAGATTGGTTTAAAATAAACCATCCGTTTGCTCGAGGATTGTCAATTGGAACCATTGCCCATGGAATAGGAACAGCAGAGGCGGTGAAAGAAGGGGAGATACAGGGAGCTGTGTCAGGTGCTGCAATGGGAATCGCAGCGGTATTAACCTCTCTAATCATTCCGTATATTATTAATTTCATCAGTTGAATATCTGAATTGACAAATAATTGAATATTATTGTATAATTTATAAGAATTTAAATTTTTTCTAAAGGGAGTATGTTTTATGTTAGGTGTCGTTCTTAACTAATCCAATCAATTGGATACACTCATTCTATAATAGCCAGTATAACCTTTTATTTGAGAGTCAATAAAGGTTTATTTAGGTGTAGTTATGGAGTGAAGTTAAGAACAATGGGCAAACATACGCATACATTCTTCAACCAATGTAGCCTGTGTACACTCGTGTAGACAGTTTTTATTTTGGTTAAATTTGGGTATGGAAAATTGAACGTATTTATCGTTTCATTTAGCCGCAATGACATTGTTCATTGCGGCTATTTTTATTATTAGGAGGTTATACAATTGAATCAACATACTTTTCAAGTATTACAATTTGAAGAAATTAAAGAAGCCATATCAACCTTTGCGTTAACAAAAGAGGGAAAAACAAAAATTAGGTACCTGACACCATCGACCAATCAAAAGCAAATTGAAGCATGGCTAGACGAAGTTTCAGAAGCGGTTGAAATTATAAAAAAGAGTGCTAGTGTTCCTGTCCATGGGTTAGAGGGGATGGAACAGTTACTAAATAACATGAACAAGGGAGTTGCATTACGAGCAGATCAGCTAGTGAAGCTTTACGATTTTTTAGATTGCTGTGGGAAAATGAGAAGATATATGAAGGATAAGGAGTTTTACGCTCCAAGAGTGTCTGCTTATGTAGATGCGATCGATGAATTACCTGAACTCGCAAGTGAGATTATTCGCTGCATCCGCAATGGAAGGGTGGATGATTACGCAAGTAAAGAATTATTAAAGATTAGAAAACAAATTGCCATTCAAGAAGAGCGTTTGAAAGAAAAGACACTGCAGCTAATCCGATCAAATAAATATAAATCTTTTCTACAGGAAAATGTGGTTAGTCAGAGGAATGGAAGATATGTCATTCCCATCAAAAAAGAATATCGAAATAAATTGAAGGGTACTGTGCTGGATACATCCGCATCAGGTTCCACTCTTTTTATTGAGCCCGAGGAGATTGCCGTTTATCAGGATCAATTAACGTGGTTAGTAGCGGATGAAGAGGTAGAGGTACAAAAAGTTCTTAGTTATTTAACCGGGTTGGTGGAAGAAAAGGAGCAACAAATTCTAAGTGCCATTGAGACCATGGTGCATTATGATTTTTTGTTTGCTAAAGCTAAGTATTGTCGCTCTATAAATGGAACAAAAGTAGGGGTCAATCAATCAGATGAAATTGAATTAATTCAAGCGAAACATCCTCTTTTAGGTGAAAAGGCTGTCCCGTTGTCGTTTAAAATGGGTAAGGGGCAACATGCATTAGTTATTACTGGACCAAACACAGGAGGAAAAACAGTAACAATAAAAACAGTAGGCCTTTTGACGATTATGGTCCAATGTGGTCTTCATATACCAGCGGCTAAAGAGAGCAATCTTTGCCTCTTTGAACGGATTTTAGTTGATATAGGTGATGGGCAAAGCATTGCTGAAAATTTAAGTACGTTTAGTTCAAGAATTGTAAATATTATTGATATTTTAAAGGAAACAAACAATCGGACATTGGTCTTATTAGATGAACTGGGTTCTGGGACAGATCCAGGAGAAGGTATGGGGCTTGCTACAGCCATATTAGAAACCTTATACGAAAAAGGGGCAGTGCTTCTGGCAACCACTCATTATAGTGAAATAAAGGATTTTGCTGACACGCATGAAGGATTTTTAAATGGATCGATGGAATTTGATTTAGCAACGTTAAGCCCAACTTACCGGTTAATTATCGGGCGAGGGGGCGAGAGTCAGGCGTTTGCCATTGCATTAAAACTTGGCATCCATCCAAAAATAATCGAGAGAGCACATTTCGTTACCTACAAGGAAGCAAAAGAATATACAACGGAAATTACAGATACGTGGAAATTGAAAGAGATAGAAAAACAGGTAATTATTAATAAACATCGTAATGAAAAAAACGCTTCAAAAACAGAGACGAAAGTACAACACTACCAACAAGGTGATAATGTAAAGGTTTCCCCTTCTAATGAATTCGGCATAATTTATAAGGGTCCAGATCAATTTGGAAATTATATAGTCCAAGTGAAAGGGGAAAAAATGTCAATCAACCATAAAAGAATTGGTTTGTATATTCCTGCAAGTGAGCTTTATCCGGAAGATTATGATTTTGATATTATTTTTCAATCAAAGGAAAATAGAAAGAAAAGTAAAATAATCAGTAAAGGTCATGAAGAAAATCTAACAATTGACTATACAGAATAAAAAAACGTCAGCTAGGAGTAAATTTCTAGCTGACGTTTTTCTTCATTTTATATAATTTTGCATAATCCAATCTACAAAAACTCCTCCAAAATAGACTCCAAATACACCTACAACAGCGGAGAAGACCGGAGGAGCTGGTAAGGGCAGTTTTAAAAATCGAAACAAAATTCCAACAGCCATCCCTGCAATTAAGCTTAAGACTAACTCTTTCATTTGGTTCCCTCATCACCTAATTTAGTTGAACTTACAAAGCTTTTTTTCTAAGTATGAGTTATTTTTTATATCTTATTCGGTAATGAACAGATTGTTTTCTTCCTCATGATTATGTAGCTCGAAAACTACAAGTAAAGCATCGAAATAGGAGAGAATATCTTCTGTTACTCCCTTATTCTCAATCTTCGCTTTAATTGAGTGTACGATGATTTCTAAAATTTGATGGTCCCTCTTCAATTTTATAATCATCTCATTAAGCTCAGGATTTTCCTTCAATTTTTCAATAAAAAATCCTTCCTCTTCTGATTGCGCGTGGGCAAGTGTTCTCGTCTCCCAATGTTCAATTAGAGCATCACAAATTTCCTTTGTTTCTTTCGCTTTATTTTCTAATAAAAGTTTTTTTAGCACTTTTGTTAAATCGCGGGCTTCTGTATATATGCCATCATGAATCGAATGATGAGAATGTTTTTTTCTTAAAGACGGTCCAGACATATGTGTTCTCCTTCGTAAATACTATATCCCATTCTTGTCCAAAACTTATATTTTTAAAACTAGAAAGGTCAAGATTACCTTTCTAGGAGTCTTATTTTTTGTATACATTTACATTTTTGGGAAACGGTAATAGGTAAAAATGTCGTAGGAAGGTGAGTCTATGGGCCGAAAACGAGCACCACTTATGAAAAAAATAAAATTTTTTGGAAAATCAAGGGATGTAGCTACTCATGCAGTGATGTCTCCAATGGATAGAGATTCAGAAAAGATCTATCGCAGAAGATGGCAGCACGATAAAACGGTTCGAACGACGCATGGGGTTAACTGTACAGGATCATGCAGCTGGAAAGTTCATGTGAAAGATGGAATTATCGCATGGGAAACACAGCAGACAGATTATCCATCTACAGGACCGAATATGCCCGAATATGAACCACGTGGTTGCCCAAGAGGGGCAAGCTTTTCTTGGTATATTTATAGCCCTCTCCGGGTTCGTTACCCATATATTCGTGGTCATTTATTGGATATGTGGCGTGAAGAGTTGCAAAAATCTAACGATCCTGTTGCTGCATGGAGGGAGATTACTACAAACCCAGAGAAATCAAAACGATATAAACAGTCAAGGGGAAAAGGGGGACTTGTCCGTGCATCATGGGATGAGGTGAATGAACTAATCTGTGCTTCTCTTATTCATTCAATTCAAGAATTTGGTCCAGACCGTATTTTTGGATTTTCACCCATCCCAGCGATGTCGATGGTTAGCTACGCAGGAGGCGGCCGATTTTTATCACTACTAGGTGGTTCCTTATTAAGTTTTTATGATTGGTACGCAGACCTCCCGCCAGCCTCTCCGCAAGTATGGGGAGAACAAACAGATGTACCTGAGAGCTCAGATTGGTTTAATTCATCTTATCTATTAGTATGGGGTTCTAATATTCCACAAACAAGGACACCAGATGCTCATTTTATGGTTGAAGCACGGTACCGTGGGACAAAGGTTGTTGCTGTTAGCCCTGATTATGCTGAGTTTGTAAAATTCGCTGATAATTGGCTAAATGTTCAGGCTGGTATGGACGGAGCTCTCGGAATGGCAATGACGCATGTAATTTTAAAAGAGTTTTATGTAGATCAAGAAACTGAGTATTTTTATGACTATGCGAAAAAATTCACGGATCTCCCATTCTTGGTGAAGTTAAAACCACATGGAGAAAACTTTGTTTCCAGTACGTTTTTAAGGGCTAGTGAGCTAGACACTAAGCTTTCAAACGGGGAGTGGAAAACTGCTGTTTGGAACAAAGAAACCAATCAGCCTGCATTTCCTAATGGAACGATTGGACATCGATGGGAGGAAAAAGGTCAATGGAACCTCCACCTACAAGACACTGAACAAAACATTTCTGATTTAAACCCATTATTAACTATGTTAGGGAATGAAGATACAGTTGTTAACGTTGAATTTCCTCACTTTGAAGTGGAAAAGAGAGAGACTTTCAAACGTGAGGTACCAGTAAAGGAAATTCAAATAAATGGAGAAAAAACCTATATAACTACTGTGTTTGATTTAATGCTTTCTAAATTTGGGGTAGCAAGAAAGGGTCTCCAAGGTGATTTTCCAAAGGATTATGATGATCCAAAACCATACACCCCAGCATGGCAAGAGGCCCTAACTGGAGTGGACCGAAAGCTAGCAGCACAGATTGCGAGAGAGTTTGCACAGAATGCCGATGAATCAAAAGGCCGTTCCATGGTTATTATGGGTTCTGGTATAAACCAATGGTATCACGCTGATGCGACATACCGTACCGTCCTAAATTTAGTTCTATTAACAGGTTCACAAGGAGTGAACGGAGGCGGCTGGGCTCATTATGTAGGACAGGAAAAAGTACGTCCTTTAGAAGGCTGGCAGACACTTGCAATGGCAAGAGACTGGGGTGGACCTCCTAGGCTTCATGCTGCTACGCCGTTCTTTTATTTTGTAACAGAACAGTGGAAATACGATGATCAATCCATTGAAGACCAAATATCACCTTTGATTAGTGAACCAAGATATAAGCATACAGGTGATTACTATTATTTAGGAACAAGATTAGGGTGGACACCAGCCTATCCACAGTTTGATAAGAATCCACTCAAATTTGTAGAGGAATCGAAAGGGACCGACAAAGAGCAAATAATTCAATCCATTGTAGATGATGTGAAAGATGGAAAAACAAAATTTGCGATTCAAAATCCTGAGGACCCTAAATCATTTCCAAAAGTTATGTTTGTGTGGAGAGGAAACTTGATTGGCAGCTCTTCCAAAGGACACGAATATTTTCTGAAATATATGCTTGGAACCCATCATGGAAATTTAAGTGAGCAAAATACAGAATTAAAAACGGAAGATATAAATTGGGACGAACAGTCAACAGAGGGAAAACTCGATTTAATGGTAAATATCGATTTTCGCATGGCAGGAACAGGTCTATACTCGGATATCATTCTTCCGGCAGCTACCTGGTACGAAAAATATGATATAAGCAGTACGGATATGCACCCGTTCATTCATCCGTTTAACCCGGCAATTGCGCCACCATGGGAATCGAAATCGGATTGGGACACATTTAGGGGATTAGCCAAGAAGTTTTCTTCCATGGCCGAACAATATTTTAGCGGGCCCGTACAAGACGTTGTGGCAACACCCATGCTTCATGATTCTAGGGATGAAATTTCCGAGGCATGTACATTTGGGAAAATTCCAGATTGGCAAAACGGTTCATTTGAGCCAGTACCTGGACAGAACTTTCCGCGTTTGCATATTGTTGAACGTGACTATACAAAGGTCTATGAAAAATTTATATCCCTTGGACCTGTTATTAAGGAACAGATTGGAGCTAAGGGTATTGGCTGGAATGCAAAAGAAGAATATGAAAAATTAAAAACGATACTTGGAACAGCCAATAAAACCTCCTACAAGGATTGTCCAAGTCTATACACTGCTCGGGATGCTGCTGAGGCAATTCTATCTCTTTCAAGTTCTACAAACGGTTCTCTAGCTATGAAGGCATGGGATGCGCTGGAGAAAAAGTCAGGCCAAAAATTAAAAGATTTAGCAGAAGAAAGAGCAGAAGAGCATATGTCATTTAGTGAAATAACAGCACAGCCACGGCAGGTCATTTCTACACCTGTTTTTAGTGGTACGGAAACGGGAGGGAGACGGTATTCACCATTTACAACAAATGTGGAACGTTTAATTCCATGGCGTACATTAACCGGTCGCCAACACTTTTATTTAGACCACGAAACCATGTTTGAATTTGGAGAAGAGTTTCCTGTATTTAAGGCACCATTAAAAAAGGTGGCATTCCGATCAAAGGATCGAAAGCCAATTAATATGGGCAAGGAAATAAATTTACGTTATTTGACGCCACATTTTAAATGGTCATTCCATAGTACCTATTTCGATACTCTCCCAATGTTAACGCTATTTAGAGGCGGACCGACCGTATGGATGAATCTTCAAGATGCGGATGAAGTTGGTATTGCAGATAATGATTGGCTGCAAATGTATAACCGAAATGGAGTTGTCGTTGCAAGGGCAGTTGTTTCTCATCGTTTACCAAGGGGAGTTGCTTTCATGTATCACGTGCAAGAGCGGCATATTAACGTCCCTAGTTCAACCATTACGAACGAACGTGGTGGAACATTTAACAGCCCCACGCGTTTACAAATGAAGCCAACGCACGTAATTGGCGGATACGCCCAGCTAAGTTATGGGTTTAACTATTATGGACCATGCGGAAGCCAGCGTGATGAGAGAGTTATTATTAGTAAACTAGATAGGGATGAGGTGGACTGGCTTGAGAATTAAAGCCCAATTTGGAATGGTGATGAACCTAGATAAATGCATCGGGTGTCATACGTGCAGCATCACCTGTAACAATACGTGGACAAACCGTCCCGGAGCAGAATATATGTGGTGGAATAATGTTGAAACAAAACCAGGGATTGGTTATCCAAAGGAATGGGAAAACCAAGAAAAATATAAAGGGGGCTGGGTGTTAAAGAATGGGAAGCTTGAACTAAAGTCAGGTGGTCGAGTTTCGAAGCTCTTAAATATTTTTCACAATCCTGACTTAGCCCAATTAGATGATTACTATGAACCATGGACCTATGATTATGAGAACCTAATTAATAGCCCCGAAAAAGAACACCAGCCGGTGGCTCGACCAAAGTCTCAGGTGACAGGGGAGTATATGGATATTAAGTGGGGGCCAAATTGGGAGGATGATTTGGCCGGTGTATATCAGACTGGGAAAAATGACCCTAACATAAAAGGGATTGAAGAAAGAGTAAAATTTGAGTATGAGCAAACCTTCATGATGTATCTGCCAAGAATCTGTGAGCATTGTGTCAATCCAACTTGTGTAGCTTCCTGTCCATCTGGTGCCATTTACAAAAGGGAAGAGGACGGAATTGTGTTGGTAGATCAAGATGCATGCCGAAGCTGGCGGTATTGTACAACAGGTTGTCCATATAAAAAGGTCTATTTTAATTGGAAAACCCATAAAGCAGAAAAATGTACCTTTTGTTTTCCGAGAATTGAGGCTGGACTTCCTACGGTGTGTTCAGAAACATGTGTTGGAAGACTTCGGTATCTAGGGATTGTTTTTTATGATTTAGATAAGGTTGAAGAAGCAGCGTCTGTTACCAATGAAAAAGATTTATATGAAGCCCATTTAGGAATCTTTCTAGATCCACATGATCCAGAGGTAATTAAGGAAGCGCGAAAAGCGGGTTATCAGGAGGATTGGATTGAAGCTGCACAAAGGTCACCTGTCTATAAATTAGCAGTTGAACAACGGATCGCTTTGCCCCTTCATCCAGAATATAGGACATTGCCTATGGTGTGGTATATTCCACCGCTCAGTCCAGTGATGAGCGCATTTGATGGAGGCTTAGATGGGGTCAATCCTCATGTTATTTACCCTCAAATTGACCAGCTTAGAATTCCCATCGAATATTTAGCCAATATGTTAAGTGCTGGGGATACCGAAGTTATTCGGAAGGTGCTTAAGAAGATGGTCGCGATGAGAAGTTATATGAGGTCACTTAATTTAGGGAAGAAACCAGAGAAAAGTATACTTGATGCTGTTGGAATGACAGAAGAAACAATGCATGAAATGTATCAACTTGCAGCAATTGCGAAGTACGATGATCGCTATGTTATTCCATCTTCACATCGGGAGGATGCTGCAAACCAATATTTAGGACAAGGAACTGGAGGGTTCGATTTTATGGAGGCGTGCTCTGGCTGCTCGGTTACACCAGGGGTACCGGGAGATTATAAAGTAGGGGACGATTATTGGGGGGAGTTAAATGGATGAGTATCAACGTATTTTTGGTCTAGCATCTATTTTACTTCAGCATCCTGAAAAAGATTGGTTTGAAACAAATGAGTTGAAAGATTTGAAAGATGAAATTGCCTTAATTGAAAATCAGCTAGTGAAGATCTTATTTAAGCAATTTCAATCATATTTGGAATCAACTACCTATTTAGAGCTATGTACTGGATATGCGAAAACATTTGATTTCAGTGATAAAACAACCCTTTATTTAACCTATCCACTTTTTGGTGAGAATCCAGATCGAGGTAAAGCCCTTTTGAAATTAAAGAGTGAGTTTTATGAAGCGGGTCTCCCGATAAAAAGTGAGGAGCTCCCAGATTATTTACCTTTAATACTTGAATTTTGCTCTTTAGTACCCACAAAACCTGCACAAAAAATGCTATTGATTCATCGCAGGTCCATTGACAATTTATTAAAAGAATTATCATTAATCGAAAGTCCATACCAAATGATTTTGCAAGCATGCGTACAAACAATTGAAGACATGCAAAGAAAACAAAAGGCTTCGTAAAGGGGACTGTATAATGACATTTTTTCAAAATTTCTTTTGGGTGTCTTTCCCTTATATCATGTTGACGATGTTCGTGGTGGGGCATATATATCGATATAACGTTGATCAGTTTGGATGGTCAGCAAAGTCAAGTGAGTTTCTTGAAAAAAAACAGTTGAAATGGGGAAGTATTCTATTTCACTATGGGATTGTCTTCGTTTTCTTTGGACATGTGGCTGGCTTACTCGTTCCAAAGGTATTTTACGATGTTATTGGAGTTACAGATCATATGTACCATTTTGGGGCAGTATGGATTGGTGGACTTGCTGGAATTTCTACTATTATAGGAGTTGTATTACTTATGATTCGCAGATTTACCGTAAAGCGGATCTATATTCATAGCACCTTTCGGGATATTATTGTTCTCGTTTTATTAACACTTATTATTTTTTCAGGCTTTGTTAACACAGTCTGGTATACAGGTAGAGGGGTAGCATTTGAATACAGGGAAACAATTAGTCCATGGTTCCGTGGTATTCTTTCTTTACGTCCGACACCAAGCTTAATGGTAGGTATTCCGCTAGGTTTTCAAATTCATGTGGTATCAGCCCTGTTACTTTTTGGTATTTGGCCTTTTACCAGATTAGTTCATGTATGGAGTCTCCCGCTAGAGTATTTAAGCCGAAAATTTATTGTATATCGTTCCATTATCGGAAGACGTCTAATCGCGATGTCAACAAACCGTTCTAAAAATAAAATGGAATAAGAAAAGCGAAAGCGCCTTGGTCAGCCCCTCGGGTCAATAACCTTCTGCAAGAAAAGTCGCTCTTTGACTTTTATTGCAGAAGGTTATTGACCCGAGGGGCTAGGCGCTGGAGCTGGACAATTCTCGAAGTCGATTTTTATACTTTCTGATTAGTTAAGAAAGTGGAACCTAAATTGGTTCCACTTTCATTATTTATTCTGAAGATAGTTTAAAGCGAGCAATTTTTTCACTTCATTATAACTTAAGCCTGATTGGCTATTTAATCTTTTTACCTCTTCAATATTAGTGCCAACTTTTGTGTAACGACTATGTTTAGTACCATCCATGGTTTAGACCTTCCTTTGAAAAGGGATATTTATGAAATGAAAAGTCACATTTTTGTCCATACTAACTATTAAAGGAGGCGGTTCCAATTTTTTACGGTAAACGAGCTAAAGAAGAAGAGATTGAAATAATACTGGTGGATACCGAAATCTATTCTTGTATGGATGACTCATGTATTGGCTGGATGAGAAAAGAATTTGTTGCAGATGATTTATTATGTCCGATGTGTGGCAATGAAATGATACAGGAAATGAGAGAGCTTCCCAAAATCTAATAAAACTTGATGGAAAAAAGACTGTCACAGCAATGGGACAGTCTTTTATTCATCGTAGGAACTAAAGAAATGATCATCATAAGCTTGTTGTGCTGCTTCAGAGGTTGAAAATAATGCGTCATCATCCTCAATGACATGGAACGTCTCATTTAAAAATAAAGCCAATGCATTAGGGTCTTTTGGATGCTGAACAATTTCAGCAGCCTTTACATTTGCTACCGAGGGAACATGTGGATTTCGATATATGACATAGACTTCATCGCCTGGTTTTGCGTTATTGATATCGATATAACTCATTTATAATAACCGTCCTTTAAAGATTTTCATTTTGCTGCCGAATTTCATCACCAGTTAGATTAATGTTGGCTTCCTCTAAGAATGTGTGCTCATCCACCGATTCTCCAGCTACATATTTTTTCTTTGAAAGTGTAGACCCGTTATTAATATTTGAAGCTGTTAAAGAATCTTCAATTTTGGTCAATGACATCATCTCCTTACATAAAGCATGTGCTATGTTATAACAGATTATCCTTGCCTAATTATTTTCGAAACGGAAACAAATAAAAAACTCTCCAATTATTGGAGAGTTTTACAACTACTCTTCTTTTTTCGCTAAACAGTGGTCACATTCCATAAAATAACTTTCAGCTTGTTCCTCCATATGCTGACCACACTCTGAACATTCCTTCTTAGGTAAATTACGGAAAAACTCAACCGGACTCATTAACATGTAAAACTCCTCCTTTATTAGTACAGTTTATTAATAACCGCCTTGTTATAGTACAGTATAAACAAAAAATAAGAAATTGTGTAGACTTTTTTTTAAAAAAACAGAAAATTTTATTAAAATAAGTCTTTTGTCACAAGTTCTTTTTTACGAAGTTATTGTCTTGTACAAGAAATTAAGGGTTAAAAATAGATGAAAAGGGTCTTGATTATTAATTAATACTTTCATATCTTGATTGTTTACATTACAATCATAGTAGAAATTAAATGTAGAATTTGGGGGGATGCTGGTTAATGAATGCGATGATTGGAACTTTTCATCCTTATTTTATTATTATTGCCATCGGATTAACCATAATGGCATCATATACAGCTTTAGATATGTTTACCTTAATTAGGTCGACTGACCAAAATAAAAGACTTCTTTTTCTTGGCGGAACATTTTCCATGGGAATTGGCATATGGATCATGAATTTTATTGGACATATTGCTGCTGATACAAATAGATTCGCTAGTTACCATATTCCACTTACTATTCTTTCTATTTTTATCGGAATTGCATTTACAGGAATGGCGTTCCTTTCGTTTTTTGGAAAATCAATTGGATACTACCATCTAATTGTTGGTAGCACATTTTTGACGTTTGCGGTGCTTTCAGTCCAAGTCATTAGTTTATATGCTATGAATGTAAGCATAAAATATAATTTTCCACTTTACTTATTTACGGTTTTGTTAATATTTGGATTATTTTTATTTTCCTTTTGGATCCTTTACTCCACAAAAAGCTTTAATAAAAGTAATCAGGTTTGGTTAAAACCATTAAGTGCAATCATTATGACTGCTTCTATTGCTCAAGGGCATTTTCTTCTAAAAAGGGCCACAATTACCACTAGTGAAGTAGTTAGAGGATCAAGTACGGACAGTCCTTTTTTTATTTATTTAGTATTATTTGTTGCGGTTCTAATCATTGGAGGACTCATCATTTCAAGTGCACTAATAAGTAAACAATTAGCTACAACAGATACTAATTTAAAGGATATTAAGGCTGCACTTGACGCTGCAGCCATTGTTGCTATAACTGATCCCCACGGAACTATTATTTATATTAATGATAAATTCGAAGAAATTTCTAAATACAAAAAGGAAGAGATTCTTGGAAAAAATCACCGGATATTAAATTCAGGATATCATTCAAAGGAATTCTTCAAAAATTTATGGAAAACCATCCAATCAGGCCAAATTTGGCGGGGGGAAATTCGTAATAAAGCAAAGGATGGTTCTTTTTATTGGGTTGATACAACTATTGTTCCGTTCCTGAATTCAAAAGGGAAACCAGTTCAATATATAGCAATTAGATCGGATATCACTAATAGAAAAAAAGCAGAAGAGCATCTAAAAGAAACGATTAAAGAAATTAATGATATAAAATTTGCTTTGGATCAATCCTCTATTGTAGCCTTTACTGATGCAAAAGGAATCATTACAAGTGTCAATGACAAGTTCTGCGAAATATCTAAATACAGCCGTGAAGAAATTTTGGGGAGAGACCATAATATCCTAAATTCTGGATACCATTCTAAAGACTTCTTCAAAAATCTGTGGAGAACTATTGGTGAAGGAAGAGTATGGAAGGGTGAAATCAGGAATAAGGCGAAAGATGGGACCTATTATTGGGTAGACACAACTATTGTTCCGTTTTTAAATGAGCATGGCAAGCCCTATCAGTATCTTGCAATTCGAAACGATATTACTGAGCGAAAGAAAACGGAAGAGGTTTTACATCGACAGGATAAGCTTGCTGCAGTTGGTCAACTGGCTGCTGGAGTTGCACATGAAATTCGAAACCCTCTTACATCCATGAAAGGATATGCTGAATTCTTACAGTTGGATGAGAAAGATCCTGAACGGATGGAATTTCTGAATATTATTCTTGATGAAATTGAAAGGGTCAATACCATTGTTGAAGATTTCATGGTATTAGCAAAACCAAAGGCAGTAGAATTAGAAGAAAAGAATGTTGTTCCTGTCATAAAAAATGTGGTTTCTCTACTTGAATTCGAAGCTAGAAAGAAAAATGTTCACTTGTCCTTTGACTGTAATCAAGAGATTATTCAAATTGAATGTGATGAAAACCGCTTAAAACAAGTATTCTTAAACTTTATTAAAAATGGAATTGAAGCCATGCCGAATGGTGGAGACCTGTATGTTAAGACCGTCATTCATGAAAATAATGTGCAAATATCCATTCAAGATTCAGGGGTTGGAATTCCTAAAGAGAAATTAAAGAAGCTAGGGGAGCCATTTTTCACTACGAAAAAGAATGGCAACGGCTTAGGCTTAATGGTGAGTTTCAAGATTATTGAAAGCCATAATGGTAAGGTATTTGTTGAAAGTGAACCTAATAAAGGAACAACCTTTAATATTTTATTACCAGCAAAAACTGCTTAAAACGAGAGTACCCCTCTCGTTTTTTTATTTCCCTTGATTCCGTCGAAAAAATGCCATAATTTTCGTAAAAAAGAAAGCTACAAATGTAATAAATAGATTAAGATAGTTATATAGGTAATAATGATTGTAAGGGAGGAAAGAACGTGGGGGAACCAAACTTTGTTAAAACAATATGCGGCTATTGTGGTACAGGTTGTGGCTTAGTTCTGGAAGTTCAGGACAATAAAATAATGAAAATAAGAGGTGATAAGGAAGCACCTGTAAATAAGGGGCAAACATGTGTAAAAGGTGCGTTTGCCTATGAATATGTGCATGCCAAGAATAGGTTAACGTCGCCACTCATCCGTAAAGCAGGTAAGCTGGTGGAAACAACATGGGAAGAAGCCTATCAATATATTTCGAAGAATCTAAATAAAATTAAAAATACTTGGGGCTCAAATGCTATTAGCATGTTTGCCTGTGCGAGAAGTACAAATGAATCCAATTTCATTACACAAAAGTTTATGAGGACAGTTATTAATAGTAACAATATTGATGGTTGTAACCGAACGTGACATGCTCCTAGCGTTGCCGGTCTGGCAACTGTTTTTGGAAGCGGTTTCCCTACGAATACACTAGAAGACTTTGAAAGGGCAGAAGTTTTACTTTTAATGGGTTCAAACACAACAGAAGCACATCCTATTATTGCCAATCGAATCAAGAAAGCAGCAAAGTCCGGATTAAAGATAATTGTAATAGATCCAAGGAAAATAGATATGGTAAAAGTGGCACATCGCCATTTACAAATCAATGTAGGTTCTGACATTGCTCTTATTAATGCCTTCATACGAGTTATTTTAGAAGAAAGCCTATTTGATCCAACGTTTATTGAGCAGTTTACTGTTGACTTTGAAAAATTAAGGAAACAGGTTGATCTGTACACTCCTGAATATGCTGCTGCAATTACCGGCGTAAAAGCTGAGGATATTATAGCAACTGCTAGAGAATATGCTACTTCGAATGGTTCCATGATTGCATATACATTGGGCATTACTGAACACCATTGTGGGGTAAATAATGTATTTGATATTGCGAACTTAGCCTTACTAACAGGTAATATTGGTAAACAGGGTGCAGGTATTATGCCGCTTAGGGGGCAAAATAATGTCCAAGGTGCAGGTGACATGGGATGTTTACCGAACCAATTGACTGGAGCGTTGAGCCTGGCAAAGGATGAGTTCAGAGCACGTTTTGAAAAGGAATGGAATGTGGTCCTTAATCCACAAGCCGGTGACACACAAACACGAACATTTGACCGTTTAGAGATGGGTGAATTAAAAGCACTCTATGTCATTGGAGAAAATCCAATCCTAGCCGACGTTCATATGAACCATACAAAAGAAATATTTAAAAAACTTGATTTATTAATTGTGCAAGATATTTTCTTAACAGAAACAGCTAAATTAGCTGACGTTGTTTTACCAGCCCGATCCTGGGGAGAAGTAGATGGAACTTATACAAATACAGATAGAAGAATTCAACGCGTTCGAAAAGCTGTTGAGGCAGACCCTAATACGAAAGAAGACTGGGAAATCCTTTGTGAACTGTCTACCCTGATGGGCTATTCAATGCATTATGAAAATAGTGAGGAAATTTGGAATGAAGTAAGAAGGTTAGCTTGGGAAATGTACGGTGGAATTTCTTATGAGAGACTGGAAAATGAGTATAGTCTTCATTATCCTTGCCCTGATGAAGTCCATCCAGGCACATTTGTTATGCATGAGAGGTTCCATCAACAAGACACTGTGGTGAAAAAAGCGCCATTCGTGCCTGTTGACTATACAAAGCCTTTAGAGCTGCCAGATAATGATTATCCTTTTACGCTAACGACTGGACGGCGCTATGAGTCATATAATACCCACACTCAAACACGCTACTATGCTACTGGAGTAAAAGTCAAGCAAACAGAAGAGACAGTCGATATACATCCAGAAGATGCAACTAAACTAGGAATTTCGGATGGGGAGATCGTTCAGGTTCGATCTCGAAGAGGTGAACTTAAGGTTAAGGCGAAGGTAACCGATCAAGTGGTTCCTGGCCTTGTTTTTATGAGTTTCCACTGGAGTGAAACACCTACGAATGTCTTAACATTAAATGAGTATGATCCAATATCCGGGACAGCGGAATATAAAGCATGTGCTGTTGCAATATCGAGAATTTAAAAGAGAATATTTTTGTAAAATAGTGCAGGGTTAAACCTGCACTATTATTTTTTATCTATTATGTACAAAGATTCCCACTGTAGGAAATGATTTCATTAAACTTCTATGATACAGCTGTTCGGAAATGTTATTGTAATATAACTGCCATTCTTGTAAACGAATTAACATGCCCTTGTTCTTTGTATCAAAAAATTTCATGTTAAGATGATTAAAGTTAGCTGCGAAAGAACATGGGAGGTAAAAAAATGATAAATAAAATTAGAACTTTCATTGCAGTTGTTGCACTCTCAGGAACTGTAGGTGCTAATGTACAAGCGGCAGAGTTAACTGTACAAGATGGAGATACCTTGTGGGATCTTTCTCGAGCACATAATACATCTGTAGAAAACATTCAAAAGTGGAATCACCTTTCCACTGACCTTATTCATCCTGGAGATGTATTAAAGATTGCAACTGAAAAGCAATACACAGTGGTGAAGGATGATACACTTTGGGATATTGCAAAGGAATATCAAGTATCGGTTGCAATGATTAAAGAATGGAATAAATTAAATACTGATCTGATTCATCCAGGGTTACAATTAGTGATCTATGATGAAATAAATAACTTTTCTTCTGGGAAGATGGTTGAACCAGCAAAAGCTCCAGTAGTCTCAAAAGCCCCGGAGGTTTCTACTAAGGAATCAATTACTCCAAAGAGCGAGGAGACAAAAGTGGAGACCGCTTCAACAAGTGTTGCTAGTAAACCTGTAGTTCCAGTAACAACTAAAGCCGAGGAAACTTCAAAGGAAATTACCGTTAAGGCTACTGCATATACTGCATCGTGTGAAGGGTGCAGCGGAACTACTGCAACAGGACTCGATTTAAATGCTAACCCTGGTGCCAAGGTAATTGCAGTTGACCCATCTGTCATTCCACTAGGAAGTAAAGTTCTGGTTGAGGGATATGGTGAAGCAATCGCATCAGATACAGGTGGAGCAATCAAAGGGAACCGAATTGACGTTTTTATCCCTTCAGAAGAAAAAGCACTTGAATGGGGTAGGAAGGAAATAAAAGTTAAAATATTAGATTAAAACAAAAAACTGCCGAATTTGGCAGTTTTTTTATTGATAAGCAAGTATAAACATTTTCACCTCCACGTTCCTTGATACTGTGGTATATTATGCCTCAACCCAATAGAAAGAAGTCCGACCGGTAAATAGAAGAAAGTTCTAATGTCCAAGGTAAGGGAAAAAGCTCACGAATGGTAAATAGAAGAAGGTTCTAATGCCCGAGGTAAAGGAAAAAGCTCACGAATGGTAAATAGAAGAAGGTTCTAATGCCCGAGGTAAGGGAAAAAGCTTACGATCGGTAAATAGAAGAAGTTTCTTGACCTAATGGATGATGGGGAACAATGGCTCCACCAATATTTTTATGCGAAAAATGTGGTGGGCAAATGTATCTAGGATATTATGAGGGATTCCATGGCATAAAATACAGATTGTCGGATATTCTCTAACAAAAAAAGTACCGGGCGGTTTTGCTAACGGGTTCGGATACTTGTCAAATTTTATAAAAATGCATTTAAAAATGTGCTCCTATTTGTTATACATTTTGTCCTGCTAAATGCAGGGCTTTTTGTTATGTAAAAACATTACAAAGTGCTGTTAAACCTAATGTTTAGAGCATTTTAAGGTCAAGGCTCGGTTACAACTGGATGTGGATTTCTTCTGAAAAATAAACGGAAAAATTCCGTTTATCTTGGGAAATACCCATATTTCCTTAAAAATAAAGGGAGTTTTTCCGGTTATATGATCAAAATCTTTGGATTTTGTCTTATTTAGAGCAGTTAACCGGAATATCTCCGCTTATATCTGCTTCTTACTCTTCTTCTTTATACATTAACCGGAAATTCTCCGCCTATGAATTCTCATACCTACACGAAAATCAAAAATGAATAATAACAGAGCCAAGACCAAAGAAAAAGCGTGGTTTTTTAATAAAAAAAAGCATTTTGCAGTCTTAAATGTAAGGTAACAGAAGTCTCTGTAATCTTACATTTTGATATACAAATTGGACTACAGTTTCACGCCTGTTTTTGTGATTTTCAGCGTTATATCAATAAAAAATGACCATCAAATTCACATACAAATTAATGGTCATTTTCATATACATTTTTAAGTTTTGTGATAGGTAAAAGAACCCGTTACGGTTTTGCCCGGTTTTTTTTATTGTAAAAAAACAAGCCGGATTAGCCGGCTTGTTTTACAAGTGTTTTGGCTGTGACTGTTTTTCTTTGGTAGAAGAACCAGTTCAAACCAAATGCGACAACATAGAATCCAATAAAGAAATAGAACGCAGTAACAGGTGTTCCAGTCGCCTTAACAGACCATCCAAATAACTTAGGAATAAAGAATGAACCATATGCTGCAAATGCTGCAGAAAAACCGATTACAGGTGCTGCCTCTTTTGGAATAAAGATGGTTGGAATCATTTGAAACGTTGAGCCTGAGCCGATTCCAGTTGCAAGGAAAAGAACTAGGAAAGCAATTAAGAATCCAGCAAATTGCTTGTCATTTAAGAAGTAAATAACACCTGCTGCACCAATTCCCATTATAACTAAGACATAAGCCGTTACTTTCGCGCCGCCAATTTTGTCAGCCATCCAGCCTCCCACAGGTCGTGCTGCAGCTGCCACTAATGCCCCAAGGAAGGCAAGTGAAATGTGTTCAGGAAATTGAGACTTTAATAAAAGTGGGAATGCAGCTGAGTAACCAATAAATGAACCAAAGGTAGCTACATAAAGTGCTGTCATAATCCATGTGTGTTTCCGTTTTACAACCACAAATTGATCAGCAACAGATTGCTTTGCTCCTGGAACGTTATCCATTTTAAAGATTGCTAAAAGTGTCATAATGACAATGGGAATGACCCAGATAAACGCTGCGTTTTGTAACCATACTTCTTGACCATTTGCTAAAACTTGTTTATCGCCAACCAATGCAAAAGTTCCTGATGTAATAATTAATGGTGTGACAAACTGTACGACAGATACACCCATATTTCCTAAGCCGCCATTAATTCCAAGTGCTGTTCCTTTTTCCTTTTTTGGAAAGAAGAAACTTATGTTTGCCGAAGATGATGAAAAACTTCCTCCACCTAGACCACAAAGGGCTGCTAGGAGAAGCATGATTGAAAATGGTGTATCAGGATTTTGGACTGCAAAACCTATTCCGATTGCTGGGATGGCTAAGATTGCTGTTGAAATCACTGTCCAATTTTTACCACCAAAAGACCCAACTGCAAATGTATATACAAAGCGGAGTGTCGCACCAACAAGACCTGGTATAGCAGCAAGTGTGAATAATTGTTCGTCTGTAAAATGGAAGCCAATATCATTAAGTCTGACGGCTACAACTGACCATATTTGCCATACAATAAATGCAAGCATCAAAGACGGGACGGAGATCCATAAATTTCTTTTAGCGTGTTTTCTTCCTTCTGCATTCCAGAACGTTTCATCTTCTGGATTCCAATAATTAATTCGAGCCATGATTTTTTCCTCCTATATGTGCAATCTAATTCATTCACAAATATCAAGTTGTTCCTTGTGTTATTACTATAAGACACATGGTAACATGATTTTTGTGACGTTCGTCACAAAAATAGTGAAGGAACTGTGAACTCAGCACGTTTGACAAAAAGTTGTAAAATTTATCGCCCAAAACAAAAGAGACCTTCATCTATGAAGCTCTCTGTTTACCACATATAGTTACGTTAAGATTCTTTTTCTTCATTGAACATTCCAACGTAATTTTTTGTATCCCCTACATCATCTTTAATTGCAGTAATAGTTAACCATTCTTTATAAATCTCATTATTTTTGCGTTTATTCCAAATATACCCTTCCCAAAAACCTTCTGTTTTTAAACGATTCCACATTTGCTTATAAAATTCATTGTCATGTTCGCCAGATTGAAGGACACTAGGTGTTTTCCCAACCACTTCGTCCTCACTAAAACCTGTAATTCTTGTAAAAGCCGGATTTACGCTCTGAATTATTCCATTTAAATCTGTAACGCAAATACCGTCAACAGCATGGTTTACGATTTTAGCAGAAATATCTAGTTTATCCTGATAGTATAGCCAAACAACAATGACTAAACTTGCAAGTGAAAACTCGGAAAGGGACATAAATCCAATTGCGTAATGACCAGTCCAATCAAATAGAATAGTCAGAATGATTGGAGGGAAGAAACCACCTAATCCTCCCATTGCTGCAACAATTCCATTTACTATGCCAGCCTGCTTTGAAAAATAAAATGGTACAAGCTTAAAAATCGCACCATTACCAATGCCGGCGAAAAAAGCAACTAACAAACACCCAAAGGAATAAATAGGTAAGGATGGGGTAAATGAGAGTAGAAAGCCTGCAAAGGTTAAACTGAAAAAAACCGCCATTAGGATTAGAAAAGGATTAATTTTATCTCCTAGCCATCCGCCTACTGGTCTGAAAAATGTTGCAAGTGCTATAAAACCAGCTGTACGTAAACCAGCATCAACTTTATCTAGTTCAAAATGATTGACTAAGAAGGACGGTAAGTAGATAGTGAACGCCACGAAAGAACCAAACGTAATAAAATAAAATAAACTTAAAAACCAAAGTTTAGGATTTTTATAAACTTCTTTCACTTGTTCAGATAAAGAATTGTTTACTTTCTTTTCTTTCCTATCTCCAAATAAGAAATTGACTATTGTAAAGATTAACATGATAACTAAAAAAATCTTTACGGTATTTCTCCATCCATACATGTTGGCTAGAACGGGTGCTGAAAAGGAGGTAATAGCTGTGCCAATGTTTCCTGCTCCATAAATTCCATTTATGAAACCATGCTTAGCTTTTTCATAATATTTAGGAAGAGAAGTAACACCAATGGAAAAAACTGCTCCACCGATCCCAAGCATAAAACCACCAAGTATTAACATGAATAATGAATTTGCGTAACTAATAATTGCAATAGGAATCAGTAAAATGATAAAGCTAATTGTGAATAGTATGCGTGCTCCATAGCGATTAGTCCAATAACCTATTGGAACCCTAAGGAGTGACCCGAGTATAACCGGTACCGCTGTTGCCCAAGCGATTTCTGTGGATGAGAGCGGTATATCTGCCTTTATATAAGGCATAAGCGAAGATATGAGCACCCAAACCATAAATCCTGCGACAAGACTTCCCGTTTGAATAAAAAGTTGTTTTGTTCCTTGATTCATATTTATCCCCCTTAACTCCCATGTGTATTATTATTGCCAAAACATACTGTCTTACTTACATACTCTTCAGTTATGGAAAAATTTTCTTCAGTATTATAGAACACTTTTTAAAATAATACAGTGAGGTATGACACATAATGTGCATTTGATAAATAAAATTTATTTTATCATTTTTAGTGTATCCTGTGAAAAAAGAGCTAAATATTTTATTCCTCCAAGGGTAAAAGTAGTATAAATAACCCATCTTCTTAATGTTCTTAGGTTGGGTTCAAGGAGGGACTTGAAAATGGCTAATCAATACGCGGTTATTGGTCTAGGTAGATTTGGTATCAGTATTGCTCAAAAGTTATTTGAATCTGGACAAGAAGTGTTAGGTGTGGATGTAAATGAGGAACGAGTGGAAGATTCGCATTCTTTTGTTACGCATGCTGTTATTGCGGACTCAACAGATGCAGAAGCATTAAAATCTATCGGTATACGAAATTTTGATACCGTCGTTGTGGCTATAGGAAACGATATACAAGCAAGCATTCTCACTGTTTTACTTTTAAAGGAACTGGGAGTGAAAAGGGTAATTGCTAAAGCCTTAAATAAGCTTCATGGACAGGTTTTAGATAAGGTAGGGGCCGATTGGGTTGTATTTCCTGAGAGGGATATGGGGATGCGAGTTGCCCACCAGTTACTTTCACCCAAAGTGCTAAATTTCATTGAAATTTCTAAAAACTATAGTGTGGAAGAAGTGAAAATACCTGAATACATGATTGAAAAAACATTAAGAGAGCTTGACTTAAGGGCTAGGTTTAATTTAAGTGTAATAGCTATCAGACATGAAGATGAGATTAATATATCACCATCACCAGATAAAATCATAAATCATGGCGATGTATTAGTAGTAATAGGAGAAAACCGTGACTTAGAAAAATTTGCAAATCTAGAATGATCTTTTTTTAAAAAACATTGATAAATAATAAAATTATCCCTGGAGTGTAACTTTTAATGGCCAAATTTCGCCTTATCCATTGAAAGGGGGCGAATCTTTTGCCAGGTCAATTTGAGGAGCTCTATGAAAAATATCATCAGGACCTATTTTCTTTTCTATATTATTTAGTTAATAGCCGTGAGCAAGCTGAAGACCTTATACAGGAAGTATATATACGAATATTTAAATCATATGGGACTTTCCAAGGCAAGAGCAGTGAAAAAACTTGGCTATTCTCTATTGCCCGGCATGTTGCCATTGATTCCTTTCGCAAGAATTTAGGCTGGAAAAAAAGAATTATTAGTACGTTTGATTGGGATAAAAATGAATTTAAAGATTTATCACCATTACCTGAAGAAATTTCCCTTCAAAATGAACAAATCCATATCCTTTATTCTTGTTTAGATAAATGTTCTATTGATTATCGATTGGTATTAATTTTAAGATATATTCATTCAATGTCCATTAGTGAAACTGCTGTAGCACTCGAATGGTCAGAGAGCAAAGTGAAGACCACTCAACATCGTGCATTAAAAAAGATAAAAAAACTAATGGAGGAAGTAATGATAGAGGAAAAAGAATTATGTGACAAACATATATATATTTCCTAAAAAAAGCATTCACTAGATTGCTTTTTTATTTTTTTGTAGCTTTCAAACAGCCTAACGAGAATTTTATGGTAATGTAAATATTAATATATACTTTTTAAAATAGATTTGGGAGGGAATGACGTGGACTTTCGAGCGGTTGAGACCATGGAAAAGCGATTGGAGCTCATGAGAAATCTTTCGAAAAATTTTCTAACAAGGGCGCATCAGGTGGATGTAGAAGGAAGTTTTCCATTTGAAAACATTCAGGAATTAAAAGATGTGGGCTACACAACTCTAACAATTCCAACTAAATATGAAGGAAAGGAAATATCTCTTTATGAATTTATTCGCTTACAGGAAATAATAGCAGAGGGTGACGGTGCCACAGCACTTTCCATCGGATGGCACATGGGGATTATATTTAATCTACATGAAAAGAACTCATGGAACGAGAGCATGTTTAAATATCTTTGTGAACGTGTAAAAAGTGGTGCTTTAATAAATAGCGCTGCAACTGAACCAAATACAGGGAGTCCGACTCGAGGTGGTAAACCAGAAACTAGGGCAGTAAAAAGAGATCAAAACTGGGTCATTAATGGAAGAAAAACTTTTACCACCATGTCGCCTGTTCTTGATTATTTTATAGTTTCTGCTACCATAAATGATTCCGATGACATAGGAAATTTTCTAATCCCCCGAGGTACAAAAGGAGTAAGTATTGATGAAACGTGGGACAGTATTTCCCTTAGGGGAACAGGAAGTCATGATTTAATTCTTGAAGATGTAATTGTACCAAAAGAGTTTCTTGTGGAAACATTGGTCATGGAAGGGAAGAGGGCAAACGGGTGGCTGCTCCATATCCCTGCCTGTTACCTTGGCATCGCCAAAGCAGCCAAGCGTTATGCGATTGAATTTGCAAAAAATTATACCCCAAATAGTATCACTGGAGCAATTATAGAATTACCAAACATACAACAAAAAATAGGTGAAATAGAATTAAAGTTGATGCAAGCAGAATATTTTCTATATGGAGTAGCTAAACAATGGGATCTTTCAAATGAAGCGGAAAGGAGCAAGTTAGGTCCAGCATTAGGAGCTGCCAAATTAACTGTTACTAATACAGCTATTTCAGTGGTTGATTTAGCTATGAGAATAGTCGGTGCAAGAAGCTTGTCAATCAGTAATCCGTTACAAAGGTATTACCGTGATGTTAGAGCAGGACTTCATAATCCGCCTATGGACGATGCAACAATTCAATTACTAGCAAAATACAGTACTGTCGATTAGTAATAAAACCAGCCGTTCTTCCAGCGGCTGGTTATTATACAAGTCTAGGATACATATTCAATGGCACTAACTTTTTTCTTGTTTTCTTCAAATAGTCTATATAAATCCTTCATCGGTAGTGGCGCAGAGAATAAATATCCTTGTGCATAACCACAATCGAAGGATTTTAATAACTCTAATTGTTCTTCTGTCTCAACACCCTCTGCGATTACATTAAAACCGAAGCTTTTTGCAAGAGAGATGACACTTTCCACTAATGCCCTGTCTTTTGTGTTATTTAACATATTTTGTACAAAGGAACGGTCTATCTTTAATGTATTAACAGGAAGATATTTTAAATAACTGATAGAAGAATATCCCGTACCAAAATCATCAATGGAAATACTAATACCCATTTCTTTTAATGAATTAAGTTTAGTAATTACCGTGTCCATATTATCCATAGAAACACTTTCAGTTATCTCAAGTTCAAGCTGGAAAGGGGGAAGTTTTGTTTCTGATAGTACATGCTGAACAATTTCTACAAAGTTTTCTTCTTGAAATTGTTTGGAAGAGATATTTACAGCAATTTGAATAGGTTCCCGGCATATTTTAGAAAAGGTTTTTGCTTTTATACATGCTTCTTTTAACACCCATTCACCAAGCTGACTAATCATACCTATTTCTTCAGCGAGAGAGATGAATTCTGAGGGTGGAATCATACCTAAATCAGCATTGTTCCATCGAATGAGTGCTTCAAATCCAAAGATCCTTCCATTTTTAATATCAACCAAGGGCTGATAGTTTAAAGTGAATTCGTTTTGTTTTAATGCCTTCCTAAGTTGCGTTTCGATTTTAACCATATCATGGATTTCTTGTTGCATGTCACTGTTATACCATTGATAGCCATTACCGCCATTTTCTTTAGCTGTATACATAGCAATGTCTGCCTGTTTAATTAAATCTTCCCATACAGACCCGTTAGTTGGATATATACTTATTCCAATACTTGACGAAATAAAATATTCCTGCCTCCCAATTTTAAAAGGCAATTGTATGGACTGATGGATGGCGGATACAATAGATTCAATCTCTTTTTTAGTGGAGGAACCCGTTAAAAATAAAATGAATTCGTCTCCACCTTGTCGCGCAAGACAATCCTCTTCTTTTATTGTGAGTTGAATCCTCTTTGAAACGTCCTTTAATAATTGATCTCCTACAGCGTGCCCTAAACTATCATTTATTAACTTGAACCTGTCCAAGTCGAGAAAAAGGACAGCAACTAATGAATTTGTCCTAGATGCCTTCTCTAAGGCAGTTTTTAAATTCATCTCAAAATGCCATCGATTGGGTAATCCTGTTAAATAATCGTGATAGGCCATATACTCCATCTTAGCTATTACTTTTTGTAAGGAGTGTTGCTCAGATTTTAATTTATCAACTAACCTTCCAATGGTAATCGCTACCGTGATATTAACAAGGGTAAGTATGGTTAAACTCCAAACCTCCTTCATTGAATAAACATTATGTTTGTAAACGATTTCAACAAACTCGTTTATACCATGAATCAAGGTTCCAAATAATGCAGCATGTAATCCGCCTTTTAAGCCGTAAAAGAATGCTAGCCATACAGAAGGGAAAATATAGATAAGCCAAATAAGTTCCTCAGATTGATTGGTTTGATCTAAGAAAAGGGGAATTAGGTAAATGAGGATAATGGTAAACCATCGCTTATTAATTGTCATATTCCGACATACACTCCCATAAACTTCCTTTTGAATCATATTTTAATAATAGAACTAGTTCATTTCATATGACAATATGTATACGAAAAAGTTCATAAATCTTTAATAAGATTCAAATATGAAAAATGCCACCCGGTTGAAACCAGGTGGCATTAGGCTCTATTCTTCTATTAACTCTCCAATTTCAACAGTCGACCTTTCTTCGAGTGGTCCTCTTAGGTGGACCGTAGCAGTTCTCCCGTCTTCATTTAATTGATCAATCCAGACGGAGGCACCATTATATTTAACATCAATATCTTTAGTGGATGATAATATTTGTTTTACGCGATTAACATTCATTGAATTCACTCCTATATTTAGTCATTTAATATAAAAAATTAGATTTTTTAGGTGTTTTAACCGCTTTCTTCTATTATATAAAGTGGACTGTAATAGACTCTCGTTTTAAAGAATTATTAATGATAAAAAGGATAATCAATTTGAACTCCATTTATTGTTCCAGGTTCATCCACATCCTCTAAACTGGACAAATAATTCTCAAATTCCACTTTCAGTGCCTTTGGAGCCCCCGGTTTTAAATGCCAATTTCCCGGTTCATCCACAAAATAAGGACTTTTTGTAAATTCAGGCCTAATTCTAGGCATGTTTCAATCCCCCTAAAAAGATAAGTCTAAATTCATATTGCTTACACAACCGTTTGAGGTTTATTATATGTAGAAATGATTCCTCTTAATCGTGCAAATGAAGAATCTGTTTTAAAGAAAACGAAAAAATTGTGAAACCTTTAACAGTTTCATTCGTCATATATAGATGATAAATGAAAAAGAGTCATGTCCAACATGAGACTAACATAAAGATAAAAGGGAAAATCAAATAAAGGGTTTAATCCGAGGATGTAAGATTGAAAATGTCGAAATCGTAAAAATAATGGCGTAAATAATGCGTTAATAAATACATAAAATGGCATAATTTATGTTTTTATTTTTATAGAAAGTATGATATAGTAATTGAGGTTCGTTTACCGGAGCATGATTGGTAAGTGAGAGGAGAGTAGAGAAATGAATAAAATAAGACTGCCTTTAAAATTAAAAAATAGCCATATTACATTTTTTGCTATTGCTGTAGTATTATTTTGGATTAAAACTTATGCAGCTTATCAAATTGAATTTAACCTAGGAATTGATAATAGCCTACAGAAATTTTTATTACTAATAAACCCACTTAGTTCGGCGCTTTTCTTCTTTGGGATTGCACTGTTATTTAAGAAAAGGACAAAGCTTGTCATGATTATCACAAACTTCCTTTTGTCCTTCTTGTTATATGCAAATATTGCATATTATCGTTTTTTTAATGACTTCATAACAGTACCTGTGTTAATGCAAACTAAAACAAATGCTGGACAGCTTGGTGATAGTGCACTGTCGTTAATGTCCCCATTTGATGTGTTTTATTTTACAGATATGTTTATCTTGATTGCTCTTGCATTAACAGTTTTCAAAAAAGTTACAGTTTCAAACAGAAAGTCATTTAAGATTGTTCTATTATTTTCAATCACTACATTCTTATTTAATCTTGGATTAGCTGAAAAGGATCGTCCGCAGCTACTTACAAGATCTTTTGACCGCAACTATTTAGTTAAATATTTAGGTGCATATAACTTTACCATATATGACGTGATTCAAAACATTAAGTCATCATCTCAGCGTGCATTAGCAGACAGCAGTGATATTACTGAGGTGGAGAACTACCGAAAAGCAAATTATGCAGCTCCAAATCCAGCTTATTTTGGTAAGGCAAAAGGAATGAACGTTATATATATTTCAATGGAGTCATTCCAAAGCTTTATGATTGATTACAAAATGCCTGATGGTCAGGAAGTTACACCGTTCTTGAACTCGTTAGCGCATGATAACAATACTTTTTACTTTGAAAACTTCTTCCATCAAACAGGTCAGGGTAAAACATCAGATGCGGAATTCCTGATGGAAAACTCTTTATATCCAATGGCTCAAGGGGCAGTGTTTGTTAATAAAGCTCAGAATACTTTTCAGGCCGCTCCTGCTATTTTAAAAGGATATGGTTATAATTCAGCTGTATTCCACGGTAATTATAAAACATTCTGGAATCGAAATGTCATGTATAAAGCGTTAGGATATGATCAATTCTACGATGCAGAGTACTATAGTATGTCAGATGAAAATACCAAGAATTATGGGATGAAAGATAAGCCTTTCTTCAAGGAATCGATGCCAATTCTTGAAAATATGAAACAGCCGTTTTACACAAAGTTTATCTCATTATCAAACCATTTCCCATTTGAAATGGATCCGGAAGATACTGACTTCCCGTCAGGAGATTACGGAGATACAGTTGTTAATCAATATTTCCAATCTGCGCATTATATGGACCAATCCTTTGAGCAATTCTTTAATGATTTAAAAGCATCTGGTCTATATGATAATACCGTAATCGTTATGTATGGAGACCACTACGGTATTTCTGAAAACCACAATGATGCGATGGCAAAAGTACTGGGAGTCGACGAAATTACTCCAGCTATAAATGCGAAATTACAGCGGGTACCATTGTTTATTCATGTTCCGGGTGTAAAAGGTGGAGTTCAAAAGCAAATCGGTGGTGAAGTTGACGTTCGTCCAACTCTTCTTCATTTACTAGGTATAGATACCAAGGATTACATGGAGTTTGGTTCTGATTTATTATCGACAGAACACCGCAATTGGGCTACATTTAGAAATGGTGACTTTGTTTCATCAGATGCCATTCAAATCAATGAAAAGTGTTATTCATTTGAAACAGGTGACCTGTTAGATAAAAATGATGCTTGTAAGGCCATTGGTGAAAAAGTGAATACAGAACTTCAAATGTCCGATGAAATTGTTTATAAAGACCTTTTACGCTTCTATAAACCACAAGGCTACACACCAATTAATCCTAATGACTACGAATATTTAGGGCCAAAAGGAAGCAAAACGGTAAAAACAACTGAAAATAATTAACCTAAGAGAGAAGATCTTATTCTTCTCTCTTTTTTTATAAAATTGGCTGTGTTAAAGAACAGTGTTGATATTTATACCCTGTTGATTAGAGCCTGGAGCGGAAATCAACAGACAATTTTAACAAAGCCATAAAATTAACAAGGAATTGTTGATTCTCATATACTAAATAAAATATACTATATTACAAAAGTAAGGAGGGAACGTATGAGAGACGTCACCTTATTAAATATATTTAACCATCATATCGCCCAAAAATATTTGAATCGTTCTGGGCTTGCCCATGCAATTGCTGTTGCCTATCATGCTTTCCATTTAGCAAAGGAGCATCAACAGGATGTGGATATTGCTGTAAAAGCAGGACTACTCCATGATATGGGACATTACACTTGGTATAAAAATGGAAAATGGGATTATGATTTGTATAAACAAAATGATATTCATGCCATTAAGGGGGCAGAAAGAGCACATAAGCTTTTGATTCGGCTTGGTGAAAACCCGATTAAAGCGAAAGCCGTTGCACTTTCCATACTATTCCATACTGACTCCTTTTTGCCTTCAAACGATATTGTGCGAACCCCACTTCAGCAGATTGTAAAATGGGCAGACGAAAAGGATGAAGAAGAAGGAGGTCTCCATCATTATCGAACAATTGATTACGAACGAGCGAAACAAAGTATTCTTCGTTTAGATCAAATGATTGATAAGGAATACGAATAAAAAAGGTCTGTGCTTAAAATGTCCAAGCACAGACCTTTGTTCATTGTTTTAGCCCTTACGTGAAAATCCTTCTTCCTTCAAAAATTCTACCGCTTCCTCATAGGTATCGAAGCTATTATAAAGATTCAACCCAAAGTAAATATTCCAGGCATCATTTTCATTTATCACTATTAGTTGATTGTTTTCACTATCTACCCAGCGTTCTTCGTCTTTCGAATCTCCTATGATTGCTTCCTCAAATTCAATTTTTTCATTGGGTGATAACATTTGTATAGAATCCTTTAAAATCTCGCGCAGTTGATCACTTGTAAAATCACGAATATTGACCAAACCTTTTTCATCTGTATCATATTGATCTAAATGTCCTGCATATATAAAGCCATTCCCATTTGGATGTAAATGATAAACAATATTCTTCTTATCAGAAATACTATTTAGGTACTGAAAATTGATTCTTCCTAAAGAAACGTTCTTTCTTTCTAATTCAGGGAAAGATTCGATAATAGCTAATTTTTCATTAAATGTAAGCATGCAATTCCTCCATTAGTTAATTCACATATTTTTAATCATACAGATTTATTGGTTAAAGGTAAAACCTTTTTAATATTTGACGGTACATTTTATTTTTTGAGAATATATTGGAAAATATTCGATGAGTAGTGTAAAATTACACTAAAGGAAAAATTAGGGATTCCTATATGCTAAAGTTGTTTATAGGGAGGTTTAAATGGGGGGGAATCAATTGGAGCCTATTAAAAGAGATGAAAAAAGAAAAATATTTAGACAAGAGCTATTCACTTTAAAAGATGAGGGTTATTTATCAGATGATATCGTGGGAACTGTGGCGAAAGCCCATCATCAATATCATTTGGATTTGTTAGAATCAGAGGCTAGTCAGCAAGTATCGGAAATAAGTACACCTATTCAACAAAAGGTACCAGCAAAACCACCAAAAGTGAAAAAATCACTAACACCAGAAGAGATTCGTGAAAGGAATATTACCTGGTCATTAAATTTAGGAGTAATCTTCTTGTTAATCGGAGGCTTGTTTGTCGCAACGAGTAATTGGGAGTCAATGACAAGCTTTATGAAGAGTGGGTCGATCGCTATTGTTGCGCTAGTTTTTTATGGGATTGCTTTCTTAGCGAAACGAATCTTACATATAAATAAAACGGCCTTTGCCTTTATTGTCTTAGGTAGCTTGTTCTTACCAATATTTATTCTGTCTTTGGGATGGTTCGGCCTTTTAGGGTCCTATTTATCCATTTATGGGGAAGGGCGATATCTTCTCGGAATGCTCGGAAGTTTTTTGCCTATTATTATTTACATACTTTTCGCAAGGAAACTAGGCTCAAGATTGTTTGTATGGTTCATATATGTATCATTTTCTGCTGGGGTGGCATTTTTATTAGCAGGTGGCAAGTTAGAAATTGATTTTTTCTATTTTGGTATGATGATTTTTAATGCTGTCCTTATACTTGTATACCATCGGATAAAGAAAACAGAATCCTTAAGATTATTTACAAAAGAATTTGTTCCATATGTACAGGTTAATCTCGTTCTTTGTACACTTTTTATGCTTTTTTTCTTTAATAATGAAGTTGTTTATAGCTTCAATCTATTCCTGACAGCAATCATTTATTTATCAATGATGTATGTCAGTGGAAAAAAGGAATATCATTTTATTTTCAGTGTACTAATTGTTTATGGTGCATATCAGTTGATTGAACATAGCTTCCTTGACTATTTTGGAGAGATTTTCTACGCTTTAATTGGTCTTGGTATAATTTTTGTTCCAAAGGCTCTTGATGGGAAATTTAAGTTAGAAACAGTCTTTCATTATACAAGTGCAGTGATATCAGGGTTTGCCTTTATTTATATTAGTTTAGAAGGAATGCTACTTAGAGCTGGAGAGCCTTCTATTGTACTTATGCTCGCGTATTTTATCATTGCAGTCAATTTTGCTTATCTTTCCTACAATAATCCAAGATGGCTATTTCCTTATTTAAGTTCAGTCTTTGTTGCAACGGGTATTTACGAGGCTATTTCATATTGCGCTCAATCATTTTACATGATCAACTTTTCGTTAGCTCTTTCACTTACAGGCTTTATTTTATTGACGGTATTTGGGATTGCACCATTATCTAAGTACTTAACAATCATCCAAATTGCTTCTAGAGATGTGGGGTTAGCCATTATGGGGGTGTCCATATTGGCCGCAGTCACTTTCTTTTTCTGGTGGGAATTAGGGGTTATTCTCCTCCTGTTAGTGGTAGCTACCTATCTCCTGTATAAAAAGGAAAAAAGAATAGTATTACAGGGACTATCTGTATGGATATTACCATCCTCACTTGGTTTGTCAGTTGTTGCTTTTGGGGAGGAGTTATGTTCTAACTCTACTGTTTATTATGAAGAATACGGTTATGCAGTTAATTTTGCTGCTGGTGCCTTTCTTGTCTTATGGTCCAGATTTGTGTGGAATAGAATAGGTGAAATAGAAATAAACATAAGATCTCTTTACGTTGCACCAGTCCTTTATACCATCGCCATTTTTCATTCATTAATGAATCCTATTAATGAACTATGGGTGCAGCCTCTAGTATTAGTAGCGGGAATTGGAATGTACGGCTATCTATATAAAAAAGTTCGTACAAACTGGATTCCATATACAATTAGTTTGACAACATTACTAGCTTATTTTTCAATTATTCAAGCCATAAATGCAACTATTCCATTTGCTAGAGTTGTCGATTCTTTAATTCCGTCAATCAGTTCAGTCCTCCTGTTGTTCATTGCCTTTCTTTACAGAATAAAGGACCGGAACTTAGCAAGTGCGTTTGCTTGGACTGGGCATATTTTGTTTCCATTAGCCCTTGCTTTTACTTTGATTGCATACCAATCTGATGCCAGTTTCAGTTTTATGGTGGCTACCTTGGTATACGCACTAAGTACCAGAGCTGCTTCGAAGGAATGGGTTATCAAAGTATCTCTTTATGGGTGTTTCCTATCCTTCTTTGTTGTTGTATCAACGGGATTAAACACCTTTCTAAATCACTATAATGGGTTGTATGAATTCCCTATTACCAGCGGAATTATCTTCATTTTCATACTTCTCACCAATGAACTACATAAAAGGCGTACTATGTATTTTTTCGTCCCGTTCTCCATTATTGGAGTTACAGGTATGCTTTCGACCTACCCATTTGGCTTGGTTCCTTTTCTAGTAACGTGTGTCTATGTAATCTTACTCGTGTTTTATTTACACAAGAATCAGTGGGATATTCTAGGCGTCATACCACTATTTTTAGCTTTTGTAGCAACAGTGGAATTTGTTTTCCTTACTGAAATGGATGAATGGTTTAAAATGCTTCTAGTAGGCGTATTAGGAATAATCATGACTTTAAGTGGTCATATGATCTATAAAAAGCTATTTGAAAATGGTAAAAAGATTCACGAAATAAAGTTAGATGGTTATACAATCGTTTCGTTTTTATATTTTGGGTGTATGTACTTTTTGGAGAATCAATATTTTTGGAGTGATGCTTTACCTGGATTTCTAATTGCGCTAACACTATGGATGCAAAGGAGAAGAGTCCCCTTAGCTGTTTCCTATGTGATGTCAATTCTTGGGGGCACATATTTACTTCAACCATATTATATAATAATAAACGAATTAAATATTCCGCCTTTATGGGATCGAGAGGTACGTGTACTTCCTTTTATTGTTTTAGTTATATTTATCCGAAAGACTTTAAAAGGACGCTATTCAGAGATGTCGAAAATATTACAATGGGCAGTATTAATTATTGTGTCAATGTTATTAATACAGGATGGATTAGCTAGCAATACAATTTATGACGCCATCATTATTGGTTCCCTTTCCTTACTATCGATGATTGCTGGGATGTTCCTACAAATAAAATCATATTTCTTTGTTGGAGCAGGAGTACTGCTTTTAAATGTATTTCTCCAAACAAGACCGTATTGGGGCAACATGCCATGGTGGTTCTATTTACTAATCACCGGACTAATATTAATAACGATTGCAAGCTTTAATGAGTGGCATAAACAAAAAGTTCAAAAAGGAGAATCAACCTTTATTACCTTCTTGAAGCAAAGGGTAATTGATAAGATTAAGCAATGGGATTAAGTAAGTTGATTAATATGAAAAAGTTTGATATAATGAAATTAATTAAATAACTGTTGTACTTGGAGGAGTCTGTCACCAAGGGATATCTATGTCCTTTGGTTTGACAGACTTTTTTGTGTTTTAAGGAAAGAGTCTGTTTAAAAATAAACAGACTCTTTTTAATTTTTAAAAAAAGAAAGGTGATATTATGGAATTAATTTTCGAATTAGCAATTATTCTACTTGCCTCTAAATTAGCAGGTGACATTAGTGTAAAATTAGGTCAGCCATCCGTTTTAGGTAAGCTGTTGATTGGAATCGTTTTAGGTCCTGCTGTGCTGGGACTTGTTTCAGAAACAAAAACGTTAGAAGAAATAAGTCAAATAGGTGTCATTTTATTAATGTTTATAGCTGGACTGGAGACTGATGTTAATGAGTTCAAACGATCTGGGAAAGCTTCGGCATTAGTAGGTGTAAGTGGGATAGTTGTACCCTTATTTGTAGGTTATATAGCAGGAATCATAATGAATATGACAAACATTGAGGCCATGTTTTTAGGCTTATTACTCTCAGCTACAAGTGTAAGTATATCTGTTCAAGCTCTTAAAGAGTTAAATAAGATGCAGTCGAAAGAAGGAATAACCATTTTGGGTGCCGCGGTAATCGATGATGTTCTTGTCATTATCGCATTAGCGTTTTTAATGAGCATGGCAGGTGGAGACGTTAACTTAAGTATGGTCATTATTAAAAAGGTACTATTCTTTGGAGGATCTTTTTTAGTAGCTTGGAAGATTGTTCCTTGGGTCCTTAAGAAATTTGCTCCGTTAAAGGTAACTGAATCCCTCATTTCAGCCGCACTAATTATTTGCTTTTTGTATGCCTATGTAGCAGAAATAACCGGTGTTGCGGCAATTATAGGAGCGTATATTGCTGGAGTAGCTATAAGCGTGACCGATTACAAGCATGAAATTTTTGAAAAGGTAGAGACTATTGGCTATTCTATTTTCGTACCTGTTTTCTTTACTTCCATCGGCGTAAAGGCAAGCTTTGATGGAATCACTCAACACATAGGTCTTATTATTGGGCTTAGTGTACTAGCGATTTTAACTAAATTGGTTGGAGCGGCTGTAGGAGCAAGAATGGCAAAATTCCCTTGGAGAAGCTCTCTTGGGATTGGAGCTGCAATGGTCTCACGTGGAGAAGTCGCCTTAATTATTGCGACAATCGGGCTTGAAACCAAGTTAATTAACCAAGAACTTTTTGCAATCTTAGTTATTGTCGTCCTAATAACTACTATAGTTACTCCACCAATGATGAAATACTTTTTTAATACGCGTTCTGATGTAAGAGAAATGAAGCCATCTGCTTGAGGACAATAAAAAGAGGCTGACTCAAAAGCAAAGGTGTCAGACCCCACAATTCAATATCTAGAAAAAACAAAGTGAAATCTAGTCTAGATATTGTTTTTTCAGTGGTGTCGGACCCCTTATGAGTCAGCCTCTTTTTTACTACTTTTTTACGAGGCAGCTTTTGAAATTTTGATGTCTGTTTGCTTACCAACCGTTTTTAATCCATTGAAAAATCTAATGGTAAAAATAATTGAGGCTACAATGACAAAGATACCACAAAGGGCTCCCACTTGGTCTGAACCGGTCCATTCTGGCAAATGTTCAGCCCAACGTCGTGGGGCACTTATTTTTCCTGCGTAAAGAAACGAGCCAGCAATTCCGGTAAAGAATAAGAAGTAAATTGAAATCGCAAATTTATCAAGCCCAGTTTGCTTTTGTGTACCTTCTGTTTTATTAAAGTAGTACATAAATCCGAAAATCATGGCAACTACACCCATGCCCATGTACGTATGGAAATGTCCAGGAACCCATTTAGTATTATGCATAACGTGGTTTACAACAATTGTCGCGTCAATAATGGCAGGAACCGCACCAGCTACCCAACCGAACATAGCTAAAAACATCATACTTGATGCAAAATCCCATTTAACCGCAGAACGAAATATGATCATTAATGCGCCGTATGCGGTAACAACCATTACCGGTAACCCATTTGCATATGAAAAAATTTGACCGATGATCAACATCCACTTTGGTACTGCAAAGTCCATTAATAAATGATGAGTATAAATCATTAACGTGAATAACGTTGAGAAGTTCCATGCAATCAAAAAGGCTTTATTTGATTTCCACGGACGTCCTGTATATTCTGATAAAATTTCATAGACCGCAATAACCGCCATATAGATTGTGCAATTGGCAAAAATATGACCGAATGCATAGGTTAGATGCTTTGCTAACATCGGATCAAAGGTCAAATTAGGATTTAAAATATTTAAGATTGATTCTACCAATGCAGTAGCTCCTGCAAGAATGCCTGTAGAATTGGCGATAATAACCATTGTTGTCGCAACCACTGCAGCAGGTGGCCCGTATCCTTTTTTTTCTCTGAAAATATAATCCCAACCAAGTGATTTACCTAAACCTCCGAATTCTTTTATGAGTCTAGCGGCTAAGTAAAAATACATGACCAAATATCCAACACCTAAAATGAGAAGACCAAAAAGAAATAGTAATGCACCAGTTGTTCCATTAATCTTCGCTGAAAAGGATGGAAGTGGGTAAAGAAAGGTCCAACCATCTGAAAAATTAAAGACAAAAATGGCTGTAAGAATCATTACGACACCGATCAAAGATAAGATGAGGTTTGTAAAAAACACCTTATGATTTAAGTGAATATACTTTGATAAAAAATACCACATGATTGCGCTTCCACCTAAAGCTGCAATACCAACCATTCCTGTTCCGTGTACGGTCATAATTTTATAAAATAATTGTGGTGAGATTTTAAATACATTTCCTTGATTTAATAACATCATGACGCCAAAAGACATCATAAGTACCAGTACGACAGAGGTAACAAGTAAGGATAACGACACGCCTTTTTTTATGTAGTTTCTAGACGAATTCTCCATTTTATTTACCTCCTTTCGGTTTAACAATGATATCCTTCATCATTACATGATGACCCGTACTGCAATACTCTAAGCATAGAATTTTATATGTTCCTGGCTTTTCAAATGTAATCGAAACAGTATTGGTATAATCTGGCATAGCCTGTGTTTGTGCGATTAGCTTAAGGTCTCTATCATAAAGTCCAAAACCATGTGTTACATCTTTACTAGTCACACGAAACTGTATAGGTTCTCCAACTACAAAGTCCTCATTGCTTAAAATCCAGCTAAACTGCATTCCTGTCACATCAACAACTTTACCATTTGCTTCAGCATGTGCATGCTGGTCATGGTAAGGAAGTTTGCTTAGTGATATCGCTGAAGCAAAACCCATTACAGCTAGTAACCCAAGAAAATAGAATTTACGAATCTTGTAGCCTTTTTCTTGAATTGGTCCATACTCTTTAAATTTTCTCGATTCCCCGTACACAAAAGAAAATGCAAGTGCTAAGAGGAATACGAAAAATAATGTAGCGTACCACGCAATAGATTGGTACATAAAATCCCCTCCCGTTATATGAATATCAAACAAAAAGTCCCCCAACTACTTGTCTGATTCCAAATCCCATTGTAAACCCCTTTTTGTGAAAAAATAGTGAAATTTATCATACCTTACTAGTAATCTTTAAAAAAAGGACTTGTTCATAAATATGGAGTTTGGATTTTTTATAAAACGACCCCCATGTTTAATAGAGAATGGACGAATCGTTTGGTAAAGGAACCAACGATTGGTTCAAAACAAAAATTCCATGGAGGTTAGATATGGGAATCGTTATTATTGATATCGACAAATTACTAGAAGCTACTTCGGGTCTAACATCTGAGAAAAATGGTTATAAAGTAAACACTGTTGAGATAGATCAGTTACTTGAGAATACTCGCGATTGGTAAAACACATATTTTTGTTTCTCCACTCATAATCTTATATATATTCACTAAAGCCTTCTATTTAGATAGAAGGCATTTTTGTTTTTAAATTAGGATTTGTTTAACTTGTCTGTTTATTTCCGCTCCAGGCACTTCGCTTTCCGTGGGTGTTTCGGCGAGCCCCCTCGGCGCTTGCGCCTGCGGGGTCTCCCCTGAACCATACTCCCACAGGAGTCTTCGTGCCTTCTGCTCCAATCAACAGGTTGTAAAAATCAACACTGTTTTTTAACACAGTCTTTAAATTAAAATCTTCCACTAACTTGGTATGCCGCTTTAAAGTGAAAAAATATTTTTTGTATTTCTATTGCTTTTGTCCAAAAAAAATACTAGAATAATTTTTAATATAAAAAATTTTTAGAAAATTAATTTTAACGACATTAAGGGGGATCTAAATGAAGAAAACAGCTCGAGCATTATCTTTTGCATTAGCAGGGATGCTGATGTTAGCAGGTTGTGGCAGTAAGGAATCTTCAGGAGAAACAGGAAAGGGTGGGGCAGAGAAAGAATTTAAAATTGGCATTACACAATTTGCGCCTCATCCATCTTTAGATGCTGCGACAGAAGGCTTTAAAAAAGCATTAAAGGACAAGGGGATAAAAGCTACATTCGATGAACAAAATGCACAAGCAGACATGAATAACACCCAAACCATTGCCAATAACTTTGTTGGAGACAAAGTAGATTTAATATTTGCAAATGCTACTCCAAGTGCGACAGCAGCATTGAATGCGACGAAGGAAATTCCTATCATTTTCACTTCTGTTACAGACCCTGTAGGAGCGGGATTAGTTGAAGCATTCGATAAACCAGGGAAAAATATTACAGGTACAACTGACAATCATCCTGATGCAACGAAAAAAACAATTAACTTTATTACAGAAGAAGTGAAAGCCAAAAAGGTAGGAGTCATCTACAACTCTGGAGAACAAAATTCTGTTGTTCAGATTAAAGAAGTGAAGAAGCTGGCAGAAGAGAAGGGAGCAAAACTTGTAGAAGTTTCCGTGTCTACGACTGCTGAAGTAAAACAGGCCGCTGAATCTCTTGTAGGTCGAGTGGATGCTATCTATATACCAACAGATAATACAGTTGTTACTGCCCTTGATTCTGTTATAGCGATTGCAAATAGCAAAAAGATTCCATTGTTCGTAGGTGAACTGGATTCGATGAAAAAAGGAGCGGTTGCTGCAAGTGGTTTTAGTTACTTTGATCTCGGCTATCAATCTGGTTTAATGGCAGCTGAAATTTTATCTGGAAAGAAAAAGCCATCAGAAATCCCAGTTCAACTTCCAAGCAGCTTAAAACTAGTCATTAATAAGTCTGCAGCTGAAGCACAAGGATTAAAGGTTAAAGATGATTGGAAGAAGCTTGGAGAGTTTTACGACGGAAAATAAGATTAAAACTATTTCAAGGAGGAGAACATTTCGCAATTCTCTCCTTGATTTATACATAGGATAGTTAAGTAATGGTGTTTTTTTATGTAAAGGCTTTGTTAAATTTGACTGTTGATTTCCGCTCCAGGAGCGAGCGGTTCGTGGGTGTTTCGGCGAGCCTCCTCGGCGCTAGCGCCTGAGGGGTCTCTCCTGAACCATACTCCCACAGGAGTCTTCGCTCCTTCCGCTCCAATCAACAGGGTAAAAAAATCAACAATGTTCTTTAACATAGCCTATGTAAAAAAAATGGCCATAAAGAAGGGATGATTTCAATGTTTACAGCCATATTTGGATCTTTTGAGGCAGGTATCATCTATGCGATTATGGCGCTGGGCGTCTATCTTTCCTTTCGCATTTTAGATTTTCCTGATTTAACAGTGGATGGAAGTTTTGTAACGGGAGCAGCGATTTCAGCTGTCATGATCGCAAATGGGGCAAATCCATTTTTAGCGACAATCATGGCTTTGTTTGCCGGATTTGCAGCTGGCTGTATGACAGGCCTTCTACACACATTTGGAAGAATTAATAACCTGCTTTCAGGTATCCTTATGATGATCGCTCTTTACTCTATTAACCTTAGAATCATGGGTCGTTCAAATATACCTTTATTAAATACGGATACGGCTTTTACAAAAATAAGTAGTTTATTTGAAAAGACAGGAATTGATTCTTTTTTTAATAGTATTCTTTCACTGATAGGTCTTGGTGACAGTCTTCCAGAAACATGGGGGATATTGATTTTTATGATTATTGTTACCTTGCTGATTAAGTTCTTAACCGATGTTTTCTTACAAACAGAAATTGGGCTTGCTGTAAGGGCAACAGGTGATAATAAACGAATGATTCGAAGCCTTTCAGCCAATACCAACCTTCTTGTTGTTCTTGGATTAGGCTTATCAAATGCATTAGTTGCGTTCTCAGGTGCACTCATTGCACAACAAGGTGGATTTGCGGATGTTGGTATGGGAATAGGAATGATTGTCATTGGATTGGCATCGGTAATAATCGGTGAAGCTTTATTTGGTACAAAGACGATTGCGAGAACTACACTCGCCGTTATTGGGGGATCCATTATATATCGAATAGTGGTTACATTAGCTTTACGAGTTGAATTCTTAGATCCGGGCGATATGAAACTAATTACTGCACTCATTGTTATTATTGCATTAACTACACCGAAAATTATAGAAGGTTCTAGAGAGAGAAAGCGGAAAGCGATAAGACGAAACGAAAGAATAAACATGGTACAGGCTTCCGCAGTGGCAAAGGGGGAAAATCATGCTGCACTTAAGTCAGATTCATAAAATCTTTAATGAGGGAACACCAGATGAGAAAATTGCCATTGATCATATTAACCTTACTCTTGAACCAGGGGATTTCGTCACAGTGATTGGTAGTAATGGGGCAGGTAAGTCAACACTAATGAATATTATCTCGGGTGTACTATTTCCGGATATCGGGGAAGTTCATATTGGTGGTAAAAATGTGACACATATGTCTGAATTCAATCGTTCAAAAATGATTGGCCGTGTCTTTCAGGACCCTATGGCTGGAACAGCTCCTAGTATGACCATTGAAGAAAACTTGGCAATGGCTTATTCAAGAAATAAAACGAGAACGCTCAGGTGGGGCGTAACCAAAAAAAGACGTGAATATTTTCGTGACGTTCTGGAATCTTTGCACCTAGGGTTAGAAAATCGTCTCAATGCAAAGGTTGGTTTATTGTCGGGTGGGGAACGGCAGGCTCTATCCTTATTGATGGCTACATTTACAGAGCCTTCAATCCTGTTATTAGATGAACATACTGCAGCTCTTGACCCATCGAGGGCAGAGCTTATAACCGCACTGACAAAGGAAATTGTTGATAAATACAAATTGACTACACTTATGGTCACACATAATATGCAGCAAGCTATTGACCTGGGGAACCGTTTAATCATGATGGATAAAGGTCAAGTGATTCTTGAGGTCAACGAAGAAAATAAGAAGCATCTTACAATCAACAGCTTATTAAGTGAGTTTAAGAGAATTCGTGGGTCACAAATGGCAAGCGATCGGGCCATTCTGTCATAGAAAAAATTTTTTCAAATGAATTTTTGGATAGCCCCCCTCTTAGAGGAATATTTCCAATGTGTATATGTTGCAAACTACCTGTATATTCAGGTAGTTTCTTTTGTTTTTTCTTAGGGAAATAACTGATTCAAAAGATATTTCTTTAATGCCCAAAAGCGGTATTGCTTTACTTTCTACTCTTGAGAGGACAAGACAACTTCAATTAAAATTAATTCTGAATATTATTACTTTATTTAATGGGGGTTTCTCGATGAAAGAAAATAGATTAACAGCAGAACAACTTGTAGATGATTTTTTTCCTGTAAGAGATGTGGATTATATTGAAATCTACACTGGAAATGCTAAGCAGGCTTGTCACTTTTTTTGCACGGCTTTTGGTTTTCAACCAGTTGCTTATTCTGGACTTGAAACGGGAAATCGTGAAAGCGTTTCCTATTGTTTAAAACAACGAAATATTCGTCTTGTTATTACTGGTACCTATAAGGAGGACAACAGGGTTGCACAGTTTGTAAAGAAACACGGTGATGGTGTGAAAGACGTAGCGTTATTGGTTGATAATGTAGAAAAAGCATTCGAGGAAGCTGTAAATAGAGGGGCAATTGCTATAGCTCCCCCATTTGAAATGAAAGACGGTCAAGGGACAATTAAGAAAGCCGTTCTTGGTACATATGGTGACACCATCCATACGTTAATTGAACGGAAAAACTACCAAGGTGCTTTTTTACCAGGATTTGAACCATATTCAGTTGCATTGCCAATTGAGGATGCAGGATTAATCGGTATTGATCACGTGGTTGGTAACGTTGAAAGTATGGAAGAGTGGGTGGAGTACTATTCAAAAGTAATGGGCTTCAAAGAAATGAAGCATTTCTCTGACAAGGACATTACCACGGAATATTCTGCACTAATGTCAAAGGTTATGCACAATGGTGGTCGGATTAAGTTTCCTATCAATGAACCTGCAGAGGGGAAGCGGAAATCCCAAATTCAAGAGTATCTAGAATTCTATAATGGACCAGGAGTGCAGCACTTAGCGATTTTAACTGAAGATATCGTTTCAACAGTAACCACTTTAAAGAAGAATGGTGTGGAGTTCCTCAAGACACCTGCTACTTATTATGAATCATTAGGTGAGCGGATTGGAAAAATTGATGAGGAAATAGAAAAGCTTAGGGAGTTAAATATCTTAGTAGACCGTGATGATGAGGGATATTTACTGCAGATCTTTACAAAGCCAATCGTTGATCGCCCTACATTATTTATTGAAATCATTCAACGTAAAGGAGCCAGAGGCTTCGGGGAAGGAAACTTCAAGGCACTATTTGAGTCGATAGAGCGTGAACAAGAACGACGCGGCAATCTATAACACTAGAAAGTAATATAATGTATTTTTAGGTGAAATATGATCAGAGCAAGGGAGAGGTGTTCTCCCTTGTGAAACATATGGTTATTTGAAAGAGTGGTGGACGGGAATTGGAAATCTCACCAGAAACACTTGAATGGAAAGAAGCCTATAAACTTTTAGTCGGATCGATTTTGCCACGTCCTATTGCTTTTGTATCAACAATAGATGCAAATGGCATCGCAAATGCAGCACCCTTCAGTTTTTTCACCGCTATTTGCGCGGACCCCATGCTCATTTGTTTTTCCCCAATGAGGAAGGGAACGGATGGAGCGAAGAAAGATACGTTAGTTAATATTGAAAGTACAGGTCAATTTGTGATTAATATTGTCAGTGAAAGTATGGCTGCACAAATGAACGATTGTGCCATTGAGTTTGCTTCTTCTGTGGATGAAATAGAGGAAGTGAATCTAACAAAGGAACAAAGTATTAAAGTAAAAGTACCGCGAATCAAAGAATCACTCGTTCACTTAGAATGTGAACTCTATCAAGTATTGCATTTTGGTGACAAGCCCGGTGCAGGCAGTCTTGTGATTGGTAAAGTAATACATGTCCATGTAAACGATGAGCTTTATGATAAAGGGAGAATTGATACATCTAAATTACAGCCGATAGGCCGAATGGCTGGTAACACCTTTACTAACCCATTGGCAAAAATATTTGATATGACTCGAAAATAGATAATAGGTGAGTGCCATGAAATTTGTAACCTTTGAAAAAGCAGACAAAACAATTAGATCTGGGTGGCTGGATGGTGACTTTGTGGTGGATATGTACGAGGTATCTGATGGCAAACTGCCTGAAAGCATGCTGGAGTTTTTAGATAATAGCGAAGAAAATATGAAATTGGTGATGAATCTCGCTCCAGTAACTAGTGAACAAAAAGGAAGGTATCCATTAAGTGAAATTCGATTAAAAGCACCTCTTCCCATGCCTAGGAGCTTTCGTGATTTTTATGCGTTTGAACAACATGTAAAAACAGCAAGGGAAAACAGGGGGCTTGAAATGATTCCGGAATGGTACGAAATCCCTGTTTTTTATTTTTCTAATCATCTAGCAATTAAGGGTCCAAATGATGCTATCATGATGCCAAATGAATGTGAATGGCTAGATTACGAGTTGGAAATTGGCTGTATCATTGGGAAAAAAGGTAACAACATTCGAGCTGAAGACGCCGATCACTATATTTTTGGTTATTGCATATTAAATGATTGGAGCGCAAGGGACCTACAAAGGAAAGAAATGAAGGTGGGGCTTGGTCCGGCAAAGGGGAAGGACTTTTCAACTTCTATTGGTCCATGGATTGTTTCGAAAGAAGAATTGGAGTCGTTTAGGGCCGGCAAGGGTTATGATCTACCAATGATGGCGCGTGTGAATGGTACCTTGCTTTCGAATGGAAATATGAAGGAACTTCATTATTCTTTTGGAGAGATGATAGAGAGAGCCTCAGCGGGCGTTACACTTTACCCTGGAGAAATGATTGGTTCAGGAACAGTTGGTACAGGATGTATTCTCGAACTTGGTCAAAAGGTACACAGATGGCTTTTACCAGGTGACTTAGTAGAATTAGAAATTGAACATCTTGGTATCCTTTGTAATAAAATTACGGATGGAAATGAGGTGAAATAATGTATTACCGGCAAATGGGAAAAATTCCGCATAAACGGCATACGATGTTTAAAAAAGAAGATGGTAGTCTGTATCGTGAACAGGTAATGGGGACGAGAGGGTTCTCAGGAACCCAATCTATCCTTTACCATCAGTACATGCCAACGGAAATAGTAAAGTCAGAACTAATCAGTACTTATTTGCCTGAATATGAAGAACAGCAGTCTTTGAAGCATCGGCACTTTTTTACTAGTAAGGCGGATAAGCAAGGGGATGGTCTAACTGCTCGAAATTATCTTTTAGGAAATCAGGACTTACTAATTGGAACGGCAAAAGTGACTAAACCGATGAAAAGCTTCTATCGAAATGGTGATGGGGATGAAATGCTGTATATTCATCATGGTACCGGGAAGTTGGAGACAATGTTTGGTACCATTTCTTATCGACCAGGGGATTATATAATTGTCCCCATTGGAACTATCTACCGTGTAGTGCCAAATGAAAAAGAAAAAACACAAATGTTATTCGTGGAGTCCTTTAGCCAGATTACTACCCCTAGACGTTATCGGAATGAATATGGTCAGCTTCTCGAACATAGCCCGTTCTGTGAACGTGACATACGCGGACCTGAAACCCTTGTTTCTTATGATAAAAAGGGTGAATTTGAGGTATTAACGAAATCAAGAGGGGTCATTTCTTCTCATATTCTTGGTCATCATCCGCTTGATGTAATTGGCTGGGATGGGTATTTATATCCTTGGGCGTTTAATATAGGCGATTTTGAGCCTATTACAGGTAGGGTTCATCAGCCACCTCCCGTACATCAGACATTTGAAGGAAATAATTTTGTTGTTTGTTCTTTCGTACCACGCCTGTATGACTATCATCCTGAAGCCATTCCTGCACCGTATTATCACAGTAATGTGAATAGTGATGAGCTCCTTTATTATGTGGAAGGAAATTTCATGAGTCGTAAGGGAGTCCAAGAGGGTTCAATCACACTCCATCCAGGTGGCATACCCCATGGTCCACACCCTGGTAAAACGGAGGCAAGTATTGGGAAAAAAGAAACGCTTGAACTAGCTGTTATGATCGATACCTTCCATCCTCTTAAGATTGTAAAAACCGCACAAGAGATAGAAGATCCCGGCTATATGTTTACTTGGAATGAGAATTAATGATGAGGCTGACTCAGAGTCCTTTGAGTCGGCCTTATTTTTTTTCCTGTATACGTAAATAAAAAGCGCTTATACTTATAAAAATGGTATGGTAGAAATATCTAAATAGTACAAAAGGAATAGAGGTGAACTCATGGAGCTTGAAAGAATTATAAAGAAACTAAAGAGTCATACTCCAACTATTTTAGGCAGTGAGAAGTTTTCGAAATATGCTGTTATGCTGCCGCTCGTACAAAAAGAAGATGAAATTCATGTGTTATTTGAAGTGCGGTCGCTTGAATTAAGAAGGCAGCCAGGGGAAATATGTTTTCCAGGAGGAAGGATTGATTTACAGGATATTGATGAAAAGGGGGCAGCCCTTCGAGAGACGGTTGAAGAACTAGGAATTAGTCGTTCAGAAATCACAAACATTTTTCCGCTAGATTATATGATCTCCCCTTTTGGAATGATTGTTTATCCGTTTGTCGGATTAATTACTAATCCTGAAAACATTCACCCAAATCCGTCAGAAGTAGGGGAGGTCTTTACAGTCCCAATTTCTTTTTTTATTCATCATTCTCCATCTATTTACCACATTAACTTTAAAGCAGAGCCTGAAGAGAATTTTCCTTATGAGCTAATAGCGGGTGGAGAGAACTATAATTGGCGGACAAGAGACCTAGAAGAATATTTTTATCTTTATCATGATAAAGTGATTTGGGGGCTAACTGCCAGAATCCTCTCCCATTTTATTGAAATGGTTCGCTAGACAATTAATATAATAAAAAACAGTGAGACTAGGTTAGTTTGCTATTCTCACTGTTTTTTTTGTTTGTTTGTCCAGAGTGGACAAATGTACGTATAGAAAGGAAAAAAATACTTGATTATTTTCAGAATTGGAATAAAATTAAGATAATATTTTCAGAGGATAGGGAGATGTAACATGAAAGTAGTTAAGTTTGGAGGTTCCTCATTGGCTTCTGGAAAACAAATGGAGAAGGTATACCAAATTGTAATATCAGACCTTGAGCGAAAAATTGTAGTTGTTTCTGCACCTGGAAAAAGATTTACAAACGATGAAAAGGTAACAGACTTATTGATAAAGTGTGCTGAGGCAGCTATACAGAACCATACCATTAAGGAAAAGGTGGATGCAGTGATTGAGCGTTATGCTTTTATTGCTGAGGAACTTTCCCTATCGCATACTGTTATTGAAGAGATTCGTGATGATTTAATGAAAAGACTACAATCCGACAAAGAAAAACCTGATCGGTTTATGGACCGGGTAAAAGCAAGTGGAGAAGATAACCAAGCTAAACTAACAGCCGCTTATTTTCGGAAAAAGGGTCTTGAAGCCCATTATATTGACCCTCTTGAGGCTGGGCTCCTCGTCAGTGATGAACCAGGAAATGCTCAAGTATTACCAGAGTCTTATGAAAATTTGCACTTACTCAAGTATCGGTCTGGGGTATTGATCTTTCCAGGTTTTTTTGGTTACAGCAAGGAGGGGGAAGTGTTCACATTTTCTCGAAGTGGATCCGATATTACAGGATCTATCCTAGCAAATGCAGTAAAAGCCGACCTTTATGAAAATTTTACTGATGTGGATGCGGTCTATTCCGTAAACCCCAATATTGTGAGTAATCCAAGAGAAATTAAGGAATTAACCTACCGTGAAATGAGAGAACTTTCATATGCAGGTTTTACCGTATTGCATGATGAAGCACTAGTACCGGCCTTTCGCGCTGAAATACCTGTTCAGATAAAAAATACTAATAATCCAGCAGCTCCTGGTACAAGGATTGTTAATGAGCGGCACAACACAAATGGTCCGGTAATTGGGATAGCCAGTGACAAAGGATTCTGCAGCATTTACGTAAGCAAGTATTTAATGAACAGAGAAATTGGCTTTGGGCGGAAGCTATTGGGTGTATTAGAGGACTTTGGTCTTTCTTACGAACACACACCTTCGGGGATAGATGATATATCAGTTATTATGAGAGAGAATCAACTAAATGCTAGCCTAGAAGAAAAGATTATCCATCGTATTAAGACAGAATTGCAGGCTGACGAGGTGAAAGTTGAACATAGCTTAGCACTCATTATGGTTGTCGGTGAGGGGATGCGTCATAATGTCGGTACGATGGCGAGAGCATCTAAGGCATTAGCAAGGTATAGTGTTAATATCGAAATGATTAATCAAGGATCATCAGAGGTTAGCATGATGTTTGGAGTGAAGGAGGTGGATGAGAAACGAGCAGTTCAAGCACTTTATGAAGAGTTTTTTGTTCCTGTGACAGTATAATGGAAATAAAAATAGAGGCTGACTCTTTTCTTGAGTCAGCCTTCATGTTTTCTTCTTTAACTTCGCTCGAGTTCTGATTCCCGCCACGGCCGCTATTACAAGACCACCAATAGTATCTGCAATCAAATCAGTCATGGTGTCTTTGTTACCTCCACCCTGTAGGGTCATATTGAAAAATTGATCGGAGCTAAATTCATATACTTCCCATAAAACTCCCCCGAGTGCTGCAAAAGATAAAGTAAATAAAAAAACAAACCAAGGGGATATCTCATCTCCTGCATTTCTATGGATTAATCGTTCGTATAAGGCAATTCCTGAAAAAGCAAGAATGGCTCCACTGACAAAGTGCATAAATGTATCCCACCAGCCTAGCCCGTACCAGCCGAGGATTGAGCCAAAATATTGGGAGCCAACTAAAAATACTAAATAAGAGATAACAATAGGTAAATTGAATTGAAGTTTGGTGAATAAGGCTAACAATAACGGGACTGCACCACAAATAATTCCACCAATTGCTACTGTTCCTTTAAAGCTCACATTATGAGTGAAATAGTAAACAGCTAATGCTGCCATAAAGAGTACATAAATCAAACTTAGAAGGATAACAAGCTTCCGATTCATTTTTATCACCTCGCACTATATATTTTGTTTTCGTGTTAAGGAATAAATAGCAACTAAAAGTCCGCCTACCAATCCACAGAGTAAATCTAGCATGGTATCTGTATTTCCTCCTCGCTGCATGGTGTGTGTAATAGGCGTCAAATCCCCTAAAAATTCATAAACCTCCCAAATGACACTTGCTAAAGCAGCAAGTGAAAGTACAAACAAAAAAAGAATCCATTTTGAGAGTTCATCGCGTACCTTTTCAGGGATACAGATTTTATACAAAGTAATGCCGGCGAGAGCAACATACAGCCCTTTATAGAAGTGAAGGGTAGAATCCCACCATTTATAATGAAGATAAAAACTAGATATCGATCCGAGAAACAAGGAACAAAAAATGAAGAGATAATATCCCAATATTAGTGGGACATTAAAGGGATTGTGTTTTTTAAATAACAATAGAAGTGGAATTGCACTTACGAATATGCCCCCAAGAGATACCTGCCATCTGGAAGAATCTCCTTTTATTAAGTAGAAAACTACCAGAGAAATCATAAAAATGATAAAAACCACACTTAACCCTACGATTAATTTTCGTTTCATGTGTTCACCTCATAATAAAACGCTCTTTACAATTATGTCCAATTAATAAATTTGAAATCATTGATTTAATTCTCGCATCCAAATCTATAAAGAGGTATATTGAATGAGACGATAGAAACAAGTGTGTAGAATGAATAGGTGGAGGTTTCTATGCAAAAAGCACAAATACCAACATACGAACGTATTGCAATTGATTTGGCAAATAGAATATATGATGGAAAGTTTAAAGTAGGAGAAAAAATTCATGGAAGATCCACGTTAGCGAGTGAATACAAAGTATCTCCTGAAACAGTGCGGAGAGCGATAAAGATATTAGAGGATGTTGAGATTGTACAGTCCACTAAAGGCAGTGGGATTGTGATCTCATCAAGGGAGAATGCCTATAAATATATTCATCGTTTTTCAAATCTAGAGAGTATTAAAGATCTTGAGAAACAAATGAACACACTTATAGATGAAAGAGATAAACTGGATGAACAGTTATTTGAAACATTAAGAAAAATTATGGATTACTCAGGAAAACTTCGTCATACGAATCCATTAGCCCCTATTGAGGTAGAGGTTTTTCCGGGTTGTACTCATATAGGTCAAACGATTTCGGAGACAAAGTTTTGGCAAAATACTGGTGGAACTGTCATTGGTATGAAACGTAAGGGTGAATTGATTATTTCACCAGGGCCCTACGCATTAATTATGGAGGGGGATATACTCCTCGTTATAGGTGATGATCAAACATATGATAGGGTGCTTCATTTTTTACACGATTGAACCAAAAAGAAGAGACAGTCTCCTAAGTGACTGTCTCTTCTACGTAGATAGAATGAAATTTTATTTAAGTAAACCTTCTTCTTTCAGGAATTCTTTGGCTACTTTTGCAGGTGACTGTTTGAGACTGTCCACCTTATAATTCAACTCACGCATTTTTTCGTCTGTAAGTTTTCCTGAGAGAGAGTTCAAGACTTTTTTAAGCTCTGGGTGTTCCTTTAAGGTTTCTCCCTTAATAATAGGTACTGCGTAATATGGTGGGAAGAAATTTTTATCATCTTCTAATACCATTAATTGGAAGGCTTCAAGTAAGCCATCTGTAGAAAACGCATCAATTACATCACTCTTATGGTTCTTGAGAGCGGTATAGCGAAGTCCACCATCTACTGCTTTAACATCTTTAAATGTCATATTATACGTCTTAGAAAGTCCAATTAACCCATCTTCACGATTAGGAAATTCTATAGTTGGCCCCATGATTAGTCCGCTGCTCACTTTAGCAAGGTCGGAAATGGTCTTTAAATTATATTGTTTAGCTGTGTCTTGTCTCACTGCCAAAGCATACGTATTATTAAATCCAATCGGTTTTAATAATTCTATATCATACTTTTTCTTAAATTCTTTTTGAACATAATTATAGACTTGATCCGGATTACTTTGTGGAGGCTGGTTTAAAATATTTACCAATCCTGTTCCGGTATATTCCACATATAAATCAATATCTCCGTTTTTAATTGCGCTAAAGGCTACCTGACTACCGCCAAGATTCAGCTTTCTCTCAACTTGGATATCTGTCTTATTTTCGATTAAATCGGCAAGCATATTTCCTAATATTAATTGTTCGCTAAAGTTTTTTGAACCAATGACAATCTTTTCTTCTGCATTTGCTGTTGAATACACTTTAAAGGTGCCAGCAGCTACCAATAGTAAGGACGCAATGGCAATCATAACTTTTTTTGCTCTTTTTCCATTTTTAACTGAATTCTTGGACGTGTTTTTCTTGCTAGTATAAGAAAGTGAAGCTTCAAGTTTTCCGACAACAAAGTCAATCAATAGGGCTAAAATACATGCCGGTATTGCTCCAGCTAAAATCATGTTGTTATCAACAGTTTGTACTCCTGAGAATACTAAATAACCAAGCCCACCTGCACCTACGAAGGCAGCAATCGTCATTAAACCAACAGCAGTAACTGCTGAAATTCTGATACCCGCCATAATCATCGGGAAGGCAAGTGGTAATTGAACCTTTCTCATCGTTTGACTTTTGGTCAGACCGATGCCTTTGGCGGCTTCCAGAATGTCTCCATCAATGTTTGTTAATCCCGTATACGTATTCTTTACAATAGGGAGGAGAGAATATAACACGACCATTACAATTGCTGGATTACTACCAATCCCAATAAATGGTATGAGGAAACCGAGTAAAGCTAAGCTTGGAACAGCTTGAATAACATTTGTAGTTCCAATTATTGGCTTTGAAAGCTTTGGTTCATTTGAAATTAAGATTCCAAGTGGAATACCGATAATAATAGCAATGAGTACAGAAATGATGCTTAAATAAAGATGTTGTCCTAGTAAGTCGGTAATTTGTTCATAGTTTGAAGTTACATAGTTCCAAAAATTACTCATCAAAATGCCACCTCCAAATCAATTAGTTGGCTGCTTAATGCGGATAATATACTGCTTCTTGTAATTAGACCAGTTAACTGGTTAGTATGATTTACAACGGGTAAATAACCAATTTTATGTTCATTCATCATTGCTAACACGGAGATTAAATTGGCATCTTGTGAAACGGATAATACCTTTTTCTCCATGACAAGTTCGATTGAAGTGTTCCGATTAAGCAGCTGGATGCTTTTTAATGTAACTAGCCCCTTAAGGACGTTGCTTTTGTCAGTGACCATTAAACTATCCACTTTATTTTCTTTCATGATCTCAATCGCCTGCAATACGTTTCGCATTGCATTAATTTTAATTGGATGATGAATCATAATATCCTCTGCCAATAATAATTCAGGATTGTTCCAAACCCTTCTTTTTCCAATAAAGTCTTCTACAAAGTCATTAGCAGGATTTTTAAGAATATTTTCCGGTGTATCATATTGTAAAATATCACCATCTTTTAATATACAGATTTTGTCTGCTATTTTAATAGCTTCATCCATGTCATGGGTAACAAAGATAATAGTTTTATTAAGTTCCTTTTGCATTTGGAAAAGTTCATCCTGTAGAGAGCTTCTTGTAACTGGGTCTAGTGCGCTGAAGGGTTCATCCATTAAAATGATATCGGAGTTTGTTGAGAAGGCTCTTGCTACACCAACTCTTTGCTGTTGACCACCACTTAACTCTTTTGGGAAACGGTGTAAGAATTCATTTGGTTCTAAACCAACCAAAGAAAGCAATTCCTTTGTCTTTTCCTCAATTGCCTCTGGATCTTCTCCTTTAAGTTTAGGAATTAATTCTAAGTTCTCTTCGATGGTCATATGGGGAAATAGCCCGGTGTTTTGAATGACATATCCAATATTCCTGCGGAGTTCTATTGGATTCATTTTCGAAATGTCTGTTCCATTGACAAATATACTTCCAGAGGTTGGTTGAATTAATTTATTGATCATTTTAAGCAATGTTGTTTTCCCACAGCCACTCGGCCCAATAAAAACAACTAATTGACCAGCCTCTATATCCAATGAGAAAGGATTAATGATGGTTTTGTTGCGATATTTTTTTACGATGTTCTTAAACTCTATCAAGTTCATTCCCCCTAAATAATTATTACTTACCCAATAAACTAACAACTTAATCATAACATAAAGGTTGTTACTTTGTCGAATCGGGTGGTCTAGTTCTATTTGTTAGAGTTTAAGTTTAGTTGTTATAACAAGAAAATGTTAAAATGAAATTAATATAGATAATTTAGATGAGGGGGATTGTAATGGGCATAATACGTGATAAGTTGAGTATAAAATTTTTTCTTTTTCTATTGTTTGCTTTTTTATTGATTCATGTCCCGCTTCTTGGAAGTTATATAAAAATAATCAATACCCTCATCCATGAATCGGGTCACGCAATGATTGCTTTACTCAGTGGGAAAGTAGAGCGTATTTCTTTATTTATGAATTCTGAAGGAGTTACGTATAGCAGCCAGTCAACATGGATCGGTAGTTTCGTGACAAGCCTTGCTGGATATATATTCGCTTCATTTATGGCATTTTTATCTTTTTTATTTATTGGTAAAAATAAACAAACGCTTTTAATTGATATTTTGTTAGGGTTTATCTTCTTAAATCTAATTTTTTGGGTACGAAATCCTTATGGGATATTTTGGCTTTGTTCATTCGCAGTGGGTTTTCTTTTTTTACTCATTAAAGGAAGTCAAAACGTAAGAGATCATTCATTATTATTAATAGCATCTATTTTACTTGTTGACTCGGTCAATAGTGCTTTTGAAATTCTGTATATCAGCTTTCTTCATCCTCAGGGTGCAGGGGATGCGGCAAATCTGGCACGTTTAACGGTGATCATCCCTACGCAAATCTGGGGAATCTTCTTCTTCCTTCAATCTATTTGGTTTTGTTACTTTGGATTAAAAAGAGGCTATTATAGACTAGGTAAATAAGCGGGAGGCTGACCCAAAAGCTATGAAATTCTAGTCTTATGAGTCAGCTAATTACCGTAATTATTTCCCTAAGTCTTTTTTGGTCATCTCACTTCGAATACTAGTTTCTTTAGAGAATTCGGTATCTTGTTTCTTATTGTTTGGATATTTATTTTTACGTTCACGGTTATCGTTACGGTTTGTCATGATTGTTACCTCCTTTCAGTGTCTTCTGCAATATTTTTTGCATCATGTGGTTTTTTACTCCCGATTTTTATTTCGTAACTTAAAGTAAAAGCTCGACCGTATCAAAATGATATGGTCGAGCGTTTATTATGATAGTGGTAATATTGAATCCACTTTTGCGGAACGATACTCTTCTGTAAGATTGTCAATAATTTTTTGGACCGGAAGGATGTCTTTAATCTCATCCACTCGGGCTCCAGCGAACACAAGTCCATTTTCAACATCACCCGAAACGGAAGTTAGTAATGAATCTAATGTGCAAAATCGGTAAGAGCAATTTTTTAAACAATCATGGCATTTAGCGATTTTTAATTTATTTGCACCACTAATTAATTTAGTAAAGTTGTTAACTATTGCTCTGCCTTGCAGTCCAACGGTGGTTTTCACTAGGACCAAATCTTCTTTATTTGCGTTTACATACTTTTCCTTAAATGCTAATGGAGCATCACATTCCTCACTCGCTACGAACCTCGTTCCCATTTGTACTCCAGACGCTCCCATGGACAGTGCTTTTGCAATATCATATCCATTCAAGATTCCTCCAGCTGCGATAACAGGTATGGATACTGCATCAACAATTTCTGGTAGGATTTCGAACATTGGGCGATCTGTTCCAAGATGTCCCCCAGCCTCAAAACCTTCTACGACCACGGCCGCTGCTCCGAGACGTTCGGAAATTTTTGCTAGTTTTGCGGAAGAGACAATGGAAATAACAGGTATTCCAGCTTGTTTTCCCCAAGAATACATATCTCTAGAGATTCCTGCGCCGGAAATAATAAAATCAACCTTCTCTTCTAAAGCGGCTTTCATTTTTTCAGCAAAGTCATTCATGGCAAAAAGGACATTTACACCAATGTACCCTGCACCCTTAATACGTTCCTTGGCTTTACGGATATGTGTTCGCATCTCATCTACGGTTATTCCAGTACCAGATATTATCCCAATTCCTCCTGCGTTTGCGACAGCCGAAGCTAACTTGCTTAGTGAGATACCTACGCCCATGCCACCCTGTAGAATCGGAACCTTTGGCATCATATGTCCAATTTTTAATTGTGGAAAATTCAATTCATTACCTCATTTCAATGTTTAGTTACTTCTCCTGAATCATAACATTCGAATTTATTCATGTCTGTGATTACTATCACCTGGTCATATAAGTAGGTTTTATACTTTGTAATTTTATTTGGATAATAGTAATCTTAAGGTAACAAACTACTAAAAGTTATGGATAGAGATGGGAAGGTGTATATATGGTCAAGCTTTTTACAGATATCGATTTAGACGGACTTGGGTGTGGACTAATTGCAAAAATGGCTTTTGGGGATAAGGTCAATGTATATTATTGTTCATATCGAAATCTCAATCAAAGAGTTGAGTCAGTAATCACAAATCCAGAGAATGCTAAGGAAGAAATCTATATTACCGATTTAGCAGTAAATCAACTTATCGAGAAGAAACTTGAAGAACGTTATCAGCAGGGGAAACAAGTTCAAATGATTGATCACCATGTAACAGCGATGCATTTTAACCAATATAAATGGGGTTTTGTAAAAACAGAATATGAAACAGGAAATCTAACTTGTGCAACATCTTTGTTTTATGATTACTTAATTGAGAATCAAAAAATAGAGCGAAATAATGCTTTAGAGGAGTTTATTGAATTAGTTCGACAGTATGATACTTGGGAATGGGATCAAAACAATAATGTAACAGCAAAACGGTTAAATGATTTGTTTTATATTTTGAATCGGGAAAAGTTCGAAGAAGAAATGCTAAAAAGGTTAACTGAAAATAAAGAATCATTTATGTTAAATGAGACTGAAAATTTGCTTCTTGATATTGAAGAACAGAAAATTAGTCGATATATTCATTCTAAAAGCAGGCAAATGGTTCAGACCTTTGTTGATGATTACTGCGTAGGAGTTGTCCATGCGGAGCAGTATTTGTCAGAGCTCGGGAATGCCTTAAACAATCTTTATCCCCATTTGGATATGATTGTCCTATTAAATGTGAGTGGTAAGAAAATGGGCTTCCGAACCATTCATGATGAGGTCAATGTGGCAGAATTTGCAAAGAGATATGGGGGAGGAGGTCACCCTAAAGCATCTGGTTCAGAAATGACAAGAGAGGCCTTTAAATTATTTATTGAGAACATTTTTGAATTCATGCCACTTAAACCAGATTCAGATCGAAATGAATACAATGTGAAAAATTCAACATCCGTTACAAGTTATCAAAACCAACAGGGCGAAAATTTTTATGTTTTATCAAAAGAGGATAACGATTTTAGCATTTTACATAATGGAAAGAAATTGGAGGGAAGTTTTAACACATTTACGGAAGCAGAAAGGTTTCTTAAACGAAAAAATTCATGCTGGCTTCGTCCAGATCATGAATTTCTTAAATTTCTTTCGAACGTTCTTGGGGAATCACTTGAAGAGATTAAGGAAAATTACGATGAGATAATAAGCAGCAGAATAATGGATGTTATTGAACATTGAGGAAGAGAGCTTAGTTTACTAAGCTCTCTTTAATATTGGTAAATTTATCGTAGGTATTTCGAATTATTATTTCAGAATTGTAATTGGTGTGCAACAAAATGTAAATTGAACAACACAATTCTGTAATCTTAGAAGGGTAGTATAATAATTAGACCGTTATGCTTAATAAATGAAGGTCTACGTTTAGTGGGTAATAAATTTTTTGTATACCTTTAGGGTCAACTATACACAACGGGGTGATAAAATGGCTTCTACTTCAAAAAGGAGTAAATATTTTGATAATGCAAAATTTATTTTAATATTTCTCGTTGTTTTTGGACATCTCATTAGTCCTTTAAAGGAACAGGATGGTTTTCTATTTACTTTATATACAGTCATATTTCTTTTCCATATGCCAGCTTTTATCATGATATCAGGGTATTTTGCAAAAGGTTTTAAAAAGAAAGGCTATTTATCCAAATCAGTAAAAAAAATATTAATACCTTACTTTATTTTCCAAATTATTTATTCCATTTATTATTACTTTAATGGCCAAGAAGAAAGGTTATCTTTTGATTTTTTACATCCCCATTGGTCGCTATGGTTTTTGTTAAGTTTGTTTTTCTGGATTTTACTGTTATATCTATTTGCGAAATTAAAATGGATAGGATTTGCTTTAGCCATTGTAATAGGTATTTGTATAGGTTATGTGGACCAAGCCGGAAGTTTTTTAAGCTTATCAAGAACATTTGTATTTTTCCCATATTTCTTATTAGGATATTTACTTAAAGAAAATCAGCTTAGACGCCTTATTCGAACCAGGTATTCTCTTCCAATTGGCTTAATAATAATTGCTGGAACTCTTATATACTTTGGAGTTGCTTTTCCGAAAGATGCTGTCCCATGGCTGTTAGGAGATACTTCCTATGCGAACATGGGTGGAAAAGAGATTTCAGATGGATTAATTAGAGGTATCCAATATATACTTACATTTATTGTTATTTTCGGATTTATGATGTTAATTCCATCTGGCCAATTCAAAGTAACGAAAATAGGTGAAAGAACAATCTATGTTTATTTATTTCATGGATTTATCATTAAATCCATACAATCCATTATTCCTGAAGAAGTTCTAGATCCTATCATTGGTAATTATTTTCTTCTCATCTTCATCTCACTGATTATTTGTTTAATACTAGGAAGTTTTTTAATAAAGAAATATACGCGACCATTGGTTGAACTTGAATTTCCCCTTAGTAACAGGGGGGGATAAATAGAAATGAGGCTGACTCAAAAGTAAAGAGTTCAGCCTCATTTCTATTGAATTGATCAGAAGCCAAAAAGGGAACCAATCATATTTTTTCTTTTTCTTCTCTCTTTAGACGAATCAATAACCATTGTTTTTTCCTTTTTGGATTGGTTTCTCTGTTCAGCCAATTGCTCTTGAAGTAGTCTAAGTTGACTAGTTAATTCATTTACCTGACTCTGTAATTCCTCAATATCGCTGCGATGTTGTAAAAGTTGATAGGAGGCAACAGAATCTGCCTTAGAATTTATGCCAAGTTCTAATTCGTTTACCTTCTTCCACACTTTTTCAAGGGCCTCCTCATTCTCAACTGCTTTCACAGCTCCTTTTCGAGCACTCTTCTTTGTTCGTACCGGAGTAATATCATGCAAGAGAGTACCAGTTTGAAGTTCTTCATGAATTTTTTTTAGTAGGTTAATATCTTCGTTAGAAAAATGATAATGTCCCCGATCATTTTTTTCCATCGGAAGCTCGAGCTGTTTCACCCACCTTTGAATAGTACTAGAGGATACCCCTAATGATTTTGCTACTTCACTTGTATTCATGTCAAAACCTCCTATTAATTAAATAATCCCAAACCACGAGTGACGATAGGCTAAGTAAAATGATTATGAATAAAAGGAGCTTTAACATTTAATGAATGTTCCTTAATTAGCCCAAAATTTCCACCATTTCTTTTCTTTAGCAGCAGCTACATCTCTGAAACCTGTCAGCATTTGTTGGAAAGCTAATTCTCTTTGCGTAACTTCATGACGGTATTGATTGCGCTCCTCAATGAAAAAATCCCGGTCTTTTGTTATAGCTTCAGTGAGACTTGAGATTTCGGTATTCGTTACATCAACGTAATGCGCTAATTCCTCGGTCGTCTCAGATAATTGCTTTGAAAGTGTAAAAATTTCTTCTGAAGTATCTATTGAAACGTTAGCAATGCTTTTGGAAAGGTATTGTAATGATTGGGAGGTATTCTCTGATGTTCTTTCAAGTGACTCCGATAATTCTTGTATATCAGCTTTTGTCGTTGCTGAGGATTTATAAATAGAGTCAGATATGGATTTAACCGTATGATATGTTCCTTTATATATCTCTTTTTTTACTTCTTCAACGACTTCCTTCCGAACTACATTCCTGATTTCTTCTTTTACCTCATTTAAGAAATTTTTCTTATAAGTCTCCATAGCTTCAAAAAATAGTTCTGTATTATTAAAAACATCATCATGGACAGCTACAGGTGTTAGGGAATCAGCAATTACTTCTAATGGTACTTCACTTACAATAGTCTCACTTTCAGGTTCAAATTCTTGTGTTTGCTCTACTTGTTTTTCACTTAGCGGTACCTCGGCTGTAATTGTCTCCATTTCAGCTTCCGATCCTTTTAGTAATTGTTCACGGATTAAAACTTTGCTTAATTTTTTTGAAGCCATTTGTTTTATTTCTAGTAGGAAATCAATTTCTACCTCAGTGTAAATTCTTGCACCTTGTTTTGAACGGGGAATTTCTAATAAATCTTCAAACTCCTTTTCCCATTGGCGTAAGATTCCAGGCGCAACATTTATCTTTTTGGACACTTCTTTTAGGGTATAAGTTTTCATTAAAATCTTTCCTTTCTTTTTGTTTCTAGGAAATATTTCTTGATAGATTAACTATTCACCATTAGGCATCCAATTTTCCTGCTACCTGACAAAAGCTATCAAAACAAGACTGAAAACTTGGAAAACCAACATATTTTTGCAAAAGGTGCGCTTTGTTGTAAAAATTCTAAAAAAGTGGTTGAGCAAAGAAAAAAAGAGGTTTAATATGGGAGTTGAAATGATGGAAGAGAGAAGGATCTACATGTGGATTGCAGCTGCATTTGTGACAATGGTTAGCTTCGGAGTTAATAATACTATTTTTAAGTGGAGTACTGGACGTGGACTGTCAAAAGTGCATATTCAATTCTTTTTCTATTTTGTAGCATTTATATTAACACTTGGTTTTGGAATGGTTCATGACGCTGTACATATGAATCTAATAACTTTATTACTTGGTTCTCTGATAGGGATATTAAATGCTAACGGAAATATCCAAATGTCAAAAGCATTTGAAAGGGGACCAGCAAGTTTAACTTCTCCCTTAATTGGTATTAATGCCATTTTTCCGATACTATGTGCTGGATTTATTTTTCATGAACATATTACTGTAATCCAGTGGATAGGAATAATTATTATGCTTGCGTCTGCTATGATTATCCAGTATTCATCTGATAAGAATAGAAATATAAATTATCTGTCATGGATATTGCGAGTTGGGCTAGCCATATTATCTTTTGGTTTACTTGGAATCTTAATGAAGACGACTTCTTATTTGCATATTCATTCGTTAGAAACCTTAATCGCTATGTATGGTGGGGGAAGTATATATTTAGCAATAAGTAGTTTTACAATGAAGGAAAAATGGAATGGTCTAGTAGTAAATGTGGGTGCACTCGTTGGCCTAATAAGCATTTTAGGCTACAGTAGTTATTTTTTTGCATTAAGAACGGGGACGGCCAGTATTGTATTCCCTATTGTGAGTTTAAATTGCTTAGTAGTTGTCTTTTCAGGCTATTTCATTTATAAAGAAAAATTAAAAAGATATCAGCTCATAGGTGTAGTTTCAGCATTAATTGGAATCATTTTTACGAAATTGTAATTCAAAATGGGAAAAGAGGTTGACTCCTTTGTTTTGAGTCAACCTCTTTTGATTTGAAATTATTCTTCATATTTATTTTACTAGTTTAAGCTTTTTTAACCCATTATATATACCAGAGTTGGTCACATCTGTGGTTTTGTGTTTCGCATATTGAAAAAGCTCCGGATGACCATTCCCCATAGCAAAACTCTCTCCTACATTCTGAAGCATTTCTTTATCATTCATTCCATCACCAAATGCAATAGAACTTTCTTTATTCAAGCCGAGACGCTTTAAAACCATTTGAACCCCATAGCCTTTGTTCACTTTGTCTCTAATCACATCATAGCAATGCCTCATGCCCTCTACATTGACTTGGGATAAATGGATTCCTTCCTCACTGTTATAAAGAGATGCTTCATTTTCTTGGAGATTGACCAATGTCATCCCCAATACACTGCTGTTAATAGAAGGAGAATAGATTTCATTCTTATGTAAATGGAATTTTTTTATAAATTCATTCATCATTTGTGAGTTTAAATCTGTATAGTAGTTCTTTTCATGCGTATACAGAACTGCCTGATGCTGGTTTGCTGCGGCAATGTCTAGAAAATGTCTCACAGTTTCGCTGTTCATCGGTTCTTGAAAGATATCTTGTCCTTGATATATTGCGTATGCTCCGTTATAGCCAATAAAAGAGTTAATATTCAATTCCTTCGCAAGGTCAGCAATTTCGTGAAGCGGACGACCAGTTGCTAGAAAAATTTCTATTCCTTTTTCCTGAATTTGAGAAACAGCCTCTTTGGTTGATTCTTCAATCGTGTCCTCTGGTGTAACTAGTGTTCCATCGATATCTAAAAATAAGATTTTGTAATCGGTCATAAATGGTCTCCTTTTTGTAATCATACAACTAGTTTACCACTTATTTCTTATTTCATAGATATTTCATTCAACGGTGGATAAAAGATAGTTAGAAAAATTTTTCTCTATGAAAATTTATTATTTATGGTATAGTTAGTAGCGGAAAATAAAAATAAAATTCGCTTTTTGCGAAAGAGGTTCTAGCACCCCTCTCAAAAAAAACTAAGAGAAACAGCACTGCTTTCTTAGTAGTGCTGTTTTTCCTATTTAAGGAGAATGAAGGATATGAAAAACAGCAAAGCTTTAGTTGTCTTTAGTGGTGGTCAGGATAGTACTACTTGTTTATTTTGGGCATTAAAAAACTTTAATGAAGTTGAGGTAGTGACCTTTGATTATAACCAGCGTCATAGCCTTGAAATCGAGTGTGCAAAAAGTATTGCAAATGAGCTTGGTGTCAAACACCATATTTTAGATATGGCTCTCTTAAATCAATTAGCTCCTAGTGCTTTGACGCGGGATGATATAGATGTAAAGGATGGAGAAGAAGGTGGATTACCATCTTCATTTGTTCCTGGAAGAAATCTAGTGTTTTTAACGTTTGCCGGTATTTTAGCGAGTCAAATTGGGGCTAAACATATTGTTACTGGTGTATGTGAAACGGACTTTAGCGGTTATCCGGACTGTCGAGATATTTTTGTTAAATCGTTAAATGTAACACTTAACTTATCAATGGATTCACAATTTGTCATTCATACTCCACTTATGTGGATCGATAAAGCAGAAACTTGGAAATTAGCCGATGAACTTGGAGCGTTAGAGTTTGTCAGAGAAAAGACACTTACTTGCTACAACGGAGTAATTGCCGATGGTTGCGGGGAATGTCCTGCCTGTAAACTAAGAAAAAGAGGTTTGGACGAATACCTTAAAGTAAGAAAGGAGTTATAATCTAATGTATGGCTTTCGAATTGTCGATAAACTCCAAAAGATTGATGAAGATATTAAAAAAGAACAGCTGAAATATCATCAAAAGCGAGTATTAGTAAGTAAGGAATTTACTTTTGATTCTGCACATCATTTACATTGCTACGAGGGAAAATGTAAGAATTTGCACGGTCACACCTATAAGGTAGTCTTCGGATTAAGCGGGTTTGTCGATGACCGTGGTTTAATGATGGACTTTGGCGATATAAAAGAGATTTGGAAGAAGGAAATTGAAATTTACCTTGACCATAAATATTTGAATGAAACACTCCCCCCTATGAATACAACGGCAGAAAATATTGTTGTTTGGATTTATGAAAAAATGGCAGAGGCTCTCCTTAAGGAAGAAAGACAGCAGCAATACCTTGGTGCAAGAGTGGAGTTTGTTCGCCTATTTGAAACACCTACTAGCTATGCTGAAGTTAGAAGGGAGTGGATGGAAGTTGAGTAAAATACCTGTAATGGAAATCTTCGGTCCAACTATTCAAGGGGAAGGAATGGTCATCGGTCAGAAAACGATGTTTGTGAGAACGGCTGGCTGTGATTATTCATGCAGCTGGTGCGATTCCTCTTTTACATGGGATGGGACCGGTAAAGATGACACAAAGATGATGCTGGCAGAAGAAATATGGGAAGAGCTAAGAAATCTTGGTGGAGCTGGATTTTCCCATGTTACTATATCAGGCGGTAATCCTGCTTTATTAAAGAATTTAGCTAACTTAATCACTCTTTTAAAGAAAAACGATATTAAAATCTGCCTTGAAACTCAGGGGAGTAAATGGCAGGATTGGTTTTTAGAAATTGATGAATTAACCCTATCTCCAAAGCCACCAAGCTCAACAATGGTTACAGACTTCACGATTCTAGATTCCATTATAAAGAAGTTGGAAGAGAAGGATTCGTCCAATCGTGTTAGTTTAAAAGTAGTCATATTTGATGAGCGTGATTATGAATATGCAAAAGGTGTGTACCTCCGATATCCAACGATCCCTTTTTATCTACAGGTTGGTAATGATGATATAACAACATCGGATAATCAGGAGCTGATAAGCCGTCTATTAAGTAAATATGATTGGCTAATTAACAAGGTGATGGAAGATCAAGAATTTTCCAATGTAAGAGTGTTACCACAATTGCATACCTATTTGTGGGGAAACAAAAGAGGAGTATAGTGATTAAAAGCTGCAGCATGCAGCTTTTTTTTATAGGATTTTTCACATGTGGAATACTAACAAAAAGGAAAAAGTGAGGAATTCTATGAAAAAGTTTCTATTCCTATTCCTATGTTTTTTTGTGTTCGGACATGAGGAAATCGCGAGTGCAGAGAAAAAAGTGCCAATCTTAGTTTATCATTCTATTGCAGAATACAATGGTCATGGATCAAAGGAACTGTATGTAACCCCAGGAAATTTTGAGAAACAGATGGCGTTTTTAAGAGACCATGGATACACTCTCTTAACATTTGAACGGTGGCAAGAAGTCGACTATGTACCTAAACCCATTTTTATTACCTTTGACGATGGATACAAAAATAACTTAAATGCGTATACTATTTTTCAAAAATTAAAAACTCAGCAATTTAAACCGATGGGAACTATATTTGTTATCTCTGATTTTATCGGCAGGTCCAACCGTCTTTCAAACTCAGACTTGAAAATGATGGCAGATTCCGGATTGTTTTCAATTCAATCACATACAGTTACACACCCTGATTTAACGAAGGTGGAGAATGTAGGTTATGAATTAAAGAATTCTAAGGAGCAAGTCCAGAAAATAACAGGAAAACCGGTTATTGTCCTTTCTTATCCTTATGGAAATACCAATGACAAAGTAATTTCAGAGGTAAAGAAATATTATAGATTTGCTCTTACCACCACACCAGAAGTATTTTCTCCGTCAGGAGTTAAAAATGAGCTTTATTTATTACCAAGAATATATGTTAAGTATTCAACTACTCTTGACGAATTTATTAATTTAGTAAAGTAACATGATATAGTCGAAGATCCTCTTGAATATGATTTTTTAAGAGGGGGGAAAGCGATGACTGCAATTAGTGTGTGGGAAGAACATTTATTTTGGTTGGAAATATTACAGGATCATGCGATTTTTGTTCGTGATCATTTGTCTGTTGAAGAACAAAAGGAAATATCAATTGCTGAAAGATTTATCCAATCTTTTGGGATAGTACTCAATAACCTTAGGCAGTTACATTCTGGGGTTGAAATTTCGTCTGAAGAACAAATTGCATTGGCAAAGCAAGCATATTCAGTAGCATATGAGTATTACCGGTTTGAAGGCCATATGCAAAATCTAAGAATCCAAAATCAAATTAACCTAAACTTGTCTCCAACGTATTTAAATGGGACATTGAATGAAAATCAAGAATATTTACGTTTATTGTCTTACTTCGTAAATGGTCAAATTCCAGAGCCGCTAAGGCTTGACCAGCTTTTAGATTTATGGCTGGAGGATCAGTTAGGGCATATCATTTTATTAAGGAATGTACTTGACCCTATAGAAATAGCGATAGAAAGACAATCGGAGGCATTCGCACAGAAGTTCCAAATGTTTATCTTGCAAAATCACCATATAAAAGGGTATTTACGATTTACCGAACAGGGTTTCCCACGACAAAAAGAACTTGCATTAGAGGTAGGAAGAGCTGTTATTGAAATGAATTTGTTTGTTAGGTCTTCCGTAGAAAAATATAAAGGCGAACGGATTTTAAATAAAACTACTTTACGGTTTATTGAACATCACTTTCCTGAAACTTGTTATTTCATAAAAAAACTGGCGGATTTTGCCCCAGTACTTCATTCAGAGGGTTCTCAGTGTTCGTTAAGAAAACCATCTTTTATCTAAAAAATTGGAACGATGCACCTGAAAAATGGTGCATTTTTTTTAACTAGTACATCTAACACTACTTAATCTATTAAATCCTCATAATTTGAAGTGATTGATAAAATCTTGTAAACTGCCCGACATCTCTATGTAACCAAATATTATTATAATAGTGTAAACGTTATGTAGACTTTAGAAGGCAGGTGTCAATATGGAAGAGACCATAGCAAAATCATATTTGCAAAAGTCACTGGACGAGTGGAAGGACGATATTTCATTAGTCTTAAATGAGATAGCTAATGAATATGATGAAGTTGCGCAGGAACTGAAGGTTTATTCATATAAATATGGAATTACAAAGCAAGTAATACAATCAACGGTTAATGAAGAAATAATAGAAAATATTCGCCAAATGTACCATAAGCCATTTGAGGAAAGTTATAATCAGTTGAAAGAATACATAAAAGATTTAGAGGAAAAAAGAAGAGTTTTTCAAATGTTTATTCAAAAAATTGAAGAAGTAACAAAAAAGGAAACAGCTAAAATTACTACATTTTAATTAAAGAGTAAAATACAAAAAGTCGCCAACCATTTGGCGGCTTTTTGTATGAACAAGTGGTTAAGTGTTATGCATATATTAAATAACAGAATTTTTTTGTGAGGTGTGAAACAAATGATCACCGCGACGATTGGAAGTAAAACCTACACAATACCGGATAACCTCGAAAAATATTTTCAAAGATTTCGTTCTCATGTCATTGGGATGGATCAGGAGTTTGATGCTCCTTACGGAAAAAAGAAAATTATCTATGCAGATTGGACGGCAAGTGGAAGACTTTATCGTCCCATTGAGCAGAAAATCTCGGAGATTTTTGGACCTTTTATGGCAAATACACATACTGAATCAAACATTACCAGTTTGATGATGACTGGAATCTATAAGCATTCTAGGAAAATCATAAAGGAACATGTAAATGGGGATCAGCATGATGCGGTTATCCTGGATGGATTTGGAATGACATCAGTAATCAATAAGTTGCAGCGTTTATTAGGTATTCGAGTACATGAGAAATGGAAGCATCGTTTGAACCTAACCGAAAAAGAGCGACCAATTATCTTTCTAACCCATATGGAACATCATTCAAATCAAACATCCTGGCTTGAAACTTTGGGCGACGTGGTTATATTATGTCCAGATAAAGACGGGGAAGTGGATGTGCAACAACTCGAACAACTGCTTTATAAGTATAAGGACAGACCACTGAAAATCGGTTCGTTTACAGCATGTTCCAATGTCACGGGGATTCAAACACCCTACCACCAATTAGCAAAAATCATGCATCAACATGGAGGTGTGTGTTTTGTTGATTTCGCTGCTTCTGCACCATATGTAACGATTGATATGCATCCCAAGGATCCATTAGAGAAACTCGATGCAATCTTTTTCTCTCCCCATAAATTCTTAGGGGGACCTGGAACAAGTGGGGTATTAGTTTTTGATACAAGATTATATTTCAATCATGTTCCAGATCACCCAGGAGGCGGGACGGTAACCTGGACGAATCCGTGGGGGAATCACCAGTATTATAAGGATATCGAACTCCGTGAGGACGGTGGAACCCCTGGAATATTACAGGCAATCCGAACGGCACTATGTATTAACTTGAAATATCAAATGGGGATATCCAATATACTCAAAAGAGAAAAAGAGCAGCTTGATATTTTATTGCCTCAATTGGCAGAAATCCCTGGACTACATGTTTTAGATGGACATATAACAAACCGTTTGGGGATTGTTTCATTTTACATGGAGAATATACATTACAATTTAATGGTTCGCCTACTGAATGATCGCTTTGGAATCCAAGTACGGGGCGGATGCTCTTGTGCAGGAACCTATGGTCATTATCTATTTGAAATTGATCAGGATTCTTCAAATGAGATTACTGAAAAAATAAATCTTGGAGATTTATCTGGTAAACCCGGTTGGGTGCGCTTTTCCTTACATCCAATTATGACAAATGATGAAATTATTATGTTTGTAAAAGCTGTGAAGGAAATTTCAATAAACATAAATGAATGGAAAAAGGACTATATTTATGACTCGACTAGCAATGATTACTTCTTTGTTAACTACAAGAGAGAAGACATGGGGAATCTTTTTCGATTTGAATGATATCATTAAAAATGGTCAATTTATGACCATTTTTTGAACAATTACCTATACCCCTATACGTAATAAAAGTTTGTGCTATACTTCACATATGGTATTGATTTACTAGTCATTCGAAAGAAGGTAATCATAGATGTCTAAGAAAATTGTTATAGTAGGTGGGGTAGCAGGGGGAGCAACAACAGCAGCAAGATTGAGAAGATTAGATGAGCAAGCTGAAGTCGTCATGTTTGAAAGAGGGGAATACATTTCCTTTGCAAACTGTGGTTTGCCTTACTATATTGGTGGTACGATTTCAGAAAGAGACAAGCTGTTAGTTCAAACAGTAGAGGGTATGTCTAAAAAATTCAATCTTGATATTCGTAACTTAAGCGAAGTAATAAAAATTAATCGAGAAAGAAAGACAGTAGAAGTAAAACATGTGAGGACGGGTGAAACATACGAAGAATCGTATGAAGTACTTGTTTTATCACCAGGTGCAAGTCCTATTAAACCACCAATCACAGGAATTGAGACAGCGGAATCTCTGTTTACTTTAAGAAATATTCCAGATACAGATAAAATTAAGTCCTATGTTGATACAAACAAACCGAAGAAAGCTACAGTTGTCGGCGGAGGATTCATCGGAATTGAAATGGCAGAGAACCTATGGGATTTAGGAATTGAAGTAACTTTAATTGAAATGTCTAACCAAATTATGGCCCCAATTGATTTTGAAATGGCTACTATTTTACATGGTCATCTTCGTGAAAAAGGAGTGAACTTAATCCTTGAAGATGGTGTAGAAGCATTTGAACAAAATGGTAAAATCGTAAAGTTAACTAGTGGTCAAAAAATGGACACGGACATGATTATCCTAGCTATAGGAGTTAAACCAGAAAATCAGTTAGCGGTTGGCGCGGGATTAAAAGTAGGCGGGCGCGGTGGCATTCAGGTGAATGAATACCTTCAAACAGAAGATCCAAGTATATATGCGATTGGGGATGCCATTGAAGTGAAGGATTATATCAATGGCCAACCAACTCAAATTCCATTAGCATGGCCAGCCAACCGCCAGGGAAGAATTGTAGCGGATCATATCAATGGAATTGCAGTACGTTACAAAGGAACACTGGGAACTTCTATCGCAAAGGTCTTTGATATGACAGTTGCTTCAACAGGAAATAACGAAAAGACGTTAAAACGCTTAGGAATTCCTTATGAGGTTGTACACGTACATCCCGGTTCACATGCTGGCTATTATCCAGGAGCTTTTCCAATCGCACTGAAGCTAATTTTTGAAAAAGGAACTGGAAAAATATTTGGTGCACAAGCTGTTTCCTATGATGGGGCAGACAAGAGAATCGATGTGATTGCAACAGCCATTAAAGGCGGGTTAACCATATTTGATTTGCCAGACCTAGAACTTGCTTACGCACCTCCATTTTCATCAGCGAAAGATCCAGTTAATATGGCTGGCTATGCAGCAAGTAATATTGCGGAAGGAAGAGTTGAAACCGTTCAATGGCATGAAATCGATGAAATTGTACAAAACGGTGGGTTATTAATCGATGTTCGAGATCCAATTGAAAGAGAAATGGGCTATATAGAAGGTTCAATTAATATCCCTCTTGGAGAATTAAGGGATCGTTTAGATGAACTGCCTAAAAATCAAACGATCTATTTAACTTGTCAAGTTGGTCTACGTGGTTATTTAGGTGCACGTATCCTCTCACAAAATGGATTTAAAGTAAAGAATCTTGACGGAGGATTTAAGACTTATTCAAGTGTGTTTGATAATAAGCCAAAAAATAGTGAGGTCAAAATCGATGATTCTGGCATGATCGAGGGGATAAAAGTGAATAAGACCAATGTTGAACCTGTTGATACTATATTAATTGATGCCTGTGGTTTACAATGTCCTGGACCAATCATGAAGGTATACCAAGCAATAGATGGTATGAAGGATGGTGAGATTCTGGAAGTTCATGCTACTGACCCTGGGTTTGCTAAAGATATTCAATCTTGGTCAAGTAAAACAGGAAATACGTTATTAAATAGTAAATATGAAGATAAGAAATTTAAGGCTTATATTCAAAAAGGATCGAAGGAAGCGGTGAACCCTGTTCAGGGAACAGCTGTGCCAGCAGCAAAGGATGGAACTACGATGGTAGTATTTAGTGGTGATCTTGATAAAACAATTGCCTCCTTCATCATTGCCTGCGGTGCTGCAGCCATGGGCAAAAAAGTAACCATGTTCTTTACCTTCTGGGGCTTAAATGTTCTGCGACGTAAAGATGCACCTCCTGTACAAAAAGATTTAGTAGAGAAAATGTTTGGTATGATGATGCCCAAGGGTGCTAGCGAGCTTCCTCTTTCAAAAATGAATATGGGGGGAATGGGTGCCAAAATGATTAACCATGCAATGGAAAGAAAGAATGTTGATAGCTTAGAAACATTGATGAAAAATGCAATGGATGCAGGGGTTAAACTTGTAGCCTGCTCTATGTCAATGGACATTATGGGGATTAAACAAGAAGAATTAATCGACGGCGTTGATATAGGTGGAGTGGCTTCCTACCTTGGTGATGCCGAGGATTCTGGATTGAATTTGTTTATTTAATAAGTATTTCGATAGACTTCTGTAGGATTATCGCTTAAAATCTATACAACAGAGGTGAGTATATTGATCTACGACGATAAGGCAATTAATCGTTTGAAACGGGCTGAAGGACAAATAAAAGGCATCTTGAGAATGATAGAGGAAGGTAAGGAATGTAAAGAAGTGATTACCCAGCTATCTGCTGCAAGATCTGCGATTGACAGGACAATTGCTGTTATTGTTAGTTCTAATCTCGAACATTGCATTCGTGAGTCCATGGAAGCCGGCAATGAAGATTCTTCAAAGCTTGTTGAAGAGGCAGTTAATATGCTAGTGAAAAGTAGGTAAATAGGGAAACGTCTATCAATAATTGATAGGCGTTTTTCTTTTTAAAACAAGGCAGGCAACCAGTAACTGTCATGGGCATATGCTATCAGAGAAAGGTGGGATAGCATGATCCATATTGTTAACCCCGGTGAAACGTTGAGTATTATTTCAGCTAATTATCGAGTAAGTCTCCGCCGCCTTTATGCTGCAAATCCAGGGGTGGGGCATTTGCAAGTGGGGCAGCAAATCCAGATTCCTGGTTTGCCAGAGCCAAGCAGCATTCCCTATTCCATCCAAATATCTGTTGGGAAACGAAGACTTACTTTATTCAACAACGGAAGGCTTGTTAAAATTTTTCCAATTGCCGTTGGAAAAATGTTAACACAGACCCCATCGGGTGATTATGTAATTGTTAATCGTCAGTATAATCCAGGGGGTCCATTCGGAGTATTGTGGATGTCATTATCCAAACAGGGGTACGGGATTCACGGAACCAACGATCCAAGTTCTATTGGAAAAGCTGTTTCACATGGTTGTGTAAGAATGTATAACCGAGATGTGATGCAACTCGCAGATATGGTCCCAAATGGTACTCGGGTAATGATTCGTCCATAAGATAAGACGGCTGAATAGAATCAGCCGTTTTAATTATCAGCAACAGTAACAAGCTTCCTTTTTTCATTAAAAAGATCCATTCGCATTGTCCATAGAAAGTAGGCTATACCCAGGCTACTATAAAAAATCCCTCCAATTAGACCCATCATTTGCGGTGAGATAAACTCAAGTAATACACCAGTCGTGAACATTGAAATCCCGATACAAGTATTAGCAATAGTTGCTGACAGTCCAAAATAAACTCCATGGTATTTAGAAGGAATTGTTTGCATGACGGCAGTATCCAAAAGGGTATTTCCTACTCCGCTAAAAATAGTTAAGATCCCAAACAAAATAACTACTAAAATAAAGGAGTTGGCTTGGCTGATGCCGGATAGGACCACTCCTTCCATAAACAGACACATAAAGGCAATGGAAAGATATTTTCCTGTAATCCATTTTGTTAGCAACGGACTAATTAGAAACCCTGTTCCAAGAACACTATATAAAATTCCTACACCGAGATCGCCTGCATGGAAGGTCTTAACAGCGTACACACTCAACAATATATTTTCAATCCCATTTACCAATGGAACAAGGACATCAAATGATAAAATCATGAATAAAAAAGAGGATGCCATGACGAGGGGAAGAATTTTCCCAGATGTCTCTGTCTTTTTTCCCTCATTAATGCTAGTTCCTGAAGATTCGAGATTTGGAATCGTACGAATAATAGAGCCTGCAAGTATGAAAGAAAAGATATTTACGATAAATGCCGCTTTTGCTCCAAAAAGAAAGGAGACAAGTCCTCCACTAAGTGCTCCGACAATCAATACAAACCCAAGTGAAACTTGCTCCCAGGAGTTGATTTCTTTAATATGGTCTGATTGAACAATGGCAGGAATACTAGATTTTCGTGTAGGTCCGTACAAGGCTTCTCCGCTTGCAAGAAGGAAGGAGCCAATATAGACAATCCATAAATCATAGGACGATTGGACAAATAAGAAGGAAAGTGCAATAAATGCTCTTGAAAAGTCTGTGAAAACTAGTACGCTTTTTCGAGACCATTTTTCAGCAATCATACTGCTAAGTGGACCAAATAGAAGGAAGGGAATCATACGTAAAGCCATTGTAATCCCAACAGTCAAGCCTGAACCAGTTAAGTGTAAAAGTAATGCAAGTAACGCCACCTGGCTAAAGCGGTCTCCCACACCGTTAATAATCCCAGCAAAAAATAATTTTCGATAGGATTTTTCTGTTTTTAAAATTTGAAACATCTCTCCATCCTCCAAATATGATTATCATCTAATTAGATATATTTCTAATTAGATGATAATCGAAAGTATATAAAAAGGAAAGATGCTTTTGTTAAAATTACAAAAAAATCCCACCTTTTGAAAAGAGGAAGGTGGGATTACTTTATTATTTGTAGATTACAATAGATCCAACAGATTTGTCTTTTGCTTGTCCGTTTACACGAACTTTAAGTCCATAATTACCAATATTTCGGCCTGCATCTGGCATAAAGGTATTTAAGAAAGAGTTACTGTCGTTAAATAATGAAACGGCATCCTGACTTGGTACAGTTAATGTTTGAGTTGGATATATGAGGTCTAAACCAGAAGTTGGATTTAATCCAAAGGCAGCATCTGCAATATGGTAACGAGTGCTGGCTTCTGGTGTTGTACCATCATTTACTAACCACCTTAAGTCATTTCCAATATGAGCATCCACAACTCCTAAGAAACCATCACCTGGGTGAACGCCCGTCCAGTTTTCAGTATAGCTATCATCCACATACCATACAACTAGTCCACCATCATAACTCATTAAGGAATTTCCACGTTTAATGTTTTTAAGACCAAGGTCAACACCTTTATGATTACGCCATTCAAGCAAATAGTAATGATCAGTTAGTTTATTTCCGTCCATCTTAGTAAAACCATTTAGAGTAAATGACGATGGTGAATTCTCAGCTCCATCATTAATAATAGTTTGCCCATCTGCAACTACTTTGATATTATCGGCAAAGAAACCGATATTTGATTGACCCCAGTCTGTTGCAGAACGGAGACGTAGCTTAACTTTTTGACCTTTATACTGTGATAAATCAAACGACTGAGCTTTCCACCCATTTGAATTTCCAGTGAAACCAGGCATTGAGTTTAAGATTGTTGGATAACCTTCAGGAACCACATCCGACCGAGTATTATCGTTTCCTAGTGATTTCCATGTTGCTCCATTATCTGTAGATACTTGGACAAAAGCGAAGTCCCATTGTTCCTCCATATCATACCAAGCATCAAATGTTAGTGTAGCAGAGGATTTTCCAGTTAAATCTACATCAGTTACCATAGTTGTATCCATTTCATCTTTTTGACCACCCCAATACTCAAAGCTTCCAGCAGCTGGAGTGTTAACAGGAGTTTTCTTTCCAGGCAAATTCACACGAATTGCTTGACTGTTTTGACCGAGTGGAGAATTAGCTTGATCAAGTAAGAATTGTGTTCCTTTAGTAGAAACATCTTCCCAATTGACAACAGTTGGAGCTGTCCATTTACCACCAAGAGTGGATTGGAAGTATTGTTTTGCCCAAGGAGAGAATCCAGTTGGTTCTGCACCTGGTACTTTACCAGCCCAAGAGCCACTTGCCATAATAGACCAATATCCAACTGCTTCACCCGTACCAGAGTATACGGTATCATATTCATCAGGTAATCCTAAATCATGACCGTATTCATGAGCAAAAACCCCCGTTGCTCCATCTTCTGGCATCATAGTATAATCGTAAAAACCAACTTGTCCAACTCCTAGTGGGTCAGAGTCAACATATTTAGCAGAACGATGTGACCAAATTGCATTGTTACCTTGTGCTCCACCGCCAGCTTCTTGTCCAATACCCGAGTGAATGATTTGTAGGTGGTCAACTAAACCATCTGACTCCCAAAAGTCTCCGTCACCATCTAAATCATGCGGATCCTCTAAATCATAATCTTGTAAAGGTATACCTGCAGCCAATGCAGCTTTATAAGTATCTACTACTAATTGCTTGGAACCCCCAGGGGTTACGTTGTCATGACCGCCAGTGGCTTTATCAGCACCATAATAGGCAGCTGTACCGGGCACCTTTAACCAGCCATATGCTTTACCTTCAATGGTATAAGTGCCACCGGATTGCTCTTCATAGAATTGTTTTTGCGAAATTTGGTCCTCACCGTTAGGCCCTTTATAATCGTCATTCTTACCAAAAATCATATCTTCGTAGTGTTTAAGATTATAATCACTGTAATAATTGTCTGTTTCTCCTGGTTGAATGCTATTGTGTGGGAGATCTGAGAATTCTACTGTTAATGTTAGTAATTTCCCTGTTTTCTGTACCCCAGGTGATTTTCCTTCTTGCACAGGATCAGGATTACCCTTTAACTGTCCATACTTGTTACCTTTTCCTTTTAATAGACCATTGTTAAAGTCTTTGAATTTCCGCTGTTTTTCAGCTTCTGCAGCTTTAACTTTTGCAGCCAAAGGGTCAGTTACTGTTACTTTATCTTGTTTCCCTTTAACCACTAAGTAATTATGTAGAGCCTTTTGTTTCTCAGCAGTAGAAGCATTTTTTGAAATAACGCCACGTTTAATAAGGGCTTCCAATAATTTGTCCTCGTTTACAACAGCCATATCCAGTGAACCATAATTATGTGAAACTGTTGCTGGTTTCTTTAGGACATCGCTGGAAGTACTAGCGTAATTGCCAGGAAATCCGGCAAACAATGTTCCCGCTATGACTGCAGTGGAAAGTCCTGTTTTTAATAGTTTCTTCATGAAACTCCCCCTTAAAATATCAGCTTGCTTTTCAATAATATTTTGAAAATTAGGACAAGACAATAGGATATTTTCCTTAAATTTCTGTAAATTCTAACAATTTATAGTTAAATTGACTCATTTATCGACGACAATTCTATTTTTTTTGCAAAAATTTAGCAAAACAACAGGAACAAATCTTAATTAACAATAGTAAATCTGTATAAATTATGTTTAAAAGAGAGTCTGTAAAGCGTTACTCCGACAAAGGGAAGTGATTTACAAATTGTGTAAATCAAAAAAGAAATATTATACAATTACCACTTTCTCTACTTCACAAATCGACAATAGAAAACTAAAATATAAATAGGAAATAGAATAAATTAAGGATAAAATACATATAGGTTTCAGCACGAGGGGAGACTTTCTTTTTGAAAAAAGTTCATATTATACACGAGAATAGTGATTGGACACAGCATTTAACCAAGCGCCTAGATGAAATAGGGGTGCCTTACGAGGAGTGGCATTTAGATAGCGGACGTCTCGATCTTACAAAGGAGCCTCCAGAAGGCGTTTTTTATAATAGGATGAGTGCATCTTCCCATACAAGGGGGCACCGTTTTGCACCGGAATTTACTGCTCAAGTACTTGCTTGGTTAGAAGCGCACGATAGGAAGGTTATCAATGGTACACGTGCCCTTCAGCTGGAGATTAGCAAAGTGATCCAATATTTAGAGCTAAACAAATTTGAAATCCAGACACCTCGTACAATAGCTGCAGTGGGGAAGGAACAAATCCTCGAGGCTGCTGTTGAATTTTTAGATACCCCTTTTATAACGAAACATAACCGTGCAGGGAAGGGGTTAGGTGTACAACTATTTCAAACGTATGATGGCTTGAAGAGTTATATCGAAGGCCCAGTGTTTGAGGAGCCAGTTGATGGTATTACTTTAATTCAAGAGTACATACAAGCGCCAGAAAGCTATATTACTCGCTGTGAATTTGTAGGTGGAAAGTTCGTTTATGCAGTAAAGGTAGATACTTCAGAAGGCTTCCAATTATGTCCTGCGGATGCATGTCAAATAGGTGATTTATTCTGTCCTGTAGGGGAAGAAAAAGAAGAGAAACCAAAGTTTGAAATTATTGATGGTTTTTCAGATCCTATTATTAATAAGTATGAGAAGGTACTAGCTGCCAATCATATTCAGGTGGCCGGCATTGAATTTATTCGCAATGCAGCGGGTGAAATATATACGTATGATATTAATACAAATACAAACTACAATTCAGAGGCAGAAGCTAAGGCGCAGAAATTTGGTATGCTAGAATTGGCTAAATTTTTGAAGTCACAACTTTAAATTATTGAATATAACCATATAGAAAAAGAGGCTGGCCAAAAGGTCAGCCTCTTTGTTGTCTTATAATTATTAAGCTTTAGCAGCTTGGATCTGTAGATTGATTTTAACTTTATCGCCAACTAAAACGCCGCCAGTTTCAAGTGCAGCATTCCATACTAAACCGTAGTCAGAACGATTGATGGACCCTGATGCGCTGAAACCTACTTTTTCATTGCCCCATGGATCTTTTCCTTGGCCTTCAAATGTAACAACAAAAGTTTCAGGTTTTGTTACGCCGCGAAGGGTCAGATCTCCAGTTACATTGTATTCACCTTCGTCTGTTTTCTCAATCTTTGTTGCGCGGAAGTTCATTGTTGGGTGATTTTCGACATCAAAGAAATCTGCAGAAACTAAATGACCATCACGATCTTGATTACGAGTATCTACACTACTAGTCTCGATTGAAAATTCAATTGTTGCATTTGTTAAGTCAGTAGGATCTGCTTCAATTGTTGCGTTAAAGTTATTAAAGCTTCCTTTTACGTTCGCAATCATCATATGGCGAACTGAAAAATCTACGCTGCTGTGTGCAGTATCTAGTGCCCATTTTGTTTTTGTCATTAGTAAATCTCTCCCTTTTTGTTTTGAAATCATTTATCTTGAAATTGAAATAACTTAATTCAAGATAAATTATATGATGGAAATGATTTGATTGTCAATTGTTTTTTTATTATGTTTTTTCATTTTTATCGAATACTACTTATATATCTAATATGGGGGAATGAAATTGAATGAGGAAAATAAAAGGAATGAACCTTCCATTTTTGTTATTATGCGTGATTCATTCTTGTCTTCTTGGAATAACCTTTTATAAAAGCAAAAATAGAAAAAACATATTTATTTTGCTGGTATCCAATATAGGACTTGCGTACCTGTTTGAGTATTTTGTATTTAATTTATTTAAGTTATATAAATATAAACCGAATATCATTAGGAATAATTTTTTTGATAATATTTTTGGAGCTGTTTTATCCCAAGCGGTTTTTGTCCCATTTACATCTGTTTTTTTGACGGTTTCAAACTCGGGATGGTTAAAGAAGATATCTGCTAGCATTTATTTTTATCTTATAGAAATGTTATTTTTACGTTTGGGAGTGTATAAACACACCGGATGGAAAACTATTTATACATTTGTTTTAATTCCTTTTTACTTTAAATGGAGTGATATTTGGTATCACCTGCTTGAAAAAAAGAATGAGATTGTCCGATGTATTTCCTTCTTTTTAATGATCATGGTTACAGAGACTAATTTGTTTTTAATACTGGCCCTATTTCGAAAGATAAGATTTGGGGTGGGAAGACATCACTCATGGAAGGAACATTTTATTATCTCACCGTTATACTCTATTTCCGTGTCTTTATTCACTGCATTTTCTTTAAAAAATCATAATACTCTTGATGCCAAGCTAAGGGTCGTCATATTTTGTACTCTTTTAAATCAATTCTTTATAAAAATTAAGCTTTTAAAAAATAATATAAAGTTTTATCCATATGTATTAAAAAGGGTCATAATGGTTGCATTATACGGAAAATACAGGAAGTGGGTGTATGGAGAAGGAGAAATAGAAAAGAATTCTTAATGTACAAAAAAAACGCCTAAACAGGCGTTTGCTTTTTGTATAAAAAATCCTTGAAAATTATGTAAAGTGATGATAAGATGACAATTGGCACAAAAAAATCATTATAATGTAGTTAAAAATAACCTAATATAACATTATCATATAGGTTATTGATTGTCAAGTAAGTAGAATAAAATATTATCTGGAGTGTGGTTAAATGAGCGATTTACAAAACAAGGACTGGCAACTAGAACAAGAAAGAGTTAGTGCAGTCGTAGAGGAAATCGACCAAAAGGTAGCGAACCTATTGGGAAATACCAGTAAGGTTAGCTCAGACGTTCTAGAGCTTCGTAAGACCTTTTGGGAAGATGTAACTGTAAATTTCGAAGAACCAGATGATATTATTGAGACCGCAGCAAGTATTAAGCAACAGGCTGAATTGCTGTCGGAACGAGAACGAACACATAAACAATTGGATCAACAACTTAAAATCTTAGCAAAATTAAAATATTCTCCGTACTTTGGTCGAATTGATTTTTTTGAAGAAGGAGAAAAGTCCGCTGATCAAGTGTATTTAGGGATTGCATCATTAATGGACCAACATGACGAAAATTTTATAATTTATGACTGGCGTGCCCCAATCTCTAGCCTTTATTATGATTATGCTCCAGGACCTGCTGAATATAAAACCCCTGAAGGCGACATTAAAGGGGAAATGTTATTGAAGCGACAATTCATTATTAGGGCATCTAAAATTAAAGGTATGTTTGATACAGGTGTAACAATTGGTGATGAAATACTTCAAGAAGTCCTTGGCAACAATGCAAGCACACAAATGAAAAGTATCGTGGCAACCATCCAACGAGAGCAGAATGAAATTATTCGAAACGAGAGAAGTAAGATCCTTATTGTTCAAGGGGCCGCAGGTAGTGGTAAAACATCAGCTGCATTGCAGCGGGTTGCATACTTGTTATATCGTTATCGTGGAATATTAAATGCCGAAAATATTATGCTTTTTTCACCTAATCCGTTATTTAATAGTTATGTGGCAACGGTTTTACCTGAGCTTGGTGAAGAAAACATGCAACAATCCACCTTTCAGGAATACTTAACGCATAGACTTGGGAAGGAATTTGAGGTAGAAGATCCCTTTACACAAATGGAATATTTACTTCGTACATCAGGAAATCCTGAATATCAAATAAGAGTCCTAGGAATTCGTTATAAAGCGAGTCTTGAGTTTAAGGACAAAATTGATCAGTACGCAAAAGTGCTATCAAGGAAGGGCTTAATCTTTAAGGATTTAACTTTTAGAAAAGATGTCTTGGTTTCTAAAGAAGAAATTCATAATTATTTTTATTCATTGCCGGATAGTTATTCCATTCCAAACCGAATTCAGCTAGTAAAGGATTGGATATTGAAAGAAATAAAACGTGCAATGAAACGTGAGCGTACTAGAAGCTGGGTAGAGGATGAGTTGCAATACCTTGAAAAAGAAGATTTTATGGAGGCATTCAAAAAACTACAGGAGAAAGATCGTTTTTCAGATAACACATTTGATGATTTTGAACGGGAGCAAAAATTATTAGCAGAAATGATAGTCAAAGAAAAATTCAAACCCTTATTTTCACGGGTGAAGAGTTTAAAATTTATTAATATGCCGGAAATTTATCTTCAATTGTTTAAAGGCTTGGAAATAATTACAGAAACACAACCATCTAATTGGGAACAGATTTGCGGTCTCACAATAAATAAATTAAGTAAAATGGAAATTGCCTATGAAGATACCACACCCTATGTGTACCTCCAGGATTTAATAGAAGGAAGAAAGTCAAATACTGCCATTCGTCATATTTTTATTGACGAAGCCCAGGATTATACACCGTTCCAGTTTGCTTTTATTCAAAAACTTTTTCCTTATAGTAAAATGACACTTCTAGGCGATTTTAATCAGGCTATCTTCTCTGGAGCGACGGGTTCCGAAACGGTGTTAACAGAATTAGACATCAAAGGAGAGGAAATTGAAAGGTTTGTATTAACAAAAACATATCGGTCTACAAGCGAAATTGTTCACTTTACGAGTGGTTTGCTTACAGATGGTGAGAAAATCATCCCCTTTAATCGTAAAGGTAGGAAGCCGGTTATTGAAATGGTTAATCACGAAAAAATTAATCATTTGATTCTTGAAAAAATCAAAGAATGGAAAGCAGATGGACATCGAACGATTGCAGTAATTTGTAGGACGGCAGAAGAAAGTAAAAATGTTTTTGAAGCACTTAAACAAGATGTGCCACTGCACTTAATCGAGAAGGGGACAGTTTCTTATGAGCGCGGAAACCTTGTCATTCCATCGTATTTAGCTAAAGGTATAGAGTTTGATGCGGTCATTCTATATGATTGTTCCCCTTACATTAGAGAAAATGAACGAAAACTATTCTACACCGTCTGTACTCGAGCTATGCATGAACTGCATATATTTGCCACGGGACAGGTTTCGCCTCTATTAGAGGTTGTTCCAAGGGATGCTTACGAGTTAGTTTAAACTGTTTAAAAAAGCTGTAAGATCCTCTAGTGAGTCTTGCAGCTTTTTACATAAAGTAATTGCTAATAATGATGGAAAATGGGGAGTCTCAATGTTAAAGGAACATCGATTATTGATTGTTTTCTTACTACTTTTTTCAACAGTACTAATTTGGTCAGCCATACACCCCTCTGATCGTTTTACCTGGTGGTTGGAGGTCATCCCAGCATTAATAGGTATGTTAATTTTGTTTTTCACGTATCGCTTCTTCACCTTTACAACTCTTGTCTATTTTTTAGTCTTTATCCATTCGTCAATATTATTTATTGGCGGACATTATACCTATGCAGAAATGCCATTGTTTAATTGGTTTAAGGACATTTTGGGATTGGACCGTAATTATTATGACCGGCTAGGTCATTTTGCACAAGGGTTTATTCCAGCCATAATTATTCGAGAATTACTCATACGGACTTCGCCATTAAAAAATTCTAAATGGCTGCCTATTACAGTGGTGTCGATGTGTTTAGCAATAAGTGCAGTTTATGAATTAGTTGAATTTTTTGTGGCTGTTTTAACTGGAGAAGCTGCCGAAGCGTTCCTTGGTACTCAAGGAGATGTATGGGATACTCAGTGGGATATGCTATTTGCATTAATCGGCGCAATTATTTCCTATATAACACTGTGTAAAACTCATTCACAACAGTTAATGAAAATGAAAAAATAAAAACAGCCGCCGGCTGTTTTACTTTTTCCATTGCTTTTGTACTTGTTCATATGCAAGGCGGAGGATCTCTTCATTTGAAGTTTCAGGATTTGTAATCACGTTGGTTAAATAGCTTCTTCCTTCGAATGTAATAGTTACTTCAATTTGTACCATAAGTTATCACCTTTCTTTTTTTTATTGCTAATGTTGTTTATTTATTGGATAAAAAATAAACAACATTTCAGTGTATGAATGCTGCCTTATGCGTATGACAGTAAGTGTTAGCGGGTATGAATTTTGATATAATTGTTTCATAAAGTTATTTGTAGGGAGAGTAAGCATGTCAATCTATTTTGAAGAAGTAACAAAAGAAACGCTGTATATTGCTTTAGAGATGGTTAATTCAAATCCAGAATATAATGTATTTGAGAACGGAAACGAGGAAAGGACACTAGTAGAAGTAGAGGAGGAGTTCTTAAATCCTCATTCAACGAGTGCATTTATTAAGCTTGATGACACCTATATTGGAGTAATTGATTACTTGATGGAAAATCCAAAAGATCATCATCCATGGCTAGGACTATTATTGATTCATGGCGATTACCAGGGTTATGGCTTTGGCAAGCAGGCATATTCAATATATGAAAATGAGATGCTAAAACGAGGTGTCAATAAAGTTCGTATTGGTATTTTGAGTGAAAATAAAAAAGCGATTCGCTTTTGGGAATCCTTAGGATTTGACTATTATAATACAGTCATTGCACAAAATGGAAGTGGAATTTTATGTTATCAAAAACAATTGGGCTAAAAAAACTTCCAAAAGGAAGCTCTAAACTTCAATTACCATAAATTCCTCTGCAAACAACTGAACATCATTTTTATTTATTTTATTTTTCTTCAGTAAAGATTCTGCTAAAACGATGTGCGCTTGAATAGAAATATTTCTTTTTAAATCACGAATAGATACCTCGCCATTCAATAATTGAATGGCTTTTTCTTTGATGTCTTGATTCTTAGATGATGTGTAAAGAAGATAAGCAATACAAGTGATCTTGTCCACAAAGTAACCTCCTATCAAGAATCGAGTATCTTTTGTTTAATACATATTCGACGAGAAACCAACTTTTTCCTTCTACAATTCATGATGATTATTGAAAATTCCGACAAAAAAATAAGAAGTTATCTCGGACCAAAGTTGTAGAAAGAATCAAGCTTCTTTACGAGGAGAAAAAACCAAAGATTTCTTAAGATAGAAGCATAGAACATAAATTGATCTTAAGGAGTTTTGAAAATGGAAAACAAACCTGTTGTCATGATTACAGGAGCTTCAAAAGGGCTTGGCAGGGAATTGACGCTAGCCTTCGCACAAAAAGGAGCATATTTGGCTATATGTGCAAGAGGTGAAAAGAACTTACAAGAAGTAAAAAAAGAAGCAGAAGGTAAGGGTGCCTCTTGTGTGCTTGCAGTCACAGGGGATGTATCTAAATCAAGGGATGTAGAGAGATTTGTTGCTATGACAGAAGAATTATACGGGAAAGTAGATGTCTTAATAAACAATGCGTCAATTCTCGGTCCGAGCCCAATGCCACTGTTACTGGATTATCCTGAAGAAGATTTTGTAGAGGTATTAAAAGTAAATGCGGTGAGCCCGTTCTTAGTGACGAGAAGGATTCTTCCGGGAATGATCCTAAACAATAAAGGGTCAATTATTAATGTCACATCAGAGGCTGGGAACACAGGCTATGCTGGATGGGGGGCATATGGGATATCAAAATTTGCACTAGAAGGTTTAACAGAAACATGGGCAGATGAGCTCAAAGAAACAGGAGTTAGAGTAAATATGGTAGATCCAGGTGAGATGGATACAGAGATGCATCAATTGGCAGTTCCAGACTGTGATTATGAACTGGCGAATCCAAAAGATGTAATTAATATTTTTCTTTATCTAGCCTCCGATTCATCCAAGCATATCAATGGTCAGAGATTTCAGGCGCAGGAATTTATGGGAAGGGAGGTATAAGTATGCATGTAGAGACACTTAACTTTGAAATCCCGCCTTTCTTAAATGCCAAAATGCCACCTGAAAGAAGGGGGTTACGAAGAGATCATGTTAAGTTAATGATTCAGGATCGGCGAACAGGGCAAACAAATCATGATATATTTTTTAATCTTGATCATTATTTATCAAAGGGAGATGTAGTTGTATTAAACAGTAGTAGAACTGTTCCTGCTATATTATTAGCAGACTTATATCGTAACAAAAATTGTATCCAAAAAGGGATAGAAGTTCGCTTAGCAAGACGGAAGAATGGTCATACTTGGGAAGCGATAGCAGTATCTGCTGGAATAAAGAATGGAGATTTTCTAGTCTTATCTTCAACTCTTCATGGGGTTGTGTCACGCGCTTCAACGAATACCCCTTTTATTACGATTCAATTCTCAAAGCAAGGAACAGCTTTGTATGATGAAATTTACGCACTTGGAGAACCTGTTCGATATGAATATATTAATAATCCTTGGGAACTAAACTATTATCAGACTGTCTTTGCTACCCAGCCTGGTTCTGTAGAAATGCCATCCGCAGGTAGGGCATTCAGTTGGGAGCTATTATTTAAGCTCCAAAAAAAGGGGATTCATCTTGTATTTATTCAACTTCACACGGGGCTTAGCTATTTAATGGATGACAAGTGGGACCACTCCCCAACAGAAAACTACGAGGAATATAACATTCCAAAGGAAGCATGGGATACTATTTTAAGGGCAAAAGTGGAGAGGAGAAGAGTGATTGCAGTGGGAACGACAGTGGTACGTGCCATGGAAACAGCAGCTTTGGATGGCTGTCTACAGGGATGGACCAATCTTTATATAAAGCCAACATACAATCTAAAGATTGCAGATGGGATTATTACGGGAATGCATGAACCAGAAGCTAGTCATCTAGATTTGCTCTCAGCCTTTATTGAGAAAGATCATTTATGCAACGCCTATCAAGAAGCGCTAAAAGAAGGGTATTTATGGCATGAGTTTGGTGATATGAATCTCATTTTATAATATACTAGAATTTCTTAAGCCTTGACTCTCCGGTCAAGGTTTTTAATTGTCTATAACCATGGTAAAATAGGTGGGAAGTTGATTTTAATAGGTTTATTTTTATTAGTAGTTTGTACCGCTCACATGGAATCAATTTTATAAAATAGGCTTTGTTAAAGAACATTGTTGATTTTTATACCCTGTTGATTGGAGCGGAAATCAACAGACAAGTTTAACAGAGCCAAAAAATAAAATTTCTACTATGGTAGTCTATTTTACAGAAAATTCAAATAAATTAACTTTAAAGATTCTTCTTGGAGGCGATGTACAATGTTTCATTTCAAAGAAGAACATCTAACAAGTGTTGAAGTTAGGAAGTCGATTATAAAAGAAGGATATTCTATTAGAGAAGTTTATTTTGAAAGCCCTTACAAAAGGTGCGTGAAAGCCTTTCTTATTGTACCTAATCAAAAAAGTTCTCATCCTGCTGTGATTTTTATGCATCCTGGCCAGGAGAGTAGAAAAAGTTTTTATAAGGAAGCTCAATTGCTTGCTGAAAAGGGGTTTGTTTCTCTTATTATTGAATCTCCGTTTTTGGTAGGCTGTCATCAAGAAGGGAAACAGTATAAAAAATTCATTCAAACAATAGAGACGTTGGTGGATATTCAAAATTACACTCAAATGATAATGGATATAAGGCGTGGGATTACTCTTCTTAGTAAACTAGAATTTGTAGATGCGAATCGAATAGCCTACGTCGGACACGGCTTCGGCGCTACATGGGGAGGAGTGCTTGCAGGCATTGAAAACCGAATTAAGGCTTTTGTTTTAATAGCTGGTGCCTCCCAAACCTCATCCTGGCATATGACGAGTGAACATCCAATGGCTGTTTTAATTCGGAGTTTTTTGCCACCAGAACGATTTGATTTTTTTATTTCAAATTTACGTAAATTCGCTGCTACGCATTATATTAAAAATGCAGCCCCCGCTTCTATTTATTTTCAATTTGCAAAAAATGATGAATATGTTGATTGTGACCAGGCAACCTCCTTTTATACTGCAGCAAGCTCTCCAAAAAAAATAAGTTGGTATCAAACAGACCATGGATTTTCACAGTGTGAAGAAGCCTTTTTAGATCGCCATAATTGGCTTCTTGATAAGATTGGACTACCCAATGACATCTTTGTAACGGAATAAACAGTAAACAAAAAATTAATTCGCTCACAAACGGGAATTTTGTTGAAAATTGCTTCATTGAATGGTATTTTATATAATATTGAAGGGATAAAAGAAAAACGAGGATAGTCAGTGAATTTTACCTTTCGTCCCAATGGGATGGGAGGTTTTTTATTTCGTCACCTAGTCCATTGGTGGAATACAATGCCATTGGCCAATTGATGACCTTATACATATGATTTAGGAGGAACTACTTTGAAACAGGCCTTAATCAAGGATTTGTACAGAAACACAGAAAGTTATGTGGAACAAAAGGTGAAATTATCAGGATGGATTCGTACCATCCGCGATTCCAAAACATTTGGTTTTATTGAATTAAATGATGGTAGCTTCTTTAAAGGAGTTCAAATCGTTTTTGACGAGCAATTAAATAATTTTAAAGAAATAACAAAGCTTCCGATAAGTTCAACGATTAAAGTAGAAGGAGATTTTATTTATACTCCTCAAGCAAAGCAGCCATTTGAAATTAAAGCAACTGAAATCACTATTGAAGGTACCTCAAATGTAGATTATCCGTTACAAAAGAAACGACATACATTTGAATACCTTAGAACGATAGCCCATTTACGACCAAGAACTAACACATTTGCGGCTGTCTTTCGGGTGAGATCATTAGCAGCATATGCCATCCATAAATTCTTCCAAGATAAAGGATTTGTAAACGTCCATTCTCCGATTATCACTGGAAGTGATACGGAGGGTGCGGGAGAAATGTTCCGTGTGACTACATTGGATTTGGAAAATCTTCCGAAAAATGAAGAAGGAAAAACGGATACATCAAAAGATTTCTTCGGTAAAGAGTCTAACTTAACTGTTAGTGGACAGCTTTCAGCAGAAGCATTTGCCTTAGCTTTCCGTAATGTTTATACCTTTGGACCGACCTTTAGAGCTGAAAATTCTAACACCGCTCGACACGCAGCAGAGTTTTGGATGATTGAACCAGAAATCGCTTTTGGGGAGCTTCCTGATATTATGGATCTTGCTGAAGAGATGGTTAAGTCTGTTATTGGTTATGTTATTGAACAAGCGCCAGAGGAAATGAACTTCTTCAATAGTTTCGTTGAAAAAGGCTTATTAGATCGCTTAAATAATGCCTTTACGGCGGATTTCGGCAGAGTGACATATACAGAAGCAATTAACCTGTTAAAAGAATCCGGTGAAAATTTTGCTTATCCCGTTGAATGGGGAGCAGACCTTCAAACAGAGCACGAGCGATATCTGTGCGAAAAAGTGTTCCAAAAGCCAGTATTTGTTACTGACTATCCAAAAGAAATTAAAGCCTTCTATATGAGATTGAACGAAGATAATAAAACAGTTGCTGCAACAGACTTACTAGTTCCAGGAATTGGAGAGTTAATTGGAGGCAGCCAGCGTGAAGAGCGTGAAGATATTTTAGCTGGAAAAATTAATGAACTTGGTATGAATGAGGAAGATTACTGGTGGTACTTAGAGCTAAGAAAATACGGCGGAACTAAACATTCTGGTTATGGCCTTGGATTTGAACGTTTAATTATGTACTTAACTGGTATGACAAACATCAGAGATGTCATTCCATTCCCAAGAACTCCAGGTAATGCAGAATTTTAAGCCAAAAAAGACCAATTCATTCTAATGTGTACCCGTTGTAAAGGACATTTTTAAAAAAAGCCTAGGCAGATTTAAGAAGATGGTCTCTGTATTGAACAGGGGTCATCTTTTTTAAATTCCATTGATATCTATAGTGGTTGTAATACGTCATATATTGCTTAATTTCTCTTTTTAGCTCCTCTAGGGTTGTACATTCTTTTATATAAGCTTCGTCTTTTAAGTGGCCAAAGAAAGATTCTTGAGGTGCGTTATCCCAACAATTACCTCTTCTTGACATAGATTGGCGTAGTTTAAGTTTTTTTACAGCTTTTTGAAAATCCGGATGCGTATAATGTACTCCTTGGTCTGAATGGATCAATGCATCTTTCGCTTTTTTAAAGTGTTTATTCTTCTTTAGTTTTTTAAGAGTGTCTGTGGCTAAATCAATGGTCATACGTTCTGAAATATTATAGGCTAATAGTTCACCTGTGGAACCATCTTTTATGGCTGATAAATAAGCTTTCCGACCTTCACCGTAAAATAAGTAAGTGATATCTGTTAGAAGAACTTTATAAGGGATTTCCTGTTTAAATTCCCGATTTAAAAGGTTTGGTACGACTCTATGTTCTTGTGTGGCTTTCATCATCCGTCTATAGGGATTTGCCTTTCTAATAGGGCAAATAATACCGTATTTCTTCATGATTCTTCTAATCCGTTTTAAATTGTATTTAACATTAAATTGACCCGCCAAAGTCATTTTAATTTGACGTGCCCCTTTCTTACGGCGTTTAAAATGAAAGGCTTTTAGGATGATCTCCTTCACTTTCTCATCTTCCGCTTCTTTTTCTTTTCTTATTTTTTGTGACCGTTCAGAGAAATAATTATAATAACCAGACCGTGAAACACCAGCCACGTTACATAAATAGCTCACCATATTCTTCAACTTATATTTCTGTATAACTGAACGGATAAGGATAAACTTTTGATCAGTGGGTAAGGTTATAGGTTCCTTTTCAGCCCCCTTTCTGCAAATCGTATCTTTTTTAATAGTTCATTTTCTGCCTTTAATAAATTATTTTGAGCTTCTAATCTCGCAAATTTCTCTTCTAGTGTTAGCTCCCTTTCACCAAGTCTCCCTGAATTTTCACCTCTGGTATCGCGTAGACCGGCTACTCCGTTTTCTCTATAGGAGGCGCGCCATCTCTTACCAGCAGCTCTAACACGATCCATTCCTAAAACATCAATATCGAATCCACATTGTTCAAATATCTCTCTAGGTAGCTTTCCACCTGCATTTTCTTCAATGAAAAGATGCTTAAACTCATCTGTATAGGTTATTCCCTTTGATCTAACTGATTTAACATAAGGGTTATTAGAAAGAATCTTAACCTCTTTCTCTGTAAATAATCTCTTACTCATCTGCATTCCCCAATCCCATTTTTCTTAAGTATACAAAAAAGTACCCGATAGAGGACTTTTTTAAGTGTCTACTCTATCGGGTACATTTTATTCAGTGAATTGGTCTTTTTTGTGTTTTTTCACATTGTTGGGGCTGATCAAGGCGCTTGCGCTTTTCTTACTGTAATTCTTCTTCAAAATAAAATGTACCTGGGTGCTCTTTAACGGTATAGGAATATCTCTTCATATTTTTTACATATTGCCATTTTAAGATTGTGACATTTTCACCAGTTTCTTTAATGTTTACAGTTTGGCCGCTACTATATCGGTTGTTTGAATTCTTCATTTAATTACACCCCTTCTATATTACAACTTAAGTATAACACAAATTAATTTATTCTATTTGTCCTTCATTTAGGTTATACTATAAAGTTAAAAATTGGAAACACTGCCTTTTCCTTTCATTTTTAATGCTACTATGATATGATGGTTAAAAGTGAGGTGTCATTTTGACAAATTATAAAGCAAAAAAGAGTAACCTCAAGGCCTTATTATCAAAAAACGGCATGGACTTGGTTGGTTTGGAAAAGAATACTAATATACCTAGAAGTCAACTCAATGACTATTTATCCAAGAAGGTAATGAGTTTAAATTCTGCAATGACCATTTCCAAAGAATTGAATTGCAAGATTGAAGATTTATATGTATGGACTGCTGAAGAAGCATAATCTTAAAGAAAAAAACAGACTCATGTGAGTCTGTTTTTTTTTTTAGCTTTTTCAACAATTTTAGTTAGATAAATCACATTTATCCAAAGGAATTACTTTAGTTTTCTTTGTTAATTTGTATCCCAACCATAAGATAAGGAAAAGCGGTAAACCAATATAAGAAACCAACACACCATTCCAATCGATAGTGCTTCCAATAAAGGCTGAATAGTTTTGTCCTAAAACAACGAATCCGCAGACAGCAAAAGCGAAAATAGGACCGAAAGGGAAGAATTTTGATTTATATGGTAATAAACTTAAATCCTTTCCTTGCGCTATAAAGGCTTTTCTGAATCGATAGTGACAGATTGCAATTCCCAGCCAAGCAATAAAGCCGGACATACCTGAAGCATTTAATAACCAGACATAAACCGTGCCATCTCCGAAGAAAGAGGCAAGAAAGGCCAAAGTACCTACTAAAGTTGTTGCAAATAGAGCATTGACAGGTACACCATTTTTATTTAGTTTCCCTAGAAACTTGGGAGCTTTTCCTTCACGTGCTAAGTCCCAGAGCATTCGGGTAGAAGCGTACATACCAGAATTACCAGCAGATAAAACTGCTGTTAAGATAACCGCGTTCATTACTGAAGCAGCAAAAGCAATTCCAGCCTTTTGAAAGACAAGCGTAAAGGGACTAACCGTAACATCACCATTTGCTAAATTTTCATTTGTAAAAGGAATTAGAAGTCCGATTACTAAAATAGCTAGTACATAAAATAAAAGAATTCGCCAAAATACTTGTTTCACTGCTCGTGGAATAGCTTTCCTTGGATCTTCCGTCTCACCAGCAGCAACACCTAAAAGCTCTGTTCCTTGGAAGGAAAATCCAGCTGCCATAAAAATTCCTAGCATTGCCATAAAACCGCCATGGAAAGGAGCATCACCAACTGTGAAATTTTTGAAGCCGATTGCCTCATCTCCCATGATACCGAAAATCATTAGTGTACCAATTATGATAAAGACAATAACCGTTACTACCTTTATTAAGGAAAACCAGTATTCTGCTTCACCAAATCCTTTAACAGAAAGATAATTTAATAGGAACATAATGACTAAAAAGATTCCACTCCAAATGAAGGATGGTGTTTGTGGGAACCAAAATTTCATGATCATCGTAACAGCTGCTAACTCGGCTGCAATGGTAATTGCCCAGTTATACCAGTAATTCCAACCTAGTGCAAAACCTAAGGAAGGATCGACGAATTTAGTTGCATACGTACTAAAGCTTCCAGCAACGGGCATATAGGCTCCCATCTCTGCTAACCCCTGCATCAAAAAGTAAACCATTAGACCAATAATAATATAGGAGAGAATAGCTCCGCCTGGTCCTGCAGAATGTATGGCCCCGCCACTGGCAAGGAATAAACCTGTACCAATTGTTCCTCCAAGAGAAATCATGGTAAGGTGACGAGATTTAAGGCTTCGTCTTAACTCTGAGGGTTCTTTTTTAGGTGATAAATCACCATTATATTCATTTTCTTTTAATACTTTTGCTGTTTGCATTATCTTTACTCCTTTTTTGTTTTCTTTCTTTTTTCGAGAAGGAGTTTGGAATAAAAAATGCCATCGAAGTAGAATCGATGGCATTATCAATACCCCGCATCATACCTTTCGAAAGATAGCTCAACACGAATGGCTGGTAGGTCCAATTCGTGACAGTTCTGTTCCTATTTGGAGACAGCCCCAGCATGCTTTGTCAGAGAGTAAAGCACACTTCGGCAGTTTTTCCTTTCAAACGGGGTCAAAAATGTCTCTGCATCTCATCCGCTTTACTAATAAAAACCGCGACCTCTACCTCATCGGTTTGATGAGGATTTAGCTTATGAAATTAATATATTTCTAAAGTATAAATAATATTGTACATTTGTCAATATGTTTTTCTTGAATAACTTTTTTACTCATTCAACCTAACAGTAATTAACAGATAATTAAATCTTTTGGAAAAAAACTATTAAATTTACTTTAAAAATGATAATCGGTATTATTTTTAAGTATAATGATGGCAGGTATTCGGAGGTATTTTCCATGCGGATTTTTGGGATTATTACGGGATCACTAATTGTTGTACTAGCATTTAACCTTTTTTTAATACCTCACGAAGTGTTAAGCAGTGGACTAAGTGGTATTTCCATGATAGTAGGTATGGTTACACCACTTAATACTGGGTTAGCAAATTTTCTTTTGAATTTTCCGTTACTGGTTATTGGGTACAAAATGTTAGGCAAAAAATTTATTATGAACTCGATCTTTTCAGTGCTCATCATATCAGTTGGGCTCTATGTGGTACCTGTCTACGAAATTGCAAATGATAAGATATTATCCTCCATTTTTGGCGGCGCTTTAACAGGTCTTGGGGTAGGCATTGTCTTCCGAAGTTCTGGATCTACAGGTGGCTTTGATATTATTGGAATGATTGTTTCGAGAAAAAAGGACTTTCCAATAGGTGCACTTCTATCAGGTATGAACGCAGTTGTTATTTTGATAAGTGGATTTCTGTTTAATTGGGATGCTGCTTTGAATACCTTAGTATCTATTTTTGTAACAGGTAAAGTAGTTGATGCCATCTATACTGACCATGCTAAGCTAACGATAATGATCATTACAGAAAAGGGTGAAGAGATGAGGTCACATCTGTTAACCAATCTGTATCGAGGGTTGACAATTATAGATGGTGTTGGCGGCTACTCCAATAATAAACGAAATGTATTAATAACAGTGATATCACGATATGAACTGAATGAGATTAAAAATCTCATTGTTGAAGTAGATCCTTCAGCATTCGTCAATATAACTGAAACGATAGAAGTAATGGGACTGTTTCATCGTCCTAGTCCCTCATAAGAAAAAAATGGGCCTGCACTATACTAATAGTGAGGCCCATTTTTTATCAATTATTAATGTATTTTTCAAATACAAAACCAAAATCTTTCACACAATACTGTTTTTTACTATCTTCTAACCATTGAAAAGCTGCTTGGTTTAGCATTTTAAATTGTACAACTAAATTGCTATCTGGACTTGTTATTCGACCTATAGTAGTAGAGGCAACATCAAGGCTTTGTTTGGCAAATTGAAGGCTAATTTCATTTTCATGAGATATTTCGGCAATTTTTATCAAAGCTTTATATAAATCTTTCACTTCTTCAATATGTTTTTTATGAATATCAATTGAGAAAGGCTGTGAGCCAATTTTAAACTTAATTTCAACATCAAGGTCTACAGTCCCAGCTGTTTCAAGTTTAACATCAGAAATCCGATTGGTTGCAAAGCTATATCGATGCAGCATACGCTTCTTGCTTGTAGCACTTGTACCATCAAGGTGAATTAGGGCGTTATTTGTAAAACAATATTCATCCGATTTTGATTTAATTAGAAAATAAATCTTCTCATTATCTTCGTGCATAACATAATCATCAGCATCAACCTTATCATAATTCTCTGGTTTAATAACAGAACCAACATCACTTAATCCTAAAATATCAGCAGCTACTTTTCCAAACATTCTCTCAACCTCACTTTTTAAGAATCTTGACATACATATGTACGAACGATGCGGCATAAAGTTTCACAACTATTTTTTAAAATTTCGAACTACAAAACACTTTATGATCATAATGGTCAGTGTATGAGTTAACAGTATTACGGATAATAAAGAAATTTGTTAAACTTAAAAATGAACCTAATGTGAATGGAGGTAGGCCAATGTAAGCACCTATACTTTTTTATAAATAATTTAATAAAAAGTGAGGGTGCTTTTATGTCCAATTTTGTTAGAAAAGAGACTTCTTTTCGGTTTCTTTGGTGTGGGCAAATATTTGCTAACCTAGGGGATATTTTGTATGTAGTTTGTTTAATTAAGTTAATTTTTGACGCGACTGGATCAGTTACCTATATCTCGCTTGTCCCATTTTTTAATACCATTTCTGCCTTAATTAGCGGGCTATTAGCCCCGTTAATAATAAATAAATTTAAGCTCACATCAATCTTGTCATATTCTCAAACCGGTAAGACGGTGCTTTTGCTTTTGTTATGTTTTGTTGGGGCCACTATGGGAGAAGAAAGGTTGTTTTGGATTTATCTTCTGATTTGCCTTATATCTTTTTTAGACGGGTGGGCGTCCCCAGCTCGGAACGCACTAATTCCTAGTCTAGTTGATGAGAGTAAACTGCTGAAAACTAATAGTTTACTCTCTATATCTGATCAATTAGTTCAGCTTATTGCCTGGCCGATTGGGAGTATTTTGTTGGTTTTATCTGGTTCGATAAATATACTTTGGTTAGCTTTCATACTGTTTCTTCTTTCAACTGTTTTTATGTGGCAGATTAAAGGTGGCTGGAAAGAATCACCCCAAGGAAACGAAGCGCATATGGATGTGTTAAAGGAAGGCTGGGCTATTATTTGGAGGTCGAGACTGCTTCGAATAATCAGTTTGATGAACATTCTCGAAACATTTGCTAACGGGGTATGGATTGCTGCTATCTTGTATGTATATGTATCGGAGGCATTAAATAAAGGGGAGAGCTGGTGGGGATTTATTAATGGCTCTTTCTTTGGAGGTATGCTCTTTGGGGGGCTAGTCATTTATCGTTTTTCTTCCCTGATTGAAAGGAATCTTGGAAAGACCATTTTCTATTCAACTTTCATTTTAATTGTGATAACCTTTTTATTCGGAACTACCTCTATCCCATGGTTTGCTCTATTTGTCTCTTTTTTATTCGGTTTTCCACAAATGGCACGTGATATTGCGGAAACAACCATTATCCAAAATAGCGCTCGGGAACATCTTTTAGCAAAGGTCTATTCAGCTCGAGGAACTTTAATATTTGCAGCATTCGGACTTTCATCCCTTGTAATGGGCTGGATTACTGAAAGATTCGGGGTGAGAGTAACATTTTTGGTGGCTACTATTTTTTTTATAGCTTCTTTTATTGTTGCATTTATTAATAAATCGGCCCTATTTGTTGAAATAAAAAAGAATAGAGGTTAACTTCAGTAAAAAAACGGAAATCGCTTGATGGTTTCCGTTTTTTATTGGAGAATACACTATATACTCTTTTAATACATAGATTATTTTATATTTTCAGAAAAGGAGGTATTAGAAAAGTGAGGCCTATCATTTTAGGAGTTTTTGCAGCTTTCTTTTTTGCATTTACATTTATATTAAACAGATCAATGGACTTGGCTGGAGGAAGCTGGATTTGGAGTGCATCACTCAGGTATTTTTTTATGGTACCCTTTCTTTTCTTGATTGTTCTTAGTAGGAAGAACCTTAGACCATTGCTTGTAGAGATGAAAAGTCGTCCAACTTCATGGATAATTTGGAGTACAGTGGGGTTCGGATTGTTCTATGGACCTATTTGTTTTTCAGCTGCCTATGCACCAGGTTGGTTAATCGCGGCTACTTGGCAAGTAACCATCATTTCTGGTTCACTACTTGCCCCGCTTTTTTATGAAACAATCCTAACTAAAAAGGGCCCTATAAAAATTAGAGGGAAAATTCCTTATAAAGGCTTACTCATGTCAATGATTATATTACTTGGAATCATTCTCATACAGCTTGAACAAGCTAATCATTTATCATTTCTTACAGTAAGCTTAGGTGTTGTTCCTGTGTTAATTGCATCGTTTGCCTACCCATTAGGAAATAGGAAAATGATGGAGGTATGTGGTGGTCGTCTAGATGTTTTTCAACGCGTGTTAGGAATGACAATAGCCAGTCTACCTTTATGGATTATCTTATCCATTTATGGAGTCATAGATGGTGGATTGCCAAGCATGGGGCAAACCATTCAGTCTGGGCTGGTTGCTATTACCTCTGGAGTCATTGCAACAATACTATTCTTTCAAGCAACAGACCTGGTGAGAGGGAATATGCAAAGGCTTGCCGCTGTTGAGGCTACACAATCTATGGAGGTTTTATTTGCACTTCTTGGAGAGGTGTACATACTAAATTCAGAACTTCCAACTAAGTTATCGTGGATTGGCATTCTGTTAGTCATGGGTGGAATGTTACTTCACAGCTATGTGTCACAAAGAAAAGAATTATCTAAAGACCAAACCGTTAGCGCATAAGTTAGGTATCTCATAAAAATCCTTATCAATTTGAATTGATAAGGATTTTTATACTTCCTGCTATTAACCGTTAAGATAAGGGGTGAGTTTATCAATTGTCGCTTGTAAGAGAGCTGCATTTTTTTTGTACATCGCTTTTGATTTTGTACAATTAGTTTCAAGTGAAAAGATTTCTAAATCAGCCTGTGCTTTTTTTAAGGTTGCCAGTAATAAAGGACGCTGGGCAGGTTCTGGCACTTGTATCTTATCATCATATAGATCAACCGTCAGTTCACCGTAGGAATCCACCTGACCAACAAAAACATTATCAAGAGTCACACCTAGTTTTTCTAACTCAGTATATAACCAGCCTCTGCCTTTCCCTGCACATCTTAAAGGTTCATCAACAATATTCCCGTCCATAATGACTGTTTGTGGTTCTTTTTCATTTGGCATTTTCATTTGTAAATCTTTAGGTGTCAAAGGTCGGTTTTCTCGTTTTAATAAGGTGCTTAAATTTCCTCGTGGTTCTAGAACGGCAAATTCAACATCAGCAATTTTAAAAATATCCTTTTGTCGAAGTAGAGCAGATAATTCATCAATAGTGTATTTCTCTTTTTTTAGATTTTCCTCTAAGATCTTTCCATCTTTAATTACGACAGTGCCTTTACCTTCTGCAAAATCACTGAATTTTTTACTTTTTATTGCCAAATAATTCACTAAAAAGGTAACAAATCCAAAAACAATGAGTGCCAATACACCATGAAACATGTTACTTTCAAGTCCAGTAACTACTTCACCCGCAATACTTCCTATTGTAATACCAGCAACATACTCAAAGAAAGAAAGCTCAGATATTTGCTTCTTTCCAAGTACTTTTGTAGTGATAAATAAAAGCAGCAAGAAGAATAATGAACGCCCTATAATAAAAAGCCCATCTGGCATAATTTATCACCTCATTTTAGGATCCGCTGTACTGAGGCTCATTTCGTTCAAGCTCCAAAACTCGATACTGAAGATCCTTCCTTATTTCTTCAATAGTTATCGTAGCTTCATGAAAAATAACTTGTGCTTCTGTATCAAGTGAATTTAACGCCATGGAAGATAATTGTGCCTCAATTCCTTTCATGGTTGAAAGACATTGTTTAACGTTTGAAGCAATGGTCACATGAACAACTTCCTTTCAAAAATAAAAAAATGAAAAAGGGGTTGGCAGATATGCCAACCTTTTCTACCTTATTGATTGTATTGCGGCTCTTCAGTAACAATCTCTTGAAGGCGTGGTTCTAGACTGTCAAGGACTGATTGTGTTTGTTGAGCTGCTTGTTGATATAGCTGCTTTGCATTTTGGTTGTCTGTAGCTAAAGCAAAGGTTTCAAAGCTTGCCTGAGCACTTTTTAACCCTGCCAAAGCTTGTTTTACTTGTGTTCCTACTGTCATGTTTAATCCTTCTTTCGTGGTAGTAATTGAGTTACAGAAATAGTATGTGAATTTTTTAATTGCTTATGTACTTTAACTTAGTATCATGAGACTTAAAAATTTTCCAATTAATGAAAAGTACTTATTACTCCTGCATATAGTTGTAACATTAATAATTTCAAAAGTGAGGGGTGAATTGCATGAGGCAAAATAGCAAAGATGATTTTGTCCAAGGATTTGTGGCTAATCATAATCACGGTTCTGTAGATTATACTGGTTTAAGCTCTGGTCATGTACATCAATGTTTAGATGTCACATCACCACCTATTATGACCCAGGATGGGGGACATGTGCATTATACTGAGGGGTATGTATTATTTGAAAATGGTCACACACATCACTATCGTGCTTACTCAGGTCCAGCCATTCCAGTAGGAAATGGTATGCATGTCCATTACTATGATTTTTATACATCAGAAGATAACGGACATAGCCATCATGTAAAAGGAGTTGACCAGCCTGCACCAGGATCAAAATAATTTTAAAAAACCAATCTTAAGGTTGGTTTTTTAGTTTTTTCTAAAAATGTAAATAAAAGGTTACAAATAGTAAGAATTTTGAGGTAAAATAAGAGTAAATTTTATTTTGGAGTGATTTGGTGATTTTTTCAAGAAAGAAAATGGATGATGAACAAAGTCAAGCTAAACTTGTTGCTTACACAATTATATTATACATATGTAGTTTCATCGCACCATTTGTGTTAGTTTCATCTTATCAAAGTATGGTCTATTTTTCGCGGACGTATTGGTTTTTTTCAACACCCTTCTCTGCTTACATAACTTTTATGGGTGGGATGCTTTACATTGCAATTATTATCACACTTTATCTAATTTTTAGGCAGAAGTGGGAGGGAGTTAAGTTTAAATGGATTACTGTTTTTTTACTTCTTGTCAGTATTCCTGCCTTTATTTGCAGTTTAACCAATTATTATTATTTGGATGATGCAGGTATCCATTACAATGCTTTGAATGGAATAGAGGAAAAGGAGTATAGTTGGGAAAAGATAGATAAGGTTCATATTGTATACAGGAATCATTCAGGTACAATAGGACTCTATCAATATAAATTTGAAATGCCAGACGGAACAATGGTCACGATTTCTTATGATGATAAGCTTGCGGAACATAAATTTAAAATAGAGGAAATAATTAAAAATAATAAAATCACTGTGGTGGATAATTTTAAAAATCCAATAATAGATTAATGGAAAGGTCATCTCACTCGGACAGTTGGATGACCTTTTTGATTTTACATATTAGTTGGCTCTAGAACTAGTGGATGCAAGGCATTCGTTTGGTCGATAAAAATAAATGAATTGTATCTCTGTCCCATATTCGAGGGAACATAATTTCCGAAATGCTCATACTCGGGTCGGTAAACAACACCAATTGCTCTATGACCAATAGTTGTAGTGAATTCTTGGCGATTCTCGTCTGTAAATATCAAATATTTATTCACAGGCTCACTTTTATGCATTAAGGATTCCCAGCTTCCATATTGGGCTGGAGGAACATTCATTATTTGAAAATCTTCTCCCCACTCTGTGGAGGCAATTACCGTTCCGCTATAGGTCCCAAATCCAACAATATAAACAGAATCATGAGCGTGTGCCTCTCTAATTAATTGACCGACATTAACCATACCATCATCCTTCATGTCTGTTGCTCGCGCATCCCCAATATGAGTGTTATGCTCCCATATGATTACCTTAGCATCATCACCATAAAAACTCATTATTGCATTAAGAGTTTCGACCATGTGTTTGTCGCGGATATTCCAAGATTCTGAGTCACTTGTCCCCATTGTACGATAATAATCCTCAGCATTTGCTGTAACTAGAGCATTTACTTCCATATTCAAGCTGCTTTCAGGTTCGGCATCAAATTTCCATTTATTTTTTCTTATGGATGCAAGGAGGTCCATTGCTTCTTTTATACAGTTTTCAGATAAGTAGCCAGCAGAAACAGCATAGGATTCATGATTGCGGTTATATGGCTCAAAGCAGGAGAATGCTTTTTTTGCTACAGCTAGTTCAGTTGAATTTGTCTTTTCTAAATATTTAACTATTTCATCCATACTCTCAAAAAGGCTATATACATCTAATCCGTAAAAGCCCACTTTTTGCTTGCTGATATTTTGCTGGTTATAATCCTTTAACCATTCAATCAAACCAGTGATTTCCTGATTTGACCACATCCATGTTGGCCAACGATTAAAAGCCTCAAGTACTTCTTTAACATCTTTAACTTCATGATTAAATCCCTTTACATATTGGTTGATATTCTGACATGATGGCCAATCACCTTCAACTGCTATAAATGAAAATCCTTTTTCCATAATTAATCGTTTTGATATTTCGGCACGAAGTGAGTAATATTCAGAAGTTCCATGTGAAGATTCACCGAGAAGAACATATTTTGCATCACCAATCGCATCTATTAATGGATTTAGATCATCAACTGATTTGAAAGGCTTAGCATATTTTTTTATTGATTTAAGCATTTATGTTATGGTCCTCTTTTCTTTTATTTTTGATTTCAAATAATGTTCCCTTTTTAAATTGGTTATAGTCCAATGAAAATTGAAAAAACCCCCTAACAGGGGGATTATTAACCTACCTATGCATTGTCCACATACCAATATCCTTAAAACCAAGTCTTTTATATATACGTCCAGCCTCTGGATTATCATAAAAAAGACAGAGGACCTTTCCCTCAGCTAATACATCTTTAAAAAGCTTTTTCATAATAGCTGTGGCAAGGCCTTTTCGTCGATAATCGTTTCGTGTGCATACCCCAACAATCATGGCCGAATGTGAATTTTCTGCAGTGGTTGATACACAAGAAGTAAAAACTCCCTTTTCTTCTGTATAATAGGTTCTAGCAGTATTAGCTTCCATTGATTTTACTAGCATATCTCGTGCGTCACTTCTAATATGAAACTCCTTAATTGTAGAGCGAAGATCAATTATTTGATCTACATCGTCTAAACCAGCTTTTTTTATTTCTAGCTCAACGGTGTTTAAGTTTAGATGGATGTCTGTACGACACTCAGCAAAATAGGTTATTTTTTTTTCTCCAAGGTTAAGGTCCTCAAATTGTTCGAATTTTTCTATGATATCCGATTTTCCAGAGAGAAAAATAGGTTGTGAATAACTTTTTATGATAGAAACAAAGCCACTGACATCGAATTCTCCATTTGTATACGGTATAAAGGATTGATAAAAACGAAGAAGGACGGCTTTAATTCTTCCATCATGATCAAATTCACCCCAAAGTTCTTGAAAATCGGTTCCAAAGCCAAATGCTTCTATATCACCTAAAATAAATAAATTTATTGAAGGTTCCACACTTAAAAAGGTGAGGACCTGTTCTTCATCATTTTTAGTAAGCTTTCTAATCATATGAATCCCCCTTGTTTTTACCTAGATTAATGAAATGATTGATGAATTTCAAGACTTTTTTAAATAATCGTAAATGTTTGCACCATAAAGGGAAAAGTACCTTCTTATAGAAACAATAACTCTTAAAGGTTCACTAGTTCGTCACAAAGTTTCCGTAAATTCTAAAAATTCAATGTTATAATCAAATTGTAAAGAAAATACAAAGATAACATCTTAGGAGACTCAACCATACGTGTTCGTTCCGTTCGCGAACGAGTAGTAAGGTTATTCCTATTCAATCAATTGGTAGGTGGAGCGAAGGAATCTTAAGAAGAAAAAGCTAAATCGTAACTTACCTTAAATCATTAGTATTTAAGAGCAAGTGTTATTGGTTTCCTGGAAATGAGAAACATTTTCTACTTATTTAAAAGGCTTGGTTAAAGAACAGTGTTGATTGGAGCGGAAGGCTCGAAGACTCCTGTGGGAGTACGGTTCAGGGGAGACCCGCAGGTGCAAGCGCCGATGAGGCTCGCCGAAACGCCCACGAACCGCTTGAGCCTGAAGCGGAAATCAACAGACAATTTTAACAGAGCCATTCAAAAAATACGTAGAAATACAGCTCACACCAAAATGTATTCTTTCGAAAAAAGAACCATTAAACCCAGTAACACTAAAACAGCTTTTATCTTTTTAAAAACTATTGCCAAGAGGCCGTAATTTTAATTGAGAGAATAATGAATAATGAGTCCCATCGGTATAAAACCGAGAATTTGTTTCTTTTTAGGAATTTGAATTCCATTACATGTGAATTAATTCCTTCAACGGAACAAACACACATTTTGCTGACTCTTCAATTTTCCTTTAGTTCAATAATATGAATGGAAGGAAATGAAAAAGTTGATGTAGTTTTGCTAATGTCATGGTTGGGTCCCCTAAGGTGTTATTCACATTAAGGAGTTGCTTCAAAAGGAGGCAGCTTCTTTTTATTTGATTTGTTTTTTAGAGATTGAGCAAAAACCAACGGATGAATAACAGGACTTAATGAAAGAATACTATAGGGTATATTTGGGGAAATAGTTTAGAAAAGGAATTTAAACTGGCTAAACTCAGGCATTTTTCCTGTTTCGTAATATATAGTGCATGGGAATTAGAGGCAGTAAAATATAATTAGTGGAGAAAATTCGTTATAATGTAAATAGAAAATAAATCTGAAAGGGGAAAGATAATGTCAGGTATTCAAGAATTGAATATTATTGAACAACAGGAAGCGATAATGGCAAAAATTGAACACCGAAGATTAACCAAAAGAAAGATATTTCAACGAATACTATTAATCACACTTGGTGCTGCCTTAATGGCAGTAGGTCTAGAAATATTTCTGGTTCCCAATAATGTAATCGATGGTGGAATTACGGGTATTTCCATCATGCTGTCTTATATTACAGGATGGAAACTAGGGGTATTTATCTTTATTCTTAACATCCCTTTCTTCTTTATAGGCTATAAACAAATTGGAAAAACCTTCGCATTGTCCACTCTTTATGGGATTATAGTCCTTTCAATTGGAACAACCTTGCTTCATCCGGTTCCAGCCTTCACACAAGATATCCTCCTAGCTACAGTATTTGGTGGGATTGTACTTGGTATGGGAGTAGGAATGGTTATTCGATACGGTGGCTCGCTGGATGGCACAGAAATTCTTGCCATACTCTTTAATAATAAACTCCCATTTTCCGTTGGCGAAATTATTATGTTCTTTAATCTCTTTATCTTGGGGTGTGCCGGTTTTGTGTTTTCTTGGGATCGTGCAATGTACTCTCTCATTGCCTATTTTGTTGCTTACAAGACTATTGATATTACTATTACTGGACTCGATGAATCCAAATCGGTATGGATTATTAGTGACAACGCGAAGCAAATTGGCGATGCGATTTTGAATCGACTTGGTCGAGGTGTAACCTATATTAATGGTGAAGGCGCTTATTCGGGCGATGATAAAAAAGTTATCTTTTGTGTGATTAATCGGCTAGAAGAAGCAAAATTAAAAGAAATTGTCACAGAAAATGATGATAGTGCCTTTTTGGCAGTAGCTGATATTGCTGAGGTTCGGGGTGGACGATTTAAGAAAAGAGACATTCACTAATGAAATGAATTATGAACTAAAATTGAATTTTGTCGTATCAAGGTAGAGGAATAACGAATCATATACCAACTATTGTAGTTTTTATGTATTTCATGTCGGTTATTAGGGAAAAGATTCTATTTTGAAGTTCATGTTTTGTCGTACTATGCGCTTACCTAGGAAATAGTTGCGCGAAAAATGAAATATTTCCTAAAAAGATGGCAGAGTTTTTCTGCCATCCTTTTTACATTAAAGGAAAGTATAAAATTCGACTTTGAGAACTGTCCAGCTCCAGCGCCTAGCCCCTCGGGTCAAATAACCTTCAGCAATAAAAGTCAAAGAGCGACTTTTCTTGCTGAAGAACATTTGCCTGTCGGGGCTGACCAAGGCACCTACGCTTTTCTTAATTAAAATAATAATTCAAAAACCTCGTTTAATTGGGATGCTCTTTTTTCATCCTGCTCCTCTTTGGCGTAGTTAATTTCTTTTGGCAGCATCTTATTTAAAAAAGCAATCTCCCTTTGACTTAAAGCTTGAACAAAAGAACCTTCAGAACGATAATTACCTTCCATGAGTTTACGGTAAATATGTCTTCCCTCTGAATGGTCGTCAGTATAATTCGATAATATTTCTCTTAGGTATCCTAAAGTTTGATCCATGCATTCATCCATCCCTTCACAACTTTATTTTTTGACGTAACGATAATAATATACGTTAGAAGAAGGAAGCAAACAAAATAAAAAGGACCTCAATCTTCTGTGAAATGAGGTCCTACAGTATATTTTATTTAGTACAACTAATAATTCGATAACTCAAAATATTTTGATATTTAATAACTATGCTTCCGTGTTCATTTAGAATGTGAAAAAGTTCAGGCTCGAAGTTTGCAGAGAAATTAAATTCTGGTGCATGGTTTCCGTGACTAAGAGGCTGTTTTTGCGTTTTTAATAAGATATTTTTAAAATTTGCGGCTTCTAATAAATTTTTCCAGTCATCTTCTAATAATAATGAATCTATTGCGTAAAATTTTTTAATTTCGGATTCTTCCTGCTGACTTAATTTTGAGTTAATGGTCATTTCATTTGCAATTAGGCGACCACCTTTTTTTAATACTCTATAGAATTCCTTTAAGGCCTTCGGTTTATTGACAAAGGCTAAAACTGATTCAGATAAAATAAAATCAAAGGAATCATCTTCAAAGGGGATTTCTTCAATGGATCCTTGAATTAACTGAATAGGAAGCTTTAAGGACTGAAAACGGCTTTTGGCTTTTTCAACCATTATTGGATTAATCTCCAATCCAAACACCTTAGCTTTGTATTGCTGATATAAATAGGCAGCCGTTTGGCCAGTACCACATCCAGCATCTAATATAAATGAGTTAGTTGTAATATTTTCTCCAGAAAGTATATCTTTTGTTAAAAGGATTCCACCAGGATGGGCTCCTCCAACGCCAAATTTAGCTAAGAAATCAAAATAAGTTAAGCCTCCCATAGACACCACCCAATTTATCTTTTTTGCATTCTATGTATAAAAGGGGATAGAGGTTCTTTAACTTTAACGTGCCAAGAAATGACAAAGAACGAATTGTTTCCTAGGCATATTCAAATTTATTAAGCACAAATTAAGTAAATGGAGGGGAGATATTTACTTTCCATACCATTCTTAAGGAGTGCTACTCATGCGAAAAATGAATAAAATGCCGTTTCTCAATTTGTTCATGCCTAAACGGAAGAGTAGAGGAACTATGTGGGCCTCACTTTTAGGATTAGGAATAAGTGCTGCTGTTTTTGGAATGAAAAGAGGAAAACATAGTGACATTACACGTCCGATTCAAAATGCTGTAAGAACTTTCACACCTAAGGCAAACATTAATTTAATGGACAATGCGGCACTAACCGAATTCTCTGAAGAATTACTAACAAGTGCCCTAAATAATAATAATAATAAGGAATAAGAAAAAGTCCGCTAACTATGCGGACTTTTTCATTTGCTTAATAAGGTGGACCTGGTACTTTGCGTGGGATATATTGTATATTTTCCGATGAATATAGTTTAATTATCAACAGATGCCCTATTGTCCTTGCCTGAATTAAAATAGGTTGGTTATACATGTTCTTAAATTCAAAGTCGGGACCATACCAACTAACAGTGGCATCTCGCCCAGGTGGGATATAGGGAACTTTTTTGCTATGAGAAAAACGCTGAACAATTTTTAAACCAGCGTTATCAACAGCATTAAATAAAGTGGAGGATACTTGGCAGATCCCTCCCCCGATATCTTCCGAATATTCTCCTCTGATAATCACAGGTGCTCGTAAATAGCCTTTTGCAACAGTTCTTTTACCAACGACTCTGTTAAAAGAAAAGATTTCCCCAGGAAAAACAACAGTATTATTAATCGCTTTTACTGCTAACTGAATATTAGTGGTTCTCGTTATGTTACTAGGATTAAATGTGGTTACATACCGTCCAATACGTAAGCTTCGAATCTCTTCAAGTAATTCACTATCCACTTTTGCATAGGCTGGGAGCATAGGAATTTCTAATGTACCGCGACGACGTGAAAAAAAGTAAGAATAAAATTGTTCTGTAAAGGCTTGGCGGTTAATACGAAAACCTACCTGTTCTGCAATTATGGTTCCATGTTGATTTATGTATGCATTTTTAGGCTGAGTAGTAAATTGTTTATCGAGTTGATCTAAAAACTGATTATATTTTCCATTATCGATTATTGGTAAATCAGTATTGGGATTAGAAAAATCCATCCGGTTTAAAGTTGTTATATTGTAGCCGTCCTTTGTAATTTCTAAGTGGTCTGGGGAAACTACTGATTGGGCCACCATCAAAACACTAAATATCCAAGACAACATCATATCGTAACCCTCCTCATTATAATATAAGTAGAAGATTGCCAATCCATGTAAAAAGTAAGAAAGAAATCAATATAGGTAAAAAAGGAAAACTTGCATTAATTATCCATTTTGGTATTTACAAATAAAAGAATATGTATTATTATCATTATTGATAATGATAATAAAAAACAGGAGAAGAAATTCATGATAAAAGAATCAACGGTTGATGTGATCCTACATCCGGTACGGATGAGAATAATCCAATCCTTAATAAACCAACAAATAACAGTACAGCAAATAAAAGATCTACTTCCTGATATTCCTCAAGCATCCTTGTATCGTCATATTAAAAAGCTTGTTGATGCAGAGGTTATTCATATCATTGATGAAATACCAAACCGAGGTACGGTTGAAAAGGTGTTTTCAATCAATGACCCAAACAAGATGACTTTAGGAATTGAGGAATTAAACAAACTCTCAAAGGATGAACATATGGGTTTATTTATAAAATTCATGGCGAATTTAATGGGGGAATACGAGAGGTATTTACATCAAGAAAAAATTGATTTAGCAGTTGATGGTGTATCTTTTCGGCAAACGTCAGTTTATTTAACTGATGAGGAGTATGCTGATTTTATAAAGGAACTGGTTTCAGTCTATTTAAAGGTTACTCAAAATAAGCCAAAAAAGGATAGAAAAAGAAGAACGCTTGCAACAGTAATTATTCCAGAGAAAATTAAAGAGCAATAGGGGGATTTTTTAATGAAAATTAAAGAAAAAGATGTCACCATTCAAGGCCACGTAGCACTTAAAGGAACATTAAGTATGCCAGAAATGAGGATTGAAAAAAGTCCAGCGATTTTAATTATAGTGGGTTCTGGAAAAATAGACCGTAATGGAAAAGTAAACAAAAAATTGGATCTTAAACTATATCGTCAATTGGCTGAATATTTAACATCTATTGGATATATTACCCTTAGATATGATAAACGAGGTGTTGCGGAAAGTGAAGGAGACTTTTTAACAACAGGATTATGGGATTTGGTGGATGACGCACAGGCCGCTGTTCATTTTTTGAAAAGTCTTCCTGAAGTAGACTCGAAAAGTGTTATTGTCCTTGGGCATAGCGAAGGCTGTACTATTGGAGCTGCTGTTGCAGCACGGGAAAGTCTTGGCGGGTTAATTCTACTTTCAGGTGCTGTTGAAAGAATAAGCGAAGCATTAAAACGGCAGAGGGATATTGCAGTAGATGACATCAAACATGCAAAGGGATTTCAAGGATTTTTATTACGTCTATTTGGTACACATAATAAAGTGGAACAACAGGCGCAAAAAGCCATTAATAAGGTACTTCAGTCAACGGATGATGTGATGAAAGTAAACTTTGTTAAAACAAATGCGAAATGGATGCGAGAACATTTTAATTATAATGTTAGAGAGGATTTATCAAAAGTAACATGTCCAGTTCTTGCCATAACTGGAGCACGCGACGTTCAGGCGAATCCAGCAGTCCTGAACGATTTACCTCTTTACGTTAAAGGAGATGCACAATTTAAGGTAATCGAAAATATGGCACACTCTTGTAAACTTGTCACATATAACTCAACTATTTTTACGATGAAAAAAGACATTGTGGCACAAGGAGATCTTCCAATCCATCCTGAATTAAAGAATCAGCTAGAAGCATGGCTTCAAGATCACTATATAAACACTCCAGCAAAACATTCAATAACCATATAGTTAAATATATTAGAGCTTGCCCAACATTTGATGGGCGATTTTTTTTGCTCTTGATAAAATGGTAATTTGGTAGGTTTAATAGAAACCGATATTCCTATAGAATAGTATTTACTGTTGTATTTTGTCAAAGGAGGTTAAAAAAGACTTGAAATTAAGGATTTTTCTTTTACTTACTTTAACAGTAATAGTACTGCATCCATTACCAACATTTGCAAATGAAGAAGTTACGAACAATGGTTGGTATGAAGAGAACGGAAAACAGTATTATTACAAAGACAATCTAGTTGTGAAGGGCTGGGTAGCTCTTGGAGACAATTGGTATTATTTTAACCACAGTGATGGAACACTTCACAAAGGTTGGCTATATGATAATGGCAAATGGTATTTTATGAATAATAATGGGGTAATGCAGCGTGGCTGGTTAAAAGATGACGAAAAATGGTATTACCTTGAAAGCAGTGGGTCAATGAAAAGAGGTTGGCTTTTTAACGGGGGTAAAAGGTATTATCTTGACCTTTCAGGAAAAATGCAAACAGGCTGGATCTATTCAGCAGGGAAGTGGTATTACCTTGCGGATAATGGTGCAATGCAGCAAGGTTGGATACTTGATAATGGGAAATGGTACTTCCTTAGTAAAAACGGTGAAATGCAAAAAGGTTGGATATTACAAAATGACCGTTGGTATTATTTAAATCAATCTGGAGCGATGCAAGTTGGCTGGATTTATTTAGATAGATGGTATTACTTTAATCGTAATGGATGCTGGATTCCTAGTACAATTGCGGATCAGTTTACTACCATAGATGATAATAATCAGTTAATCCTCGTTACGACATCAGGTTATTCCACTAATGTTGCAAAAATACGAACCTTTGAAAAAGTGGATAGCAAGTGGTATGAAAAACAAAATATATCAGGTTTTATTGGAAAAGAAGGCTTTGCTACCATAATGAAAGAAGGGGCAAAAAAGTCTCCAAGAGGGAAATTTTCGATAGGAACCGCATTCGGACGTTATCAAAACCCTGGAACAAAACTGCCATATCGGCAAATTACAAATGACGATGTATGGGTCGATGACCCGGCATCTTCGCTATATAATACTTGGCAAAAACAATCAGAAAATAATAGTCGATGGACAAGTGCGGAAAAAATGAATATTCCAGCCTATAATTATGGATTTGTTATTAATTATAATACGGTGGAGAGAATTCCTGGGGCTGGTTCTGCAATCTTTTTCCATGTGGCAAGTAGTTATACACTGGGATGTACAGGAACGGTACAAAATAATGTCCTGTCCATTCTTAAATGGGTAGATCCTAGTAAACTGCCTGTCATAATTCAAACACCTGAAAGCGAATTCGGTAATTATTAGTAGATGAAACAACTAGAAACTTACTTTGAATTAGGAAGTACTGGGTGAACCAGTACTTTTTATATTTTTATGAAAGTAATGAAAAATTTGTAGAAATATAGTATAGTAGCAGTGTTATAATATGTAGATAAATGCTAGCAATGAGATAATAGTTTTATAGGAGATGCTAACATGACTGAAAACGAAAGAATTCAACTAAATGTAAGAATCACCAAAGAAACCTCAGGAAAACTTGATGAAATTGTCGAGTATTATCAACAAGGACTAAAGCTTGGTAGAATTTATAAGGGTGATGTGTTAACAGATATAATAGAAAAATCGTATGAAGTGATGAATAAGCAGAAAAAATCTTTTAAGAGATATTAATGGAAAAGGTTCGAGAACTTCTCGGCCTTTTTTTTTAGGCTGTGTAAATGAACATTGTTGATTTTTATACTCTGTTGATTGGAGTGGAAGGCACGAAGACTCCTGTGGGAGTACGGTTCAGGGGAGACCCCGCAGGCGTGAACGCCGAGGAGGCTCGCCGAAACGCCCACGGAAAGCGAAGTGCCTGGAGCGGAAATCAACAGACAACTTTAACAAAGCCTTTTTTTAAAACAAGACTATTAAATGGATTGTAAACGTATATTAAATTTATTAGAATATTTAGAAAAGAATTTGAATATTTAAGTTTTGGGAGTATAATTAAACTTATAACATACTAACTGGTTAGTATGGAGAAGGGAGTGGAGAGATTGGATTTTTCATATTCTCAAAAGGTTAAAGATTTGCAAGAAAAGTTAACAGCATTCATGGGGGCTTATGTTTACCCAAATGAATCTGTGTACGAACAGCAATTAAATGAACAGGAGAGTCGTTGGATTGCAGTCCCGCCAATCATGGAGGAACTAAAGGAAAAGGCAAAAGCAGAGGGTTTATGGAATTTGTTTTTACCTGAAAGTGAATTTGGTGCAGGTCTAACCAATTTGGAATATGCTCCTCTTTGCGAAATAATGGGGCGTTCGTTAATTGGACCAGAAGTGTTTAATTGTAGTGCACCTGATACAGGTAATATGGAAGTCATTGTTCGTTATGGTAAGGAACAGCATAAGGAAGAATGGCTGAAACCACTGCTGGCAGGGGAAATTAGGTCATGTTTCTCGATGACAGAACCAGCGGTTGCCTCCTCTGATGCGACCAACATAGAAGCACGAATTGAACGCGACGGTGATGAATACGTCATTAATGGACGAAAATGGTGGTCATCTGGTGCCGGTGATCCTCGCTGTAAAATAGCAATTGTTATGGGGAAAACAGATCCGAATGCTAACCGTCATGAACAACAATCTATGATTCTAGTTCCTCTTGATACCCCTGGGGTAAAAATTGAACGGATGCTGCCAGTGTTTGGATACGATCATGCTCCACATGGACATGGTGAGATTACGTATGAAAATGTAAGAGTTCCTGCCGACAATATCCTTTGGGGAGAAGGAAAGGGATTTGCTATTGCTCAAGGTAGACTGGGTCCTGGAAGAATCCATCACTGTATGAGATTAATCGGTGCAGCTGAGCGAGCACTTGAGGAATTGTGTAAGCGTGTTCAAAGTCGGACCGCTTTTGGAAAGCCGCTTTCTCGCCAAGGTGTAATTGGGGAGTGGATTGCTGATTCAAGGATTGAAATTGAACAAGCTAGGTTGCTAACTTTAAAAGCTGCTTACATGATGGATACTGTTGGTAATAAAGAAGCAAAAACAGAAATTGCCATGATTAAGGTGGTTGCACCATCGATGGCATTGCGTGTGATTGACCGTGCAATTCAAGCATTAGGTGCTGCTGGGGTTTCTAATGATTTTACATTAGCAGCTCAATGGGCAAATGCAAGGACATTGAGATTGGCTGACGGTCCTGATGAAGTTCATCGTGCTCAGCTGGCAAAACTCGAACTACGTAAATATCAATAAAAACGATAGCTAAATTGTGAACTAGATAGAGAAGGGTTGGTACCTATGAGATTAAATAAAAAGATTGCAATTGTAACAGGCGGCGGAAGCGGCATCGGACGTGCAGCCGCCGTCCGTTTTGCCAAAGAAGGAGCGACGGTTGCGGTAGCAGATATTAATTCTATCATGGGTGAAGAGACCGTCAGCATCATAAAAGAGGCAGGGGGAGAGGCTGTTTTTGTTAAAACGGATGTAGCCGATTCAGAACAAATCAAGCAGTTAATTCAGATTACATCCAATACATTTGGCGGCTTACATATTATGTTCAACAATGCAGGTATTGGTAATTCCGAAGTACGGAGTGTGGATTTGGCAGAAGAGGAATGGGACAGAGTAGTTGATATTAACTTGAAAGGCGTATTTCTTGGGATTAAATATGCTGTCCCTGAGATATCCAAATCAGGCGGCGGTTCAATTATTAATACCTCTAGTTTACTTGGACTGAAGGGTCAAAAGTATATGGCTGCTTACAATGCCTCTAAAGCAGGAGTAGTTGTACTGACAAAAAACGCTGCACTTGAGTATGGAAAATACAATATTAGGGTGAATGCGATTGCTCCAGGTGTGATCGATACAAAAATAATTGAAAACTGGAAACAGAACGAGCGTAAGTGGCCAATCATTTCTCGTGCCAATGCACTTGGAAGAATTGGCACACCAGAGGAAGTAGCAAATGCGGTTTTATTCTTAGCGTCAGATGAGGCCTCATTTATTACAGGAACCACTCTTTCAGTTGACGGTGGAGGACTTACGTTTTAATTTAATATGATTACCATATGGAGGGGAACGGATGAGCGAGAACAAAGCCTGGTTGGCACATTATCCTGAAACAATAGAAAAAAATGTAACCATTCCGAATAAACCAATGGGACAAATTCTTCATGATACTGCCTCAAAATTCCCTAACAATTTTGCCCTGTCTTTTTATGGAAAAAAGATCACCTATGGTCAACTTCAAGCCTTAGCACATGATTTTACCTCAGCACTTCAACAAAATGAGGTTCAAAAAGGGGACCGGGTAGCCATCATGCTTCCTAACTGCCCGCAATATGTCATTTCCTATTATGGAATCCTTAATGCTGGGGGAATTGTTACCCAGGTGAACCCTATGTCAGTTGAACGGGAACTTGAGTATATCCTAAATGATTCAGGTACTGAAACTATTGTGGTACTTGATGCATTATATCCAAGGGTGAAAAGTGTTCAATCTCAAACAAATTTGAAGAATATTATTGTTGTTAGCTTACAGTCCTCAGGACAAGATTTTGCGCCGGATAGGAGCTTTGAAAATTTCCTAACAGAAGGTAACGGGAATGTGGTCCCAATTGAATTTGAACCGGAACATGATGTATCAGTGCTTCAATATACTGGAGGTACTACAGGTCGGTCTAAGGGTGCTATGCTGACTCACCGAAACGTGTTAGCTAATGTGATCCAGTGTTATGAATTTTTTAAACATGATTTGGAAGTTGGAAAGGAAAAATGTTTAACCGTAATTCCACTCTTCCATGTATTTGGAATGAGTTCTTGCATGAATCTTTCTATATACACAGCAGGGGAATCAATCATGCTTCCTCGTTTTGATTTAGAAGAAGTCCTTAATACGATAAAAAATGAACAACCTACAATGTTCCCAGGAGTTCCAACCATGTATGTGGCGATTACGAGTCACCCTAAGGCAGAGGAATATGGAATTAATAGTATTCGAACCTGTAACAGTGGTAGTGCACCAATGCCTGTTGAGTTGCTCCGTAGCTTCGAAAAGAAAACAGGTTCGAAGATTTTAGAAGGCTATGGTCTGTCTGAGGCTTCACCAACCACACATTGTAATCCTCCATTTGCAGAGCGGAAACCTGGTAGTGTAGGTATTGGAATGCCTTCTACTGAATATAAAATTGTCGATTTAGCAACGGGTACGAAAGAGGTATCTGTAGGTGAACTTGGGGAGGTCATCATTAAAGGTCCGCAAATTATGAAGGGCTATTGGAATATGCCTGAAGAAACTGCTAATACATTACGGGATGGTTGGCTTTATACAGGCGATATTGCCAAAATAGATGAAGATGGTTATTTATACATCGTCGATCGAAAAAAAGATATGATTATTGCTAGCGGCTTCAATATTTATCCTCGCGACATCGAAGAGGTGTTATATGAACATCCTGTTGTTCAAGAAGCTGTTTGCATTGGAGTTCCCGACCCATACAGGGGAGAAGATGTGAAGGCTGTAATAGTCTTGAAGGCTGGTAAAAAGGCTACTGAAGAAGACATAATTCAATTCTGTAGGCAGAACCTTGCGGCATATAAGGTGCCTCGTTTGGTTGAATTTCGTGAGCAATTGCCTAAAACAGGTGTGGGAAAAATCCTTCGCCGGGCCTTGAGAGACGAAGTCAAACAATGATAGATGACGTTATATTGAGAGAGTGAAAAGCACAATGACAAATATTTATTCATTCATTAAAGGAGCGTTTGATAGTATGGTATAATTTCTATTAGATATTTTTTACAGATTGCGGGGACAGAACGGTGAAGGAAAAAATCACAGGACAAAGCATCCAATTATTTGAAAAGAAGGGTTTTAGTGAAACCTCGATTCAGGATATAGTGGATTCGCTAGGTGTAACAAAGGGGACTTTTTACTATTACTTTTCAAGTAAAGAGGAACTGCTCATGGACATCCATCTAGGGTATATTAATGAGCTGCTTGTCCACCAGGAACAAATATTAAATGATACATCAAAAAATTGTAAGCAAAAATTATTTGAGATTGTGAATATGCTTATAACGAATATTCAACGGCAGGGAGCAGCAGCAAAGATCTTTTTTAGAGAAATGAAAAATCTAAGCTCTGAGCGTCTGGCGTTGATTGTTCCTAAACGGGATCAATTTCGTTTAAATATTGAAGCACTTATTAACGATGGCATTTCCAAAAAGGAGTTTCGGCAAGATCTAAATGCACGTATTGTTACTATGGGTATTCTAGGTATTACCAATTGGAGCTATCAATGGTTTAATCCAAATGGCATGGTCTCTGATCGTGAAGTCGCAGAGATTTTTGTCGAAATGATTTTAAAGGGAATTCAAGAAAATTGAAGAAAAAATGAGAGAGGGTTCTTTAAATAAACATACCCCCTCTTTTTTTAAAAAATAAATACCAACCGGTTAGTATTAAACGTATTTATATCTACATTGTTGTGTGAGGTGAATATCAACAGGATGCATGAGATACGGGTACAAGTAAGATTCGGGGAAACTGATGCGTTGGGTCATATTAATAATACAAGTTACTTCATTTATTTGGAGGAAGCACGGATCCGCTTTATTGAAGCATTAGGTTATAAGATGGATAGTGGGAATTGGAATTTTATTCTTGCGTCAACCAAATGCGATTTTATCAGCCAAGGCTATTTTAATCAAAGCCTACTGATTAATACCTATGTGTCGAAAATAGGAAACAAGAGTTTTCAATTAGAACATGATATTATCTGTTCTAAAACTAACCAACTTTTAGCTAAGGGAAATGCAATCATGGTTTACTTTGACTTTGAGAAACAAAAAAGTGAACTGCTGCCTGACTTGTTAAAAGAAGAACTTAAAAGCTTTTTTGTTCACTGTTAGACATGACATTTCATTTTAAAGAGACTGAATTTTCTGAAAAGAAAGGAGGAAACATATGTCGCGCCAAATGAATAAGGATACAATTCCTGTTCGAAAAGGAGAAGAGTTGAATTTAGTAGTATTGGAAAAGTTCTTACGTGAAACGTTTGAAACGATGCCAGCCGGGCCACTTGAGATTTTACAATTCTCTGCTGGTCATTCAAATTTAACCTATCAACTAAAAATGGGTGAGTGGGAAGCGGTTTTAAGACGTCCTCCACTTGGCCCAGTTGCACCGAAGGCTCATGATATGAAACGGGAATATAAAATACTTTCTGAGTTAAATCCGTTTTTTTCAGTGGCGCCCAAGCCCCTTCTTTTTTCAGATAACATCGACATTGTGGGTAGCTCATTTTTCCTCATGGAAAGAAAAAATGGGATCGTGATTGACACTTCCTTCCCAGATGGAATTCAAGTGACAAAAGAACTTTGTCAACACCTATCTGAAGTTATGGTTGAGAAATTGGTAGAACTACATGCCATCGACTATAAACAAACCGGTCTATCATTAATTAGCAAGCCAGCAGGCTTCATGGAAAGACAGGTACACGGTTGGATTAGCAGGTATGAAAGGGCTAAAACGGATGAAATAGCTGTTGTTGATACCTTGAAAAAATGGCTAGTTGACCATATTCCTAGAGAACATGAATCTACAATTATTCATTATGATTATAAGTTCAATAATGCCATGTATAATGAGCAATTTACAGAAATGGTAGGTTTATTTGACTGGGAGATGACCACAGTTGGAGACCCACTGGCGGACCTTGGCGTTGCTATGAGCTATTGGAATCAAAGTGATGATTCCGACCTGTTGATTAAAGGACTTGGAAGGGAGCCAGTCACGGCAGTTTATGATGGATTTTTCACCAGAAATCAATTTATTGAGCTTTATGCCCAAAAAAGTGGACGCGATATTTCCAACTTTAATTTCTATTTGACCTTTGCTTACTTTAAGCTGGCTGTGATTGGACAACAAATCTATTATCGCTTTAAAAAAGGTCAGACAAATGATATGCGTTTTGCTAATTTTAACCATTTTGTAAAAAATCTCATCCTGCACGCAGCACATGTGGCTGATCAAAAGGTTTAAAGGGGAGCTGAAAGTGCATGACAAAAGTTCACCTTCTCATGAAGAAAGAAGAAATTAAAGAAGAGAAATTGGCAGAAGGAAATAAAATTGCCGTTGTTTTAGATGTGCTTTTGGCAACAACAACAATCGTATCTGCATTAAAGGAGGGTGCTAAGGAAGTCATTCCCGTTTTAAACAGCAATGAAGCCTTAGAACTCGCAAAAAGATATAAACAAGGTGAATATGTTCTTGCAGGTGAGTTGAATGCTAACCCCATTGAAGGGTTTGTTTATCCGAGTCCAACCTTAATTGGAGAAGCCATCGCTGGTAGGACATTAATTTTATCTACTACGAATGGAACTGTTGCTTTAAGAAAATCACTATATGCAGATAAAATATATATCGCTTCAATAATGAATAATCCTGCTGTTGCCAATGCCCTTCAAAAATGTAACGATAATCAAACCATTCTTGTTATCTGTTCCGGAAATTCAGGAGAAATAAGTCTTGAAGATTTTTATGGTGCTGGACATTTCATAGATTGCTTGTTGAAAAATGGGAAGTTTGACTTAACAGATGCAGCTAAAGCAGCATTGTATTTTTATAGAGGCCAGGATGATTCATATGAAATACTGCAAGATTCCTATGTTGGTAAATTACTTGAAAAATATAATCAACAAACAGATTTGACATTGGCAGCATCAAAAGGAAGCGCTTCAATTGTTCCCGTTTTAAAGAATGGAAGAGTAGTAATTGATACCATCTTTGTTTGAAGAAAGCTCTAGTTCCGAAGTAAATAATTTTCATGAGGGGGGTGGGGAAGATGAGGTTTTCGCAATCGATTGCAGTAGTGACAGGGGCTGGAAGCGGAATTGGCAGGGCTTCTGCTATTCGCCTTGCAAACGAAGGTGCCAAGGTCATCTTAGTTGGAAGGACAAGGGTGAAACTCGAAAAAACAGCGGAGGAAATCAATCGCACGAGTAAGATCCCGCTCGCTGAAATATTCACGGCTGATTGTACAGATTCAGAGGATGTAGCGGAATTAGCCGAATATGTTCAAGTGCAATATGGAGACCTACATGTTCTTGTAAATAATGCAGGCGGTTCTCGACATTCAAGAATTTTGGAGATAACAGAACAGGACTGGGACTATGTCCAGGATGCTAATTTAAAAAGTGTGTTTTTAGTTTCAAAGGCGCTAGGGAAAATCATGATAGAAGGGGCAAAGCATGAAGAACAACGAAGCCGAGCAATTGTAAACGTCGCCTCGTTGTCAGGACATCAGGCAGGTGTAGAAATACCTCATTATAGTGCAGCTAAAGCCGGGGTCATTAATTTCACACGATCACTTGCTTTAGAATTAGCACCTTTTGGCATTCGAGTCAATTCTGTGTCACCCGGATTTGTTGAAACTCCTCTAACAGAAAAAGGTTTAAAAAATGATCGATTCGTAAGAGCAATACAAAGAAACACAGCTTTACAGCGTGTGGGTAATCCTGAAGAAATTGCCAGTGTCATCGCTTTTGCTGCTTCACCTGAAGCATCCTATATGACAGGAGCGGATCTTTTAGTTGACGGTGGTTGGCTCATTAAATAAACGTGATTAGAAACCATTTAACTATATTATTTGATATGAAAGGAAGATGTATATGACTCAAGAACATTTAATTGTTGAAAAATTAGGACCGGTACTTTCTCTAACCTTAAATCGACCAGAAAGCTTAAACGCTTTTAGTCCAGAAATGATAATAGGATTAAAGGATGCTCTTTATAGTGCACAACAGGATGAGGACGTGCAGGTCATTGTTTTATCAGGAGCTGGCCGTTCATTTAGTGCGGGTGGCGATGTTAAAACCATGGGGCAGGCTAAAGGTGTTCAAGTATACGATCATATCGGCAGGCTTAATGAACTCATCTTACTAATGAAAGATACGGAAAAACCAATTATTGCGGCAGTACATGGGTTTGCTGCTGGTGCCGGTGTCAACTTAGCCCTCGCTTGTGACTTAATTGTGGCTGCTGAAGAAAGTAAATTTGCCTTAAGCTTTTCACAGGTAGGGCTGGTTTCCGATGGGGGCGGTTCGTATTTACTACCAAGGTTGATTGGACCACATTTAGCAAAGCAATTCTTGTTTACAGCTGAACCAATTCCAGCAGAAAGATTATATCAGCTGGGTGTTATTAATTACCTTGTTCCAGTTGAAAAGCTTCAGGAGGAAACAACGAAGTTTGCTCTGAAATTAGCACATGGTCCTGGAAAAGCATACGGAAAGCAAAAGAAGTTAATTGATCAAGCATTCACATCCTCACTGGCGGACATTCTTGAACAGGAGCGTCTGATCCAGACACTGATGGTACAGACAGAGGACCACCAAGAAGGCATTGCAGCATTTAAAGAAAAGAGAAAACCAGCTTTTAAAGGGAAGTAGGAGATGAATGGTATGAAAGCAGTACAATTAAAGGAATATGGTGGACCGGAAGTATTAAATCTAGTGGATATTGAAAGACCTGTTCCTAAAGGTCACGAAGTACTGATAGAAATCAAGGCTATTGGTGTGAACTATGCTGATACAGCGCGAAGAGAAGGACAATATGTGGTAAAAACACCTCTTCCGTTCATACCCGGTGCTGAGATTGCGGGAATTGTCGCTGAAGTGGGAGAAAATGTAACAAAAGTAAAGCCAGGGACCAGAATTGTTACGTTAATTGAATCGGGAGGATATGCTGAATTTGCTCTAGCCGATGAACGTGCTCTAATTCCAATCCCTGAACAATTAGATTTTCATACAGCAGTTGCCCTACCACTCCAAGGTTTAAGTGCTTATCATATTTTAAAAACAATGGGTCGTTTAGAAAAGGGGGAAAGTGTCCTCGTTCATGCGGCTGCAGGCGGCGTAGGTACCATCGCTGTACAGCTTGCTAAATTGTTCGGTGCAGGAAAAATAATTGCTACCGCAAGCTCCGATGAAAAATTAGCGTTAGCTCGTGAAATGGGAGCAGATGTACTTATCAACTATACAGAGCCTGAATGGGAACAACAGGTTCTCGAGGCAACAGATGGTAGAGGTGTAAACGTTGCCCTAGAAATGGTCGGCGGGGAAGTTTTCAATAAAACCGTGAGGTGTCTTGCCACATTTGGTCGACTTGTCATCTTTGGTGCCGCAAGCGGGGAACAAAGTCGTTTCTATCCATCCTCACTAATGGCAAGAAATCAATCAGTGATCGGATTCTTTCTGCCACAAATTATGAGAAAACAAGAATTATTGCAACCTAGTTTAGTAGAGCTTCTTACCTATTTAGGTGAAGGGAAACTAAAACTTACAATAGGCGGTGTTTTCCCATTAGAGGAAGCAGCACAAGTCCATACCCTTTTACAATCACGGAAAACACAAGGAAAACTCATTTTAGAACCATAAACAGTTAGCACCTAGTCTACCCATACTAATCTATCCATTTTTCTTATTTTTAGTAGAAAATTGAAAGGGTGAACCAATTTATGAAAAATGTTGAAACAGTTACAGGTCCAATTCCCGTTGATAAACTTGGAAAGACACTTATTCATGAACACTTTATTTTTGGATATCCAGGATTCCAAGGTGACGTAACTCTAGGTCCTTTTAAGGAAGAAGAGTTCTTAGAAGCAGCTATTGCTGTAGCAAGACAAATCCAGAGTTTTGGTGTTCAAACGGTTGTGGACCCGACTCCTAATGAATGTGGTAGAGATCCACTATTCTTAAAAAAAGTTTCAGAAGCAACTGGATTACAAATTATTTGTGCGACCGGATATTATTATGAAGGGGAGGGGGCTCCTCCATACTTCAAGTTCAGACAGGCATTAGGTACTGCTGAAGAAGAAATTTATGAAATGTATAAAAAAGAGATATCAGAAGGAATTGCCGGAACAGGAGTTAAACCAGGCATTATTAAGCTAGCATCCAGCAAAGACCAGATTACTGAGTATGAAAAAATGTTCTTCCGGGCTGCAGCAAGGGTACAAAAGGAAACTGGCATCGTAATCTTAACTCATACACAAGAAGGAACAATGGGTCCAGATCAGGCGAGAATGTTAATTGAACTTGGTGCTGACCCAAGTAAGATTATTATTGGTCATATGTGCGGAAATACTAACCCTGAATACCATAAGGAAGTCATGGACCAGGGAGTCAGAATCGGGTTTGACCGGTTTGGAATCCAAGGAATGGTTGGAGCACCATTCGACCAAGAAAGAGTGGCAACTTTAATGGATTTGTTGGATGCTGGTTACGAAGATCAAATTTTACTAGCTCATGATTCCGTTAATATTTGGTTAGGACGGCCTCCAATTATGAACGAGCAAGTGATGAAAATAATGGAGAATTGGCACCCTGGTCATATCTTTGAAAACATCCTACCAACACTTAGAGAGAATGGGGTAACAGAGACACAAATCGATAAAATGCTAGGCAGGAACGCTGAAGCATTGTTTACTGGAGCACCATCAAAAGTTTTTTAACACTTTCCAAAAAGAGGACTTGAATATTAATTCAAGCCTCTTTTTTATGCTTTTGGCTTTGTTATAGATTATATTGATTTAACACACCTGTTGATTGGAGCGGAAGGCGCGTAGACTCCTGCGGTAGTACGGGGCAGGGGAGACCCCGCAGGAGCGAAGCGACGAGGAGGCTCCCCGGAACGTCCGCGGAAAGCGAAGCGCCTGGAGCGGAAATCAACAGACAATTTTAAGAAAGCCCAAATTTTTAAATGAAATATTAAAAAACTATGAACAAAGTATTAATTAGTCGGGAAGAATGCTCTTAATTGTTGATATGCATAAAATTTGAGATAAACTAAAAAGTAAGAATCATTTATCTATATTAAATGGATTGCAGTTGTCTTTAATAAGGTATTTCCACGTTTTTATTTAGGAGATGAGCATTTTGAGAATATTAGTGATTGAAGATAGTAAGAGTGTTTGCTCGATGATTGAAATGTTTTTTGCAAAAGAAGGAATTGAGGGAGAATTTGTAAATGATGGTCTAGAAGGCTATAACCGCTTTAAAAGTGAAACTTGGGATGCGCTAATTGTTGATTGGATGCTGCCAAGTATGGATGGAGTAACTATTTGCAGAAAGATTCGCGAAGAGAAGTTTACAGTTCCGATTATTATGTTAACTGCAAAGGATAGTGAATCTGATCAAGTGTTAGGTTTAGAAATGGGTGCAGATGATTATGTGACAAAGCCTTTTAGTCCTCTTACACTAATGGCAAGAATTAAGGCAGTAACGCGAAGATTCCAAACGCAGATTCCAATGGAGCAGAAAAATATGGTTCAAACAGAATATTTTAATGTCAATAAAGATACTAGAGAAGTGATTGTTGACGGTACACCAATAACCAACTTAACACCAAAGGAATTTGATCTTCTGTACTTTATGGTGGAGCATCCACGGCAAGTCTTTTCAAGAGAGCAGTTGCTTGAAAGTGTTTGGGGATATCAGTTTTACGGTGATGAAAGAACGGTTGATGTTCATATTAAAAGGCTACGGAAGAAGGTTGAGACCACTTCACAGCCATTCTTTCATACTGTTTGGGGAGTAGGGTATAAATTTGATGAGTCCATCAAAACCGATCAAGTTTAAATATTTCTATCAGCAGTTTTTTAGCCATATTAGTATTATTATTGTTGCCTTTTTAATTCTAAGTCTCTTGTTTGCTCATTATGTGGAAAATTTAGTTTATCAGAATAAGGCAGATGAACTTATTTCGTATGGCAAAGCCATTTTAACAGATATGAAAGAAACTCCTTTCGCGACTAAGGAAATTATGAATCAATATAGTACAGTATTAGCTGCACGAAAAATGAGTTTTAGTATGTTTGATGAGGATGGTAATCTGTATTTAGTTGGGAAACGCGGACCAGCTATTAAAGGGTTATCTGATAAGGAATGGAAGAAAATTACCGAAGGACAAACACTCATAGTACAAAGTGATTTTAAAAGGTTTGGACAGGAGGGGGTAACATTTGTTGTCTTACCTTATCATGATAATGGGAGATTTGTTGGCGGAATTTTGTTAACTTCCCCTATTAGTGGTTCTAGCGATATGATTCGTCAAATCAATAAATTTTTACTCTATACAATTTTAATTGCCTCTGCTGTTTCGTTGTTATTAAGCTGGTTTTTATCAAGAATACATGTAAACCGTATTAAACGTCTTCGTGAAGCGACATCACTTGTTTCAGCGGGAAATTATCATGTTAATGTAAAATCTTCCAATTTTGATGAGATTGGTGAGTTAGCAAAGGATTTTAATCATATGGTGGATAAAATTAATACGTCAATGGAAGAAATCGAGAGTCTTGAAAACAGAAGAAGGCAGTTTATGGCAGATGTTTCTCATGAGATGAGGACGCCTTTAACGACCATCAGTGGAGTAATTGAGGGATTGAGAAATAATATGATTCCTGAGAAAGACAAAGAAAAGGGTATTAATCTTGTCAGTCACGAAGCCAAAAGATTAATTCGGCTTGTCAATGAAAACCTAGATTTTGAGAAAATTCGTTCCAATCAAATCCAATTGTTTAGAGAAGACATACAGCTTCTAGAAGTATTGGAAATCATCCAAGAACAATTATTACTACAGGCGGAAGAGAAAAATAATAAGCTCATTGTCGATGTAGAACCGGATATCATGGTGAATGCCGACTATGACCGCCTTGTTCAAATCTTGATCAACATTACCAAAAATAGCATTCAATTTACTACTAATGGGACTATTTGGTTAAGAGGAAAAATGAATGTGAACTGGGTTATTATTGAAGTAGAAGATACGGGGATTGGAATTGACCCAAATGAATTAGAAAATATATGGCGTCGTTTTTACAAAGCCGATATCTCAAGAACAAGTAACCCATATGGGGAGTTTGGTTTAGGTCTTTCGATTGTAAAACAATTGGTATTGTTGCATAACGGCGAAATTGAAGTGTTTAGTGAAAAAGGAAAAGGGACCAAATTTGTGATTCGTTTTCAAAAAATACACTGAGGAGAGCTACAGACATGTCTGTAGCTTTTTTTATGTATAAAATTCCACTTCGAGAATTGTCCAGCTCCAGCGCCTAGCCCCTCGGGTCAAATAACCTTCGACAATAAAAGTCAAAAGGCGGACTTTTCTTGCCGAAGAACATTTGCCTGTCGGGGCTGAACAAGGCGCTTGCGCTTTTCTTATTGAAATTCATTGTTCTTTCTTACAAATTTTCAAAACCCGTTACAGATTGTTAATAATTTCTTAAGATTTGTCGGCTAAAGTATAGACAAGGTAAAAGAATTTAATATTCGAAAAGGAGATCGATTGTAATGGATCGTTTGAATGAAAATGAATTCGAAAGAAATGATTCTAACTCATCTGAGATGACTGAAAATATAAATGCAAGTGTTTCTACAGAATTTGAAAATAGAGAAGGAAATTCGAATGCGGTTGACGCGACTTTTGGTGCGAGGGGGAACGAATACGAGAGGGAAAATGTACAACCAATAAAATCTGAAAATGAAGCCCATGAAGTCATGCCCCCGATAAGCGAGCAGACTCGTCCTACCAATCAACCAAGGGGAGAAAATCGTAAGAAACGAAATGTAAAAGGGCTTGCTTCTACCCTGGCAGCAGGAATAGTTGGATCTGTTTTGACCTTGGCTGTTCTGCCACATACAGATTATTTAAAAAACCTATATCCAGATGTAGAAAATCCGCAAGTAAACACTGCGGGGCAGAGTGGAAATACTGTTTCATCAGTAAAATCCGTTACTGCGCAACCTACTGCTGCTTCATCAAATTCTATAGCAGATACAGTAGAAAAGATTTCAAAAGCAATTGTCGGTATCGTCAATTTCCAGCAACAGCAGAACAACTTTTACGAAAACCAAAATTCATCCCAAAGTGTGGAAAGTGGATCTGGTTCGGGTGTTATTTTTCAAAAAAATAAAGACATCGCTTATATTGTTACCAATAATCACGTTGTTGAAGGAGCATCAAAACTTGAAATTTCATTGTATGATGGAGAAAAGACAACCGCAGAAGTAGTTGGAACAGATGCGCTTACAGATCTTGCAGTATTAAAAATTGATGCCAAATATGTCACTTCAACAGCAGACTTTGGAGATTCATCTACACTTCGCCCAGGTGACCAGGTATATGCGATTGGAAATCCACTTGGCTTGAATCTCTCAAGAACTGTTACTCAAGGAATTGTTAGTGCAACTAACCGGAGTATTTCTGTCACTACTTCAGCAGGAAATTGGGATACAAATGTTATTCAGACTGATGCAGCGATTAATCCTGGGAACAGTGGAGGTGCATTAATCAATCCACAAGGACAGGTAATTGGTATTAATAGCTTAAAAATCTCAGAGAGCGGTGTAGAAGGATTAGGTTTTGCAATCCCTAGTAATGATCTCATTCCTATTGTGAATCAATTAATTAAAAATGGTAAGATTGATCGACCATACCTAGGAGTAGGACTTGCAGATTTAGAGGAAGTACCACAAATGTATTGGCAAAACCTACCGAATAATGTGAAAAAAGGTGTTATGGTTATGAACATTGATCCAAATTCTACAGCAGCAAAGGCAGGATTCAAACCAAAAGATATCATTGTATCAATGAATGGAAATGCCATTGCGAATTCATCTGATTTAAGAAAATATCTGTACTCAAAGGTTCAAACAGGTGATTCCATTAAATTTGAAGTATATCGTGACGGGAAGCTTATCACATTACATGCAAAATTAGTCAATAATAGTGGTGCATAATTAGAGGTAAAATAAGACCAATTAAAAGGGTCTTGAGGTGAAAACATGAATAGGGTCGGGAAATACGCGATCAGTGAAGTAGTCGATGATTTAGAGCTAATGAATATGGTTTTTGAACTCCCTGAAAAGGATAAAATGATTATGTGGTCGGAGGGCTATATCGATCATGTTATTGGAAAATTGCCCGAATATGCCCGTGACATCTTAGAGAATCGAAAAGAAAAGTGGGAAGACACGAAAGAATTTTACGAAAAAAACCTAGAAGAAATTGTAAACCAAAAGGAGTTCAAACAAATGCTAAAGGGTGAACGGAAGGAGTTCGCCCTTTTCGTAAAGCAGCAATATCCAGAATATCAATCATTGTTATTTCTAATTTACGATAGGAACTTAAAGGACGATGACTTGAGAAAGTTTGTATACCGGAGAAGGTTTGGAGCAAACAAACGGTATCTACATTAGGAGTTTTGCGGGAATAGTCTGAAAAAATAGGCTTGCAATTATTACGGAAAAAATTTACAATAGATTTAACTTGATTGGAAACGGAGGTGTAAAGAGATGAAACGTTCTATTTTTGTTCGCGTGCAATGGCTTGAAGCGCTTTATTTTTGTCGCGCGATTTTTCATGATGTGGTTTCCAAAGGGGGAAGTCTGCCCTTTTATAGAAACTGCATAATGAATTTAGAACGATAACACATCTCTTTACCCACAATAAATAGGTATAAGAGAGTGCATCGCCCGCACTCTTTTTTCATGCTTATTTTTAGGCCGCGGGAAGGTTAGATGCCCGTGGCCTTTTTATATAGGCTATGTTAAAGAACATTGTTGATTTTTATACCCTGTTGATTGGAGTGGAAGGCGCGAAGACTCCTGTGGGAGTACGGTTCAGGGGAGACCCCGCAGGCGTGAGCGCCGAGGAGGCTCGCCGAAACGCCCACGAACCGCTCGCGCCTGGAGCGGAAATCAACAGACAAATTCAACAAAGCCTTTATATAAAGAGAGTGTTCATCTTAATTATCTATTAAAAGGAGAATGAACATGATCATTTGTAGCGTAAATCATATAGCAAAATCCTATGGTGGAAATCTGATTTTTAAAGACGTATCATTTGAGATTCTTGAAGGATGCCGGATTGGACTCGTAGGCCGTAATGGTGGCGGAAAAACAACCTTAATGAAATTATTAGCTAATCAAGAAACAGTGGATGAAGGTGTCATCCATCGGAAAAAAGGGTTGAAAATTGGATATTTGGCACAGATTCCTGACTATAAAAGCCTAACAGTTAAGGAAGTTTTAAAAACTGCTTTTGCCCAATTAATAGATGTTGAAACAAAACTTCAACAATTAGAAATAGAAATGGGGCAGGAAATCGCTCCACCTCATTTGCAAAGGCTAATGGATCAGTATGGAAAACTTCAGGATGATTTTATAGTAAATGGCGGCTATGAAATGGACGCTCAATTGGAGCGGATTGCAAACGGCCTCAATATTACCAGACTCCTTGACAAAGACTTCTCATCTCTAAGCGGCGGCGAGAAAACGAAGGTTGGTCTTGGTTTAAGCTTACTGATTAATCCCGATCTCCTACTACTTGATGAACCAACCAACCATTTAGATCTTAAGGCAATTGAATGGCTGGGAACATTCCTTAATGAATTTAAGGGAACAATCATTCTTATCTCGCATGACCGTTACTTTTTAGATGAAGTAGTTAATAAAGTACTGGAAATGGAAGATGGAGAAGTTGATTTGTACCATACGAATTTCAGTGGTTATGTAAAGGAGAAAGAAGAGAGGTTATTAAGAGAATTTCAGGAGTATCAGGAACAACAACGAAAAATTAAGAAAATGAAAGAAGCGATTAAGCGGCTTCGCGATTGGGCCAATCGATCCAATCCTCCGAGTGCTGCACTTCATAAACGTGCAACCAATATGCAAAGGGCACTTGACCGAATCGAAAAACTAGAACGTCCGAAGATTGATGTGAAGAAAATGGCGATCGACTTTGAGGCCAATGACCGCAGCGGGAAAGATGTAATCGTCCTTGAGGAGGTATCTAAGGCATATGGTAATCGCACCCTTTTCGAAAATGTAAACATGTTTGTTCAATATAAAGACCGAGTGGCGATTGTCGGTGAAAACGGAACGGGAAAATCGACGTTATTAAAAATGATATTAAAGCAAATGGAAGCAGATAAAGGAATTGTCAAGGTAGGAAGCAATGTTAAATTGGGCTATTTATCACAGCATGTCTTTGGGGATATTGGTGATGAATCGTTAATTGACGTTTTTCGATCTGAAGTTGTGGTAAACGAAGGAGAAGCACGTCATATTTTAGCCCGATTCTTGTTTTACGGACCGGCTGTATTTCGGAAAGTAAATCTGCTTAGCGGTGGTGAGAGAATGAGGCTAAGATTGGCGCAGTTGATGTATCAGGATATCAATCTGCTGATATTGGATGAACCAACGAACCATTTAGATATTGATTCGTGTGAAGTACTTGAAGAAGCACTTGAACAATTTAACGGTACGATTTTAGCTGTTTCCCATGACCGTTATTTCCTTAATAAATTATTTAACAAAATCTATTGGCTTCAGAATGGTAAAATTCACTTTTTTGATGGAAATTACAACTGGGCAAAAGAGAAATTGCTGGAATTTGAAACAAAACAAGTTTATAAATCACCCACCATTACTCCAAAAGCACCTCTACAAGGAAAAATAGGAGAAGAAAAGGATACGCTGAAGGTGGATGACATCGAGGAGAGAATAGAGAAAATTGAATCGGAGCTACACCAGCTTAAAAAAATGCTTGAGGAAGAAAGCGAGCTCAATTCCCTGCAAAAAATTTATTTGGAAATAGAGAATAAGGAAAATGAACGAGACCAACTATACACCTTGCTTGATGAAGTTGTGTAACCTTTTAGGATGTATGGGGCCGCTAATTTATGCGGCTCTATTTTTTTTGATAGGGACTTTTCGATTGCCGAAATTTTTCTTATAATTAGTAATGTTCTTTATATGAAAGCGGTGATCTTATCGAAGCTAAATTTACTGTCACGCAAGTTTTGTTACTACTTATTGTTACAATTTCAGGGGTCATCTGGTCTGTCAGTTTTCATTACCCTCTTGTTGCTGGTTTTTTTCCGGGATATGTAATATTAGTCGTACTTGCAAGAAAAAAATATAACTCTTTAAGAGTTATACTTCAAATTAGTGTAACAGGAATCCAAAAAACAAAAATTGTCATTATTATCCTTTCTTTAGTTAGTCTTTTACTACCTTCATGGTATTTAGCAGGCACGATTGATCAGATGGTTAAGATTGCACTTTACCTAATTAATCCACACCATTTCATTTTTCTATCATTCCTGGTCGCCATGTTTTTCTCGATGCTTCTTGGTACAACAGTTGGTACGTTAAGTGCGATTGGCATCCCTATTTTAGGCACTGCTGCAGTCCTTCACCTTCCAATTGAAATAGTCGCAGGTGCATTGGTGTCTGGTGCTTTTGTTGGCGATCGAACATCGCCGTTTTCAAGCAGTCATCAATTATTATCACATACTGTTGAAGTGCCGGTAAAAAAACAGTGGAAAGCTATGCTATTGACTACGATTATAGCCATAGGAATTTGTTTTAGTTTATATGGTCTTTTTGACTTGCTTTATTCAAACAAGTTAGTAATAAAATCCCATACATTTGTTTGGGGTGAACTTTCTTTAATTACTTTTATTCCACCTCTTGTATTAATCGGATTTGTGGTTTGTCGCTTAAGTATTATTTATGCATTCCTTTCTAGTATTCTATCAGCAGCAATTATTGCTTTAGTAAAAGGGATTGCTTTTTCAAAGATAACTTCAGCCTGTTGGTTCGGAATTGATGGTCTGGGTGGAGGATTTTCTCATATGTTTGAATTACTGCTATTTCTCGTATTGGCGGGGGCTTATAATGGATTGTTAGAAGAGTTGAATGTCATTCAGCCTTACTTAGATCAGTGGCTTCAGTCTTCCCGTTCATTGATGAGTGATACAGTTAAAACACTTCTGGCAACATTACTAATCAGTGTAATAGCTGCTAATCAAACACTACCAATCATCTTAACTGGGAGATCTTTTTTACCACATTGGTCAAATAAGTATGGAAAAGAAGAGCTAGTAAGGGTGATGGGTGATTCAACGATGTTATTTCCAGGGATGGTCCCGTGGAGTGTTCTTGCCATCATGTGTAGTACGATTGTTGGTATCCCCTTAAGTGAATACCTACCATATGCATTCTTTTTATGGGGATTGCCATTTCTAACCCTCTTATCCTCATTTTTGAAACAAGTCCTTTTACGTAAAGGAAAAAATGCTGTAACTATTTAAAACGAGGTCATATTGGCTTCGTTTTTTTGTTAATCAAAGGTCTCAATCCGATTGAATGATTTCCCTGTTCCTATCATATAAGTGATAATAAAGAATTTGGACAAGGAATGATTATATGATTAATAAATTGGCTATTATCGGATTCGGCAGTACTATGCTAGGAATAGGTATTAATGGTTTTATTCTTCCTTTTCATTTAATTAATGGAGGACTCTTTGGTGTAAGCCTGTTAATAAAGTATTTATTTGGTTTTAAAGCGGGAATTATTTTTATTCTTCTAAATATCCCTGTTTATATGTTTGCTTATAAATCCGATCGAATGTATTTTTTCAACGGATTACTGGGTGCAATCCTATCTGGATTTATGATTGAATTATTTTTTCCTTTAAATGGAATATTCCATTTACCCATTTTAAGTAGTGTAATTGTTGGGTCAATTATCATTGGAATAGGTGTGGGAGTCATGCTAAGAAACCATATTAGTCCAGGTGGCATGGATTTACTTGCACTATTAATTTCTAAGTGGTCTAAAGTAAATGTAGGTATCATTATGGTATTGATGGATGGCATGATCATTCTAACTGGGCTTGTTCTTCTCCAAAATGCTAGACTTCTTTATTCGTTGATTATCATTACAATTGTAGGTCTTTTTGCCACGATTATTACTTCCTATCGTAGAATTCATATACTTTAGGATTCAGATAATCACTCTAAAGGACAATAATAAGTCTATACAGTTTGTTCACGCTTTTTTCACTCCATTTTCAGAAAAGCTTGATATGATTAAGATAATTGGATATCTCGAAATGGGGTGACGTATTGAATATTCTGCTAGCGGAGGACGATGTTCGACTAGGGAAGTTAATGTCCCACTTACTGAAAAAGGAGTTCCACCGTGTAGATTGGGTAAAAAAATGGCCTAGACGCTTATGACCATGCCAGAATGGAGATTTATGATGTTGTGATTCTCGACTGGATGTTACCTGGAGAAAATGGTCATTCTGTATGTAAAAGATTGCGTGAAAGAGGGGTTCAAAGTGGAATCTTATTTGTTACGGCTAAAGATGCTAAAAATGATATCGTTTCGGGTCTAGATTCAGGTGCGGATGATTATATTGTTAAGCCTTTTGAATTTAATGAGTTAATAGCAAGAATTCGGGCGATTAGCCGAAGAAAAAATAAACCTCTCGAAGTGATCGTTTCCATGGATGATTTCACTTTAAACCTACATACCCATGAACTTATTCGAGGTAACACCGTAATTGAACTAACTAAAAAGGAATACCATCTTCTTGAATTATTAATGCGTAATCAAAATCAAGTGATGACAAGAGAAATTTTGTTCGAAAAGCTGTGGGGGTATGACACAGAAGTGTCTGATAATGCTTTAGATGCTTTGGTTAAGTTAGTTCGAAAAAAAATAGATTTGCCTGGTAAACCTTCATTTATCCAAAACGTTCGTGGAATCGGATATAAAGTGAGACATTCGGATGTTTAAGCAGGTTCGAACAAAACTAACCATTAGTTATACGTTATCACTCGTCATCATACTTATTTTGTTTATTGGCTTGTTATATCTTTTAATTTCACATGAAATAAATGAAAAACAAAGAAAAGACCTTACCAATTATTATGCCAAAGAGAAAGCAGAAATGATTGAGGAACTATATGAAAGAGACCACCATGGCTTGGAATATGAACCTAATCGATCAATCTTCTATTATGTGTACAATAAACAGGGTGAGTTTGTATTTGGGGAGGAAACCATTCAAACCTTCTCCAATTGGCTTAATCAAAATAAAGGAATAGGTGGAGAGTCATTTTCTCAAAGAATAACGTGGAAACAACGTCACCTACTTTTTATTAAAGAACCACTTGAAAGCTATGGATATATCATACTTGGTATGGATATTACGAGCGAGAATCACCTAATACAAAATATTACTTGGACTTTGGTTGTGTTAACTCTAATGTTTAGTCTTTTATATGCCTTTCTAGGCTATTATTTTGCTGGACAAGCCATAAAACCAATAAAAAGTGCCTTTCAGAAGCAAGAAAAATTTGTTTCAGATGCCTCGCACGAGTTAAGGACGCCACTTAGTATTTTTTATAGCTCAATTGATTTGCTTTTAAAAGAGGAAGAGAAAAACTTAAGCAACTATGGTATAGAAGTTCTCCAGGATGTTAAAACAGAAGCAAACCTAATGAGCAATTTAATTAATAGTCTCTTAGAGTTAGCTAGAAGTGACAATAACCAATTGATTTTAGACATGAAGAGGGTTCATTTGTCTGATTTATTGTTTTCTATTTATACAAGGTTTTCTAGAAAAATAACTACTCAAATTCAATTTGTGCAAAATATCCAAAATAGTGTTTATCTCATTTGTGATGCAATACGAATTCAGCAATTGCTTTACATTTTATTGGATAATGCCTTGTGTTATACAAAAGAAGGAATGATTACTCTTTCCTTAAAAATAGAAGGAAATAAAAGGATTCTGTTGAGGATACAGGTAGTGGCATTTCATCTGAGGATGCTCCATATATTTTTGACCGTTTTTATCGAGCAGATTTATCAAGAGAAAAGGGAGGCTCTGGGTTAGGACTTTCTATTGCGAAATCGATTGTTCACGCTCATAACGGAAAAATTTATGCCAACAGTACTCCGGGTGTTGGCAGCGTGTTTACGGTTATATTTGAGGAAAAAAAATAAACGGCAGCCAAATTCTGCCGTCTTATCTTTTCATATCCTTTGTTTTAGGAGTCTGTTTAATCATAATTGCTTCCATGATTCTAATAAATAGAAGCAAGATAACAAATGAACTGGAAGTTAGGTAGATAACTAATGCCCAGCTTTTAGAAGAATCGGTCCCAATTGTCAGTCCATGCATAAGCATAAATATCCATGCAGGGATTACTGCGAGATGGATTTTTTTCCATTTTCGGCTCCTCGGATTTTTTTATAAAAAAATCCGAGGAGCCTAATACTATTAAAAATAGGTAAAATGAAAGTGTTCCAAGTGCTGAATACAAAGGTTTGTTATTTGCGTAAAAAGGTAGGAGAAGTTCACTTAAAGAATAAGGAACATACTGATCACGCCAAATTAGGATAATGTGAAAAATAATAGTTAGCATTCCGTACCAGCCACTAGTTTGATGGTACGATAGCAGAGTAGCTTTCTTTTTTTTCATTATAGAATAGGAGCTAAATAAGCCAATTATTAGAGATAGAGTAAGAAAATAAAAGGCTAAAAACCCAGAAGCACGTATCAACGCCCAAACCGAGAGATATTCACTCATTGCCCGGTCCTCCTTTATCCAGTCAGTATTCTTCCTTGATTACTTACTAGTAGATAAGAACAGCTTAGATTTAATTTTTGTAAATGATTCTTAATTAAAGCTTGATCCACCATAAGACTTACTTTGGCACCTACCTCTGCTTCAAGGAGGTTATTGGAAATAACTGTCGCTTGTATAATACCGTTGTCTGCAGGTATACCTGTTTGTCCATTTAAGATATGGTGTTTGCGTATTGATCCTTGCATCCAGCCTCGAAAAATAACATTGGAGGTAGCGATGCCTCCATTTTTTATATTGAAATGGGCAAATTCCTCCTCATTATGATAGGGATCGCTCACTCCAATTCTCCAAACCCTACTGCCATCAGACCATACTGTAATATCCCCACCACCATCCACTATTCCAGCTACTGATCTACCTATGTTTTTTAACCATTGAGCTGCTGCTTGAACGGTATATCCTTTTCCAATTCCACCAAGGTCTATTTGCCCTTCAGCTACACGCAAAACAGTTTGGTTTTTCGAATTAATCAGGAAAGGTGGCTGTTCTTCTTCGGAAACTAGAGAATATAATTGGTTTTGTTCGGAGCCTACATCAAATGGAAAGGATTGTTCATACCCATGATATTGCATCTGTAATGAAAGATAGGGAGAAAAGAGTCCCCTCGTTTTCTTGCGAAAAGCTTCTGCTTGTTTTAGGACGTCGAATAGAGGGTCAGATAGACTCATTTCCTCACCTACCTTCAATTGGTTTAAACGATCCAATTCATTGTCTTTTCGAAACCTTGACCATTCATATTCCACATAGCGGACCCATTCTTCCATTACTATCTTCCAAGTTGAAATCTTACAATTAGAGATTGCAAAATAAAAATTTGTGTTCATAGCATCAAATGACAATGTTTCTAGCCCTTCATGATCTCCGTGTATTCCTATCACTTTGCATCACGCTTTCTGAGACAACTGCTCCATTAATTGAAAAATTGGACCAATCTAGCTGTGCAAATTCTTTTTCTTCATTGCTCATCGATTTATAGATGATTGTTTCTGAGTTTGGCAACCCCTGACTCGGTTGATTGACACTTATTTGACTGATTACAAATGCTGAAAGGGCAGTCCCGGTAATCCCAAGGACCCATTTTGATTGATTTGATTTATTCACCTATGTCACGCTCCTTATTGAATTTGTTGTAATTCCATGACTTTTTGAGTATTGTTCCATTTAATACGATAGCCGAAGGCGTTTGCAGCAACGGAAATTGGTAGATAAACTGTATTTTCATAGGCTACAGCTTGAATTGGCATCGGAGTTTTGAACCTATTTTCAAAAACTGCGTTTGATCCTGCTTTAACAATCAGCTCAATATTTCCTTTAGATAGAACGGATATCTCACTATATGGATAGAATGCAGCCTTTGCTCCAATTGCTTTTGCTATTTCATTTGCTGGAATTAGGATCTGTCCATCTTGAGGAATCATATAAATTACTATTTTGTTTTGATTGATGATGACAGGAACCTCTGTAGGCTCTGAAATAGGAAGTGGTTTATTAGGATTGTTGCTTGGTTGCCTTGACCATAAATTCCAAAATTCTATTTGTTGTTTTTCACTTATAGGGACGTCCCATTCATCCTCATTATTATCATCCTCATCTTCATCTTCTTCTTGATAATATTCTTGTCTATCCTCCTCGTCATGGTCTTCGCCATCATCTGCTATGACACTTGTTCCAATTGAAAGTAATGGTAGTATGACTGCAAGTAAAATTGTGAAATGTCTCCATTTTTCTTTCACATTCCATACCTCCTTCTATCTTTGTTTGCAGTTTAGTCCATGACTCTGAAAAGAAACTGAAAACAGTATGGTAAAATAAAAAAACAACCATTTTTTAATGAAGTGAAGAGATAATTAAAAGACGAAGGTGAAGTAGAATGAAACCTGTTAGTGACCACTTAAAGGAAGAATTAAGCATCCTGTTTGTAGGTTTTAACCCAAGTATCCGCTCTAGTGAGGTAGGGCACCACTATGCTAATCCAAATAACCGGTTTTGGAGAATTTTATTCGAAGCGGGGATTACCCCACGGAAATTTGAGGCAGAGGAAGATGCAGACCTTTTAGAATTTGGGTACGGGTTAACCAATATTGTCCAACGACCAACGAAAGCAGCGGATGAAATAACGAAGGATGAGTACGAAGAGGGAAGAAAAATATTAAAACGGAAAATCGAACAACTTAAACCAAAACTAGTTTGCTTTGTTGGAAAGGGTGTATACCAGCAGTATAGCGGTTGTAAGGCCGTACCATGGGGCGCTCAAAAGGTGTGTGTCGTACCAGGAACAATTGATTTTGTAGCTCCATCTTCGAGCGGACTAGTTAGAATGAAAATGGATGAAATTGTAGAGATCTATAAACAGTTGACTAAATTAATCGTTAAATAAAAACATCGACGGAAATAGTTTACCGTCGATGTTTTATTTTTAGGTGCCAAATTTTTTATGATAGTGTGACAGGGCTAAGAGTGGGAAAATATAGCGATAACTATGGTAGTGAATATATAACCCCCCCGCCATTCCTTGTCCTTTTGGATAAGAAGTAGTCCAATCTTCTTTTTCGAGTGATTCAAGTAAATAGTTGATCCCTCTTTTTATATCAGATGTTGGTTTTTTCGAGGCAGAAATTAACGCGTCTAGTGCCCAGGAAGTATGTGTTAATGTGCTTGCATTTAATGGGATATACGTCTTCTTACTATCACTATGGCATGATTCTCCCCAACCCCCATCCGTATTTTGAATCTCATGTAACCAAGTGACACCTCTTACAATAGAAGAATGATTGGAAGGAACCCCTGCGGATAATAACCCCGTAACTGCTGCCCACGTTCCGTAAATGTAACAAATCCCCCATCTACCATACCAAGAGCCATCCTTTCCCTGATTTCGTAGCAGCCAGTTAACTCCTTGTTTGATAGAAGTGTGGTTGTTGGAAAGGGTTGTATAATTTCCGAAAAATTCAAGTGTTCGGCCCGTGAGATCGGCACTTGAAGGATCAGCAATCAAAAACTCTGCTTTCTCTATCGGAAGAAACTGTAGTAGTTTAGAATTGGTGTTCCTTTCAAAGGCTGGCCAGCCTCCATCATCATTATGCATGGACAAGACCCAATTAATTCCTCGGTCCCAGGCCGCTCCTTCGGATGGTACCATTCTAGATAGTGATCGTAAAGAAGCTGTTGTATCATCGACATCAGGATTAATTGTATTTACATCGGAAAAACCCCAGCCCCCTGGCATGGTTCTAGGGTTATGGACCACCCAATCTCCGAATTTATCTTGCTGTCGTTCAAGAAGATATTGATTGGCCTTTTGAACCATCGCGTCGCTTACGGTAATCCCCGCTGATTGTAAGCTATAGCTTATCAAAGAAGTGTTCCACACATTGGCAGTTGTATATTGCATATGTGGCTTTCCATTAATTTCGCATTGCATCGACTTAATTCCGGCTATTGCCTTTGTAATAATTGGGTCGCTCTTTTTGTATCCAAGAGACAATAGAGCAAAAATCATTAAAAAAGTACTGCTGTAATAGCTATAAAAGGTGCCGTCAGGCTCAATTCGGTCAAGCATATACTTTTTCGCTCGATCAAGGGCCAATTGGTGAAGCTGTTCGGGTAAGCCGAGTAAACTTTTCACACCTTCCTCAATAAACGAGTATAAAGAACGATAGTCTTGTGAGCGGCTCCATTCGTTTTTACTATTTCGTTGTAAATATAAATGAGATAGGTCGGGACTGTACTGCGTTTTTATTGAAAACTGCTTATCTGTTAATATCATGATTGGAGTAAGGTTAGCCCTTCCGAAAATTGAAAAGGAATAATAATTAATAGGAAAGTTTAAGGGTAATAGGATTACTTCAATGGGGAGTAGAGAATAGGCAGGCCACTTGTATTGTCCCGTTATTGCGAGCATTATTTTTGTGAACATACTAACTTCTTCTAAACCGCCTTTAGATAATATGAATTTTTGGGCTGTCATTAGCCGTTTGTCCTCTTTATCAATCAGTCCCGAATATAACAAAGAATAGTAGGCTTCAACCGTTGCTGATAGGTTCCCGTCACCTTCATCATAAAAAAGTTTCCAGGCTCCATTTTTTTCTTGTTTGTTAATAATTCTCTTAACCAAACCCTGAATTAATTCTTCATCATTTATTGACAGTGTCCGTAATAAAATGATGGTATAAGCATCAGTTGAAATACCTGTCTCAAAAGGGTAATTCCATGAGCCATTGGGAGATTGATCTTGTCTAAGCTGTCTAACAATCCAGTCTATGCCCTTACTTATATCAGTCATTACTGATTCACATTCCTCTCCCTAAATTTTTTCTAATTTATACATATTCTCATCTTGTCAAGAGAATTCGTAAGGGAGGTAATGTATATTTTATTTACAAGAAATCGAGAGAAAACGGTGATAGAAGGCATAACCCAAGAATTAAAAAAGAAAAAGCATCTTCCGCACTCTACGTATAAGCTAATAAAAAGCGATCAAGCCCTTTTAGAAAAAATTAGAACCAAGACACAAGAAATGAATGTCAACAATTTGACTAGAACAAAGGCCTATCTTGACTTTTACCTTAAATATCCTGAAATACATTGGGCGTTCCTTGGTCACATGGTCTCCCGTAATGGTGGATGGAATATGACTGACCTACAAGGGGAATTTCTACCTCGGTTGATGCAAAAAAGAGAAAGAGATGTGTTTTTTAATTTTCTAGAAAGGGGGAATTGGCTTATTTTTCAAGACGCTTATCCGCAATTTTTGCTTTACGAGGAAGGTTTGAAACAAAATAAGCCATTGTTTTATTTATTTTCTTATTTGAATATCTCCATCTTCATGGAAACGATTTGGAATAATTTTTGGAGAACAAAAGAAACCTCGACACTTACTATTGCTATGGTAATAAATGAACAAAGCTATCTAGAAAAAAGAGTAGTTCAAAACCCATACTATCAGAAAAGTGTTTTAAATAAACTTGAATTTTTATTACAGGACTGGCTTTCCTTTAACCACATTCTCTTTCCATATGGAAAAAGAAATTTATTGGGACAGACCCTTCATCAGTTCGAATCACTGAATGAGCGGATTTTACTTGGAAAAAAGTTATATACTTTACTTTTTAGAAATGAACAAACTTTGAAACAGTCAGTTGAATGGGCGAAAAATCATCCGCATACAGGCTCAAGAAAAGATTATTGGCCTCATATCTTTAATAATGTAAATGAGGGCATACCTGGATTTGCCTATCAACTTCGCTTAAAATCCTGCCAACTCAAATCGAAGGCGAGGAAAATTTATAGCCCTTCTTTAGAAAATTCGTGGAAAAATGTAAATCATGATGAAGCGGAAAAGGGTGATTGGTTTACTGATTGGCGAGTGGTAAATTATTTAACGGAAAAAGATGAAATGATTAACGGGGAGATTAAAGATGAATACTGTAAAACACTTGAACGGCTCGAGCTTGCAGCTCTTGCCAAAAAAGCGATTCACTTTTTGGAGTAAGCAATATTTTGCATGCATAGTGTTTGCTTCTTTGCTTGGATCCTACATGGATTTATATTTTGTTGGAAAGCAGTTGTATAAATTCCCAATAAGACCATTCCCAGAAATTTTTCCAATCAATATTGTATTTACATTAGTTGGTTTGCCTATCCTTGTTATTATTTTTTTACGATCTATTTCACGGGTAAATAAATGGGGGAGAGCAGGAATCATTCTTTTTGTAAGTTTGTTGATGTCTGTATTTGAAAAATTAGCAGAAGTATTAGGTTTATTCGTCCATTCAGCAAGGTGGGAACACATTTACACATTTTTTGGTTATTTGTTTTTCTTAACTGTAATTTCTTTTTATCATGATTGGATAGAAAAAACTAAAGATTAAATACAAAGGCCGGAACAATTGTCCCGGCCTTTGTGATGCCGACAAATGTGGCACCAGCCCCTTCCGTCCGTACAGTGGTTAAGTGTCCCGCAACAAGCGAATGTTCGGAAGGGGTAATGATATTTTAACACAAAGTAATTGAAAATATAAATAGGCGATGCGAAAATGAGGTACCAAACTTTCTTTTATTTTTCAAAAAGTGTATGATAAAAATGATTTTTACATAAAGGAGTGTTTTTTAATGGCTAAAAAAGGATACATATTGATGGAAAACGGAGAAAAGATTGAATTTGATTTATTCCCGAACGAAGCTCCTGGCACAGTAGCTAACTTTGAAAAATTAGCAAACGAAGGCTTTTACAATGATGTAGTCTTTCACCGAGTTATTCCTGGTTTTGTAAGTCAGGGAGGAGACCCAACTGGTACTGGTATGGGTGGTCCTGGATACACAATCAACTGTGAAACAGAAGGAAATCCACACAAGCATGTTCCTGGCTCTTTATCAATGGCTCATGCAGGTAGAAATACAGGTGGTAGCCAATTCTTCATCGTTCATGAATCTCAGCCGCATTTAAATGGTGTTCATACAGTATTTGGTCAAGTGACAACAGGTCTTGAAACAGCAAAGGCAATGAGAAATGGCGATAAAATGGTAGAAGTTAAGGTATATGACGAAGAATAAATAATGAGGGGGGACTATCCAAGTCCTCCTTTTTTATTGTCTAAAAATCAAACCATGAAAAATTTCAAAAGTTGTGGTAAGCAGACAAAGGAACGGGCAAATTAACTTCAAAGTTTACTTTTGGGGGTTGTCATGAAAAATTTTGCTCTAGTTCTTATCCCAGCCATATTTCTTACGTTTCACTCAAATGCCCGAGCAGAAAATAAAGAACCACTGAAACAATTCAAGGCGTCAATTATTATTGACGATTTTGGCGGAGGTACGGGTGGTGTACGGGATTTCTTAGAAGGAGAGATTCCAATAACCGCAGCAGTCATGCCTTTCACTGAAAACTCAAAGCTACATGCCGAATGGGCTCATAAAAATGGTTTTGAAGTGATGATTCATTTACCTATGGAACCGAAAAGAGGAAAAAGGTCTTGGCTTGGTCCCAAGCCGATTACGGTCGATCTTTCACCTAAAGAGGTACGGAAGAGGGTAATAGAGGCGGCTAAGAGTGTACCGTATGCAGTAGGTCTTAATAATCATATGGGCTCGCTCGCCGTTGAAAATGAAGAAATCGTCCGTGCAATTGTTGAAGTAGCAAAAGAAAGAAAACTGTATATAATTGATAGCGGTACAAGCCCGAAATCGAAATTTCCAGAGATTGCAAAGGAACTTGGTGTACCACTTCTAAAAAGAGATGTATTTTTAGATGATATTTCTTCATCTTCATATGTGCATAAACAAATGATCCGGTTGGCTAGGGTTACCGAAATCCAAGGTAAAGGCATTGCCATTGGTCACGTTGGGGTAACGGGGAAGGTATGTTCTGTTGGTGTTTTCAATTCTGTTGAGGAATTTAAAAAACGAAATATAAAAATAGTCCCTGTCTCTGAGTTGTTTTCTGGTAAATTAACTGAACAGTATTTTCTACCATGATTGAAAGGCACCCTTGAAAGGTGCCTATTTATATTTCAATACGTAGTTCTTTCCCTAAGCAACCCAAGCTGGTAAAATGACATCTACAAACATTACAATGACATAAGCTAGCAAGGGAGAAGGAATTATATATGAAATTAGTTTCATGGAACGTGAACGGGTTAAGAGCCTGTGTAAAAAAGGGATTTTTGGACTATTTTCAGGAAGTAGATGCAGATATCTTCTGTGTACAGGAAACAAAACTACAGGAAGGTCAAATTGACCTTGGGTTAGAGGGATACCATCAGTACTGGAATTATGCGATAAAAAAAGGATATTCAGGTACTGCGGTGTTTACTAAAATGAAACCCTTGACTGTAAGATACGGGGTAGGTTCTGATGAAGGTGAAGGGGAAGGAAGGATACTTACATTGGAGTTTGATAACTTCTTCTTGGTAAATGTATATACACCAAACTCGCAAAGAGATCTTGCGAGAATCTCCTATCGTTTAGATTGGGAGGACCGCATTTTTCAACATTTGAAGGAATTGAACGAAGTAAAGCCAGTTATTTTATGTGGGGATTTGAATGTTGCTCATCAAGAAATTGACTTGCGCAATCCAAAATCTAACATTGGTAACTCTGGATTTACAGATGAAGAACGGGGGAAAATGACTGCATTACTTCAAGCTGGTTTTGTAGATAGCTACCGCCATTTTTATCCCGACCAAGAGGGGGCTTATACATGGTGGTCATACATGAATAAAGTCCGTGAAAGGAATATAGGATGGAGAATCGATTACTTTATCGTATCTGACACATTGCGAGAGAGATTAAGGCTGGCTGATATTCATTCAGATATTATGGGAAGCGACCATTGTCCCGTAGTATTAGAAATTCATGAATAATCATAACAATTTCTTATTGCAAATCATAAAATAACCGTTATTTTCTTTATAGAGTATGTGTTTTATAGTCTATTTAAGAAGGAAATGACGGAGGTATAAAAATGGATACTAAAAGAGATGTGCAACAGCAGTTTGGCAAAAGTGCCGACGCTTATGTAAGCAGCCCAATTCACAAAGAGGGCAAAGACCTGCAAAAACTATTGCAAATGGTGACCTGCACAGGAGAAGAAGAATTACTTGATGTGGCAACAGGTGGTGGACACACAGCAAATGCCTTTGCTTCGATAGTAAAAAATATTACAGCAGTTGATCTGACACCAAAGATGCTTGTTGCTGCAGAAAATTTTACAAAGGGAAATGGACATCAAAATGTTCGGTTCTTACAAGCGGATGCGGAGAACCTTCCATTTTCAAATGAAGCATTTGATATTGTAACCTGTCGGATAGCACCGCACCATTTTCCAAATGTAAATCAGTTTATTGAAGAAGTGTATCGTGTACTTAAACCAAATGGACAATTTTTACTCGATGATAATGTCGTTCCGGAAGAGGATCTCTTTGATCATTTCTATAATGCTATTGAAAAAAGAAGAGATTACAGCCATTTCAGAGCTTGGAAGAAAAGCGAATGGCTTCGTATGCTTGAATTAGCGGGTTTTGAAATATATGAATGGCATCGGTTTGAAAAAACATTTCGGTTTGACCCTTGGTGCAATCGTATGAATTTATCACAAGATGAAAAAGATAAACTATCTGAATACATTCAAGGGTCAGATCCGAAAGTAAAAGATAAATTTCGAATTGTTATTGAAGAAAATCAAGTTGTTTCTTTTCAAGGGGAAGCAATCGTTTTAAAAGCAATTAAAAGATAAAAAAAGCCATTTGCAAGCTTCTGATCTTGCAAATGGCTTTTAAATGGTTAAATGTCGTTAAGTGCTGTTCCGATTACATCAAATTCAGGTAACTTTTCACTTTGAGTTGAGTTCTCTAATGAACCTTGGTCTGAAGAATTCGTAAATCCACTTTCTTCTTCTTTTTTATGAGAATACGTACTCATTATAGAAACACTCCTTTACGACATGATTTACTAAATATTTTTTCCTATATATTAATTTCTAACCATGATAGAAATTAATTGTTGACGATATGCCTCTGGGGTAGTATTATAAATCTTGTCGCTGCTACGAATTGATGTAGTTTACTTAAAAAAAGGTAAAAAAACAATTCAAAAGAAGTTGACATTACAGCATTTGTTATGCTAGAATAACAAATGTCGCTGATTGATAGATTAATAGAAAAAGCGAAATTGTTCTTTGAAAACTAAACAAACAAAAACGTCAACAAACAAAAATTATTAGTTTCTTATGAAACTAAGCCAACGTAACAAAATGAGCTAATCAACTTTCTTGGAGAGTTTGATCCTGGCTCAGGACGAACGCTGGCGGCGTGCCTAATACATGCAAGTCGAGCGAACCACTTCGGTGGTTAGCGGCGGACGGGTGAGTAACACGTGGGCAACCTGCCTGTAAGACTGGGATAACACCGGAAACCGGTGCTAATACCGGATAATCCTTTTTCTCTCATGAGGAAAAGCTGAAAGTCGGTTTCGGCTGTCACTTACAGATGGGCCCGCGGCGCATTAGCTAGTTGGTGAGGTAACGGCTCACCAAGGCGACGATGCGTAGCCGACCTGAGAGGGTGATCGGCCACACTGGGACTGAGACACGGCCCAGACTCCTACGGGAGGCAGCAGTAGGGAATCTTCCACAATGGACGAAAGTCTGATGGAGCAACGCCGCGTGAGCGATGAAGGCCTTCGGGTCGTAAAGCTCTGTTGTTAGGGAAGAACAAGTACCGGAGTAACTGCCGGTACCTTGACGGTACCTAACCAGAAAGCCACGGCTAACTACGTGCCAGCAGCCGCGGTAATACGTAGGTGGCAAGCGTTGTCCGG